>NZ_JBEYVO010000016.1:0-204243 GCF_040644055.1 Streptomyces sp. NPDC047043
CTCGTAGCGGAGCTACTAGGGCTTTTGACCGGTGCGGCGAGAGGGCGTGCCGGGCGTCGCGACGCCGCGGAGATCCATCAGAAGAGCCCTAGCCGGCCCGGTACCGCCCCGGCGTGACCCCGAACTCCCGGCTGAACGCGTGCGACAGGGCGTACGGCGTCCCGTACCCCGTCTCCCGCGCCACCGCCGCCAGCGGCGCGTCCGTCTCCCGCAGCCGGGTCGCCGCCAGCGTCAGCCGCCACCACGTCAGATAGGCCATCGGCGGCCGCCCGACCAGGGCCGTGAACCGCCGGGCCAGCGTCGCCCGGGACACACCCGCCTCCGCGGCCAGGCGGTCGTTCGTCCAGGCGGCGGCCGGGTCGGAGTGCAGGGCGCGCAGGGCCGACGTGGTCACCGGGTCGCTGAGCACGGAGGGCCAGGCCCCGGCGCTCGCCCGGTCCATCCACGCCCGGACCATGTAGATCAGCAGCAGGTCGAGCAGGCTCGGCAGGGCCAGGCAGGACCCCGGGCGCCGCTCGTCCAGCTCCCGCGCCAACAGGTCCACGGCGGCGCGGAGTTCGGGATGCGAGCCGACCCGGTTCGGCAGATGGACGACCTGCGGCAGCTCCTTCAGCAGCGGGTGCACACGGCTGCGGTCGAGCCGGTACTTGCCGCACAGCAGCTCCACCTCACGCCCGCCCGGCACCCCCTCCGGCCGCCGCATCTCCTCGAACGGCACCGCACGCGCCGTATCGCTCGGAGCGTCCGCCAGCACATGCCCCGCCCCGTGCGGCAGCAGTACGACGTCCCCCGCGCCCAGCGTCACCGGCTCACCGCCCCCGTCCGGCTGGAGCCAGCAGCCGCCCGCGAGGACGACATGGAACCCGGCGCCCTCGTAAGGCGCGAGCCGCGTGCACCAGCTGCCGCCGACCCGCAGCCGGTTCGAGGAGGGCTGTCCGATGCGTACGGCGGAGATCGCGTCGCTCACCACGTCCATGACGGCAGCCTACTCCGCGATGCGATCGGAAGTGAGACGCTTGCGTATCCGATCGAGCAGATGAGGCATTGGAATGCTCATCAGTGCCTCCTACCGTCATTGGCATGGCTGATGAGAACACGCAGAGCTTTGTGATCGGTGACGTCGAGGTCGTCCGGGTCGTCGAGTGGCAGGCGCCGTACGCGCCCGCCCGGGACCTCGTTCCGGGCGTCGGCCCCGAGGTGTGGCAGGCCCACCGGGAGCTGCTGGCCCCCGACCACTGGGAGCCCGACAGCGACCGGGCCGTGGTCGCGCTGCAGACGTGGGTGGTGCGCAGCGGGGGGCGCACCGTGCTAGTCGACACCGGGGTCGGCAACGGCCGCGAGCGGCCGGGCAACCCCCTCTTCCACCAGCGGGAGGGCGACTTCCCGGGCCGCCTGGCACGAGCCGGCGTACGGCTGGAGGACGTCGACGTCGTCGTCAACACGCACATCCACGGGGACCACGTCGGCTGGAACACCCAGGACGTGGAGGGTGGTTGGGCGCCCACCTTCCCCAACGCCACGTATCTCCTCCCGGCCGCCGACGACCGCCACTTCGGCCCCGACGGCGGCTACGGCGGCGGCGTGCGCCCGGACGACCAACTGACCTACGAGGACAGCATCGCGCCCGTGCACAAGGCCGGACAGGCCGTGCTGTGGGACGGCGAGTACCGAATCGACGACCACCTGACCCTGGAGTCCGCCCCCGGTCACACGCCCGGCTCCGCCGTTCTGCGCGTCGCATCCCGCGGTGAACGGGCCGTGTTCGTGGGCGACTTGCTGCACAGCCCGGTCCAGATCCTGCACCCCGAGTGCAGCAGCTGCTTCTGCCTGGACCCGCGGCAGGCGGTGGTCAGTCGTCGCCGGATTCTGGAACGGGCCGCCGATCAGGGCGAGTTGGTGATCCCCGCGCACTTCGGTGGAGCGGGCGTCGTGGAGGTACGGCGGCAGGGCGCGTCCTTCGACCTCGCCGACCGGACGCCGTAGGCCCTCGTCGACAAGGCCGCGTCCCGCACTGTACTGATGGGGCATGAGTGCAGGCGGCGAACATACGCGCGGCGGTCGGCTGGTCGGCGGGCGCTACCGGCTGACCGAGCGCATCGGCTCCGGCGGGATGGGCACCGTCTGGCGGGCGTACGACGAACTCGTGCAGCGGGACGTCGCCGTCAAGCAGCCGCGGCTGCCGGGCGACCCGGAGGACGAGGCCCACCGGCGGGCCGCCGGCCGCCTCTACCGCGAGGCCCGCGCCGCCGCCCGCGTCGACCACCCGGCCGCCGTCTCCATCCATGACGTCGTCGTGGAGGAGGACGGACTCCCTTGGATCGTCATGGAGTTGATCCGCGGCGAGTCCCTCCACCAGGTCCTCGAACGCGGCCCGGTCGACGCCCCCGAGGCCGCCCGCATCGGCCTCGCCGTCCTCGGGGCGCTGCGCGCCGCGCACGCGGTCGGGATCGTCCACCGCGACGTGAAACCCGCCAACGTGCTGCTCGGCCCGCACGGCCGCGTCGTCCTCACCGACTTCGGCATCGCGCATGTCCAGGGCGAGGAATCCCTCACCGTGAGCGGGGAGTTCATCGGCTCGCTGGAGTTCGTGGCACCGGAGCGGATGTCGGGGCGTGGCGCGGGACCAGCCTCCGACCTGTGGTCCCTGGGGGTGCTGCTCTACACGGCCGTAGAAGGAGAGTCCCCGTTCCGCCGTGCGACGGTGGAGTCCACGCTCGCCGCGGTCATCGCCGCCGAACCGCCCGAGCCGAAGCAGGCCGGGCCGCTGGGCCCGCTGATCGCCCGCCTGCTGGTGAAGGACCCCGAGCAGCGGCCGGAGGCGGAGGAGACGGCCGCGGCGCTGGAGGCGGTGGCGGAGGGCCGGCCCGTACCGGAGGCAGGTCCGGGCGACGGGGTGACGGAGGCTCAGGACACCTCGGGGCTACGGGCGTTCGCGGACGACGTGGGCACCGTACGACTGGGCGCAGCGGCCGTACCGGAGCCGGAGCCGACACCTTCCTCGGCGCCCGGACCCATGGCGGAGTCCACCCCGCTCCCGAGCCGGGGGCCGGGGCGCTTCGCCCCGCGCCGCCGCGCCGCCCTCGCGCTGCTCGGTGCCGTCCTCGTGGGCGGCACCTGGTTCGCCGCCTCCTACTTCGGCGACTCCGAGGGCAGAACCGCCACGGAACGGACCGCCACACTCACCGAGGCACCGGCCGCCACCTCCGCAAGCCCCACCGCGGCAACCTGGACCGCCCATCGCGAGAAGGCGATGAACGCCGTCCTCTCCCTTCCGAGCCAGTACCGCGAGTCGGCCCGGGAAGGCGGCGCAGCCGACCAGCCCCGCCTGGTGGAGTACGACGAAGTCGAAAGCGACCCCTATCTCCGCCTCACCCAGTGGGACAAGGCGCCCCGCTCCCCGATGGCCCAGGCGCAACAGGCGCACGCCGACTGGAACTCCTACGGCGACGCGCACACCCAGTACACCCGCACCTCCTTCCATGGCTACGAAGCGGTCCTCGCCGACACCACCTACGGCATGGACGACTCCCCGACCCGCGTGATGCAGCTGATGATCCTCACCGACGACGGACGCATGTACGAACTCCGCGTCGACATGCCCAAGGGCACCGCGGACGAGAAGAAGGGCACCGCACTCTTCAAGGGCGCCCGTGACCGCCTCGTGATCGGAAAAAGCTGAACCACCTCCGGTCGTGCCCGCACAACCCCCTGATCAGCGCAAACCTTGCCAGTGTCCACTGGCGCCGTGTGAGCACCCGGTGAAGCCGCGTTACCGACGGGTACCCAAAGCCCCCGTCGCGTCATACCCTGCGCCTCATGACGGAAGCGCATGCCCAGGCCAAGACCGGCACGAACCCCCTCGCCCCCGCCCCCGAGGGCGTCCGCACCGCCGCCGACGTGGTCACGCCAGAGCTGGTCGCCCAGCTCACCAAGGGCGTGGTCGGCTCCGGGCGCACCGCCAACCACACGCCGTTCACCGGCGAGAAGCTGGCCGACCTGCCGGAGTCCACACCCGAGGACGTGGCCAAGGCCTACGAGGCGGCCCGCGCGGCACAGGCCGTGTGGGCACAGACGCCGGTCCGGCAGCGCGCCGCGGTCCTGCTGCGCTTCCACGACCTGGTGCTGGCCCGCCAGGCGGAGGTCCTCGACCTGATCCAGCTGGAGACCGGCAAGGCCCGCCTGCACGCCCACGAGGAGGTCCAGGCCGTCGCGGTCGCGGCCCGCCACTACGGCCGCCGCGCCGCCGCCTACCTGAAGCCGAAGCGCCACGCGGGCGCCATGCCGACCCTGACGAAGGTCACCGAACTCCGCCACCCGCGCGGCGTGGTCGGCCAGATCGCCCCCTGGAACTACCCCCTGGAGCTCTCGGTCGGCGACGCGCTCCCGGCCTTCGTGGCGGGCAACGCGGTGGTGATGAAGCCGGACACCGAGACCTGCCTCACCGCTCTCTGGGCCCGCGACCTGCTCATCGAGGCCGGTCTCCCCGCGGACGTCTTCCAGGTCGTCCTCGGCGAAGGCCCGGTCGTCGGCCCGGAAGTGGTCCGGCACGCCGACTACGTCTCCTTCACCGGCTCCACCCGCACCGGCCGCGAGGTCGCCCAGGGCGCAGCCGCCCGCCTGGTCGGCGTCTCCCTCGAACTCGGCGGCAAGAACGCCATGCTGGTCCTGGAGGACGCCGACATCGAGAAGGCCGCCGCCGGTGCGGTCCGCGCCTGCTTCTCCTCCGCGGGCCAACTCTGCATCTCCATCGAGCGCTTGTACGTCCACGAGTCCATCGCCGACACCTTCCTGGAGCGCTTCGCGACGCGCACCAAGGCCATGCGCCTCGGCAAGTCCCTCGCGTACGGCGCCGACATGGGCTCCCTGGTCGGCGAACGCCAGCTGGAGACGGTCACCCGCCATGTCGAGGAGGCGGTGGCGAAGGGCGCGAAGGTCGTCGCCGGCGGCACCGCCCGCCCGGACATCGGCCCGTACTTCTTCGAGCCGACCATCCTCGACGGCGTCACCGAGCCCATGTCGGTGTGCACCGAGGAGACCTTCGGCCCGGTCGTCTCGATCTACCGCTTCAAGACCGACGACGAGGCGATCGAGCACGCCAACTCCACGCCGTACGGACTGAACTCCTCGGTCTGGACGAAGAACGGCAGCCGCGGCAGCGAGGTCGCCGCCCGCCTGCGCACCGGCACGGTCAACGTCAACGAGGGCTACGCCCCCGCCTACGGCAGCGTCCAGTCCCCGATGGGCGGCATGAAGGACTCGGGCCTCGGCCGCCGCCACGGCTCGGAGGGAATCCTCAAGTACACGGAGGCCCAGACGGTCGCCCAGCAGCGCCTGCTCCCCATGGCGCCCTCGCTGGGCATGAACGACGAGAAGTACGCGGAGTTCATGAGCCGCAGCCTGAGGCTGATGAAGGCCCTGCGCTTCAAGTAGAAACACCCGTTCTCAACGAGGAGAGCACGTGTCACAGGACACCTACGACTACGACGTCATCGTCGTCGGCTCGGGCTTCGGCGGTTCCGTAACCGCCCTGCGCCTGACGGAAAAGGGCTACCGCGTAGGTGTCCTGGAAGCAGGCCGCCGCTTCACCCGCGACTCCCTCCCCAAGAACTCCTGGGACCTCAGGAACTACCTCTGGGCCCCCAAGCTCGGCATGTTCGGCATCCAGCGCATCCACCTGCTGGGCAACGTCATGGTCCTGGCCGGCGCAGGCGTCGGCGGCGGCTCCCTCAACTACGCCAACACCCTCTACGTACCGCCGAAGCCGTTCTTCGACGACCCGCAGTGGCGTGACATCACCGACTGGCAGGAGGAGCTGAAGCCGTACTACGACCAGGCGCAGCGCATGCTCGGCGTACGGCTCAACCCGACGATGACCCCGTCCGACGTCCACCTGAAGGCGGCGGCCGAGCGGATGGGCGTCGGCGACACCTTCCACATGGCCCCCGTCGGAGTCTTCTTCGGCGACGGGAAAGACGCCGAGGGCAAGTCGAAGGCGGCGCCCGGCGGGCAGGTGGACGACCCCTACTTCGGCGGCGCGGGCCCGTCCCGCAAGGCGTGCACCGAGTGCGGCGAGTGCATGACCGGCTGCCGTCACGGCGCGAAGAACACTCTCAACGAGAACTACCTCTACCTCGCCGAGAAGGCGGGCGCGGTCGTGCATCCGATGACCACGGTGGTCTCGATCACGGACGACTCGCAGGGCGGATACGCGGTGGCGACCCTCCCGACCGACGACCGCCGCAAGTCGTCGAAGAGCCGCACCTTCAAGGCCCGCCGGGTGGTGCTGGCGGCCGGCACCTACGGCACCCAGACCCTGCTGCACCGTATGAAGGCGGGCGGCCAACTCCCGTACATCTCGGAGAAGTTGGGCGAGCTGACCCGTACGAACTCGGAGGCGCTGGTCGGCGCCCAGACCGACAACCGCCGCTACCGCAAGGCGACCGGCGAGCCGAAGGTCGACTTCACCCGCGGAGTCGCCATCACCTCGTCCATCCACCCGGACGAGAACACCCACATCGAGCCGGTCCGCTACGGCAAGGGCTCCAACTCGATGGGCAGCCTGTCCATCCTGCAGGTGCCGTACGCGGAGGGCTCGTCGAGGGTCATGGGCTGGCTCGCGAACGCGGCCCGCCACCCCCTTCTCGTGCTGCGCTCCCTCTCCAACCGCCGCTGGTCGGAGAAGACCATCATCGGCCTCGTGATGCAGTCGCTGGACAACTCCCTGACGACGTACCTGAAACCGGACGGCGTCGGCAAGGGCCTGCTCACCGCCCGCCAGGGCCACGGCGCCCCCAACCCCAAGCAGATCAAGGCCGCTTCGGAGAGCGCGTCCGTCATCGCCGCCGACATCAACGGCTTCGCGGGCTCGAACGTCGGCGAGCTCATGGGCACCCCCCTCACCGCCCACTTCCTCGGCGGCTGCCCCATCGGCTCCTCCCGCGAAACCGGCGTGATCGACCCGTACCACCGCCTCTACGGCCACCCGGGCATCTCCGTCGTCGACGGCGCCGCCGTCTCGGCCAACCTGGGTGTGAACCCCTCCCTCACGATCACCGCCCAGGCCGAGCGCGCGATGTCGTACTGGCCCAACAAGGGCGAGGAGGACCCGCGTCCGGAGCAGGGAGCGGCGTACGAGCGCCTGAAGCCGGTCGAGCCGCAGGCCCCGGCGGTCCCGGCGGAGGCGTTCGGCGCGCTGAAGCTGCCGTTCCTGGGGATGCCGGCGGTGCCGCCGAAGAAGTGACGGCAAAGAGAGAAGGACCCGCACCCCCCTCCGAGTGCAGGTCCTTCTCTTTCTTGCAGTGAGCTCTGGTTACGCGTTCGCGCCGGCCCTGCGGCGACGCACCGCGAACACCGCGCCGGCACCGGCGACGACGGCGACACCGCCGACGAGGCCGATCACGGGCAGTGCGGAGCTGGAACCCGTGTCGGCGAGGTTGCCGGTCGGCAGGTCGGAGACCTCACCCTGCGGCTTCTTCACCGAGTCCTTGCTGCCCTTGTCGCTCGGGGTGGCGGAGCCCGGGTCGGGGTTGGCCGAACCGGCCTTCAGCACCTCGAAGTCGTACTGTGCCCATCCCTCGGCGATGCAGTCCTGTCCCTCGACGTTGTCGAGGTAGGCGCCGGAACCGAAGGAGTAGGCGTCGCCCGCCGGGGCCTTGGAGCTGATGCTGACGCGCAGGTCGACCGACTGGCTCTTGCCGGCCTTCAGCTCGTCGACGTAGAAGAAGTAGTCACCGGCCCAGTCGTCCGAGCCGATGCGGTCCCAGGAACCCGTCTCGGGGTTCTTGAACTCCAGGTCGACGTACGGGCTCAGGAACTTCGACTCGTCGACCTCGTAGTTCTCCACCTCGGCGTAGAAGGCGACGCCGTCGATGGTGGTCTTCGACTCGTTGGTGACGACCAGCTTGAAGTTGTGGAACCCGTCACCCGCGACGATCTTGCCCGGCAGGCCCTTGATGTCCGCGGACACCTTCGCGTCGCTGAAGTCCTCGTCGAGGTCGTCGCAGTACGGGACGTCCGGGTCGCTCGGGTCCTCGCTCGGCTCGGCCGTCTCGGAGGGCTCGGGCGAGGTCGACTCGCTCTCGGTGGCGCTCGGGCCGGGCGTCGTGGACGTCGAGTCGGTCGGCGCGGCAGAGGTGGTGCTGTCGGTCGGCAGACCGGTGTCCGTCGGCGTCGCGGTGGCGGTGTCGCTCGGCGTCTCGGTCGGCGTCTCGGTCGCGGTCTCGCTGGCGGGCGCGGCGGGCGTCTCGCCGTCGGCGAACGCGGCGGGCGCGGACAGCAGCGCGAGGGGGGCGAGAACCGCGGTCGCGGCCGCGACACCCATGGCACGGCGAAGCTTCATGAAAACCTCAAGGGAGTCCAGTGTGGAGGGCTCCGCGTGTGGGGCGCGGGTGTGGCCCTTGGTTCGTCAGGTTGGATCCGTGAACCCTGTGAATGGTTGTGCCTGCCTTCACAGATTTTTTATGTGCCCTGCATCACGTACGCTCTGCTGCTCGACAGACGCCCCACAGTTCGAGTGACGCAGACGTGACGCAGAAAGGTGCCCGCGCCGTGGTCGACAAACCGTCCGACGAGCCGAGATCCGGTTCCGGCGAGGACCCCTCCATACCCGACGAGGTGTGGGAGCAGTTCCTCAAGGACCACGGCTCCGCGCCCAAGGAGCCCTCCGCACGCGCCCGCATGGTCACCGAGCGGCTGCGGCAGCAGGACGCCCGGGGCGAGTCGCCCGAGGGCTGGCGCACCGGACCGGCCCGGCAGGAGAGCGCGGGCCGGCGCCGCAAGGTCTGGGCGGTGCTCGGCGTCCTCGTCGCCGCCGCCGTGGCCGTCGTGGCGATCAAGCCGTCGCTCCTGCCCGGCGACCCCTTCGGCACCGGCAGTCCGGAGCCGGCCGCGGCCTCACCCCTCCCCGCCGAAACGGCCGCCCCCACCGCCCCGCCCTCCTCCGCCGACCCCCAAGTGCCCACCCTGGCCCGCCCGTTCGCCGGTTCCCCGGCCGAACGCTGGGCCGACGGCGCGGCGGGCATCGTCCTGCCGAAGGCGACCCCCGTCGGCTCGCTCTCCAAGGCGCAGGTCGAACAGGCCCTCCAGCAGACCCGCACGCTCCTGACCGACGCGAACCTCAACGCGGCCACCCTGCGCGGCCAACGCCCCACCACCGCGCTCGGTGTGATCGAGCCTCAGCAGAAGGACCTGCTGACCCGGCTGAACACGTCCCTGAAGAAACCGGACAGGAAGCACGATCCGCTGCTGATGTTCAGCCGCTTCGACCCCGCCGAGATCAAGCTCGTCGGTGACGTGGTCAAGACCCGCGGCCGCATGACCTTCAAGGCCGGCGAACAGGCCTCCGTCGCCGTCCACGCCGACTACACCTTCGTCTATCCGGTGGTGAAGGCCGACGGTTCGAAGGAGGTCACCCGCACCATCGTCCGCCGCGTCCTCGACATCGAGATGTCCGACCCGGCCAAGTACCGGGTCACGCCCGGCAGGATCGCCGTCGTCCGCTACGACCAGGAGATCGGCAACTCCGCCTGCGACGTCTACGACGGCTATCTGCACCCGCACTTCGACTCGGACGGCCCGTCCGGCGCGCCGTCCGGCCCGACGTCGGACCCGTACGACCGCAGCAAGGGCATCGACGACGACCGCACCGAGGGCTGCGGGACGGTGTCCCGGGTCTGACCGCAGCGGATGTGCGAAGGGCCCCGCGGAACTTGGCCGCGGGGCCCTTCTCCGTCAGCACCGACGTCAGGGCAGCGCCGGTGCCTGGGAGCGGCGCCGGGGGGTTGCGCCGCTTGTCCTGTGTGCCCTGGGTGGCCGCTCCGGCGCGCATGGGGCGCACGGATGGTCTTGACCTCTGGAGGTGCGGAAGTGCAGGGCAATGCAGTTGTCTGCGGGGGGACTTGGGGCTTTCTACGCATCGTGCTGGATGGCGGGGACCTCCGCAACCGTTTGACCCAGAGTTGTGCATTTTTGCATTTTCCGCCGGTCGGCCCCGGGCGTCCCCGGAGCCGACCGTTCTCTTGGGTGACCGGGCTGCTGTCCCCTGCCGTCCGGTCACAACCCTGGAGCGAGGTCCCACGACGTACGGCACGACCCGTGCGTCTCATCGCTCCAGCAAGCCACGCGTGGTTCTTTCGGGCCCGCCCCTGGCTGGCACGGACACCACCACCAACGAAGCGGTTCCCGGGGCGGTCACGCGCCGTACGGGTGAGAAGGGGCCCGAACTCAGATGCGACCGCGGCACAGTTCGAGGAGCGTCATGGCCAGGGACGTACCGGGCTTGCCGAGCGCCTCGCTGTAGTGGTTCAGGATGTCCATCTCGCGGGAGAGGTTGACGCGCCGGCCGCCGGAGGTGATCCGCGCCTCCTGGATCACGGCGGAGACGGCCATCCGTTCCTGGATCAGGCCGATGATCCGGTCGTCCAGGGCGTCGATGCGTTCGCGGGCGCCGGTGATCACGTCGGCGGCCTCGGGGGTTCGGGCGCCGGTCACGTCGATGGCGGTCATGGGGGCTCCTCGTCGGAAGTGGGTTTCGGGGAGGTGCCCCGGAGCGGCAGGGTCCGGGAGGAAACGACAGGCGCCCCGGACCTTGTCGGCCCGGGGCGCCTGGGAAGTCGCTTGTCAGTAGCTCAAGCAGCACGACCATGGCAGCCGGCGGGCCGGGTGCCATAGGTAAAGAGGAAGGTCGGGTGCGTGAGCATGGGAGCAGTATGCCGCGCCTTGCGAGGGTGTCCAACCCGGTTCGCATCCTGAGACGGGGCTTGGCCCGGAGGCGGTCCCGCCGAGCCCGGTAGACTCGGCCGCACACACACCCCTCGCTCACCGCCGGAAGGCAACCCGTGTCATCAGCGACCCACGCCGCCCCCGACACCGTCCTGGTCGTCGACTTCGGCGCGCAGTACGCCCAGCTCATCGCCCGTCGCGTCCGCGAGGCCCGGGTCTACAGCGAGATCGTGCCGAGCACCATGCCGGTCGCGGAGATCCTCGCCAAGAACCCGGCGGCGATCATCCTCTCCGGCGGCCCCTCGTCCGTGTACGAGGAGGGCGCCCCCCGCCTCGACCGCGCGATCTTCGAGGCCGGCGTCCCCGTGTTCGGCATGTGCTACGGCTTCCAGCTGATGGCGCAGTCCCTCGGCGGCACGGTGGACAACACCGGTGCCCGCGAGTACGGCCGTACGGATCTGCACGTATCGAAGTCGTCCTCCACCCTCTTCGAGGGCACCCCCGCCGAGCAGGCGGTCTGGATGTCCCACGGCGACGCCTGCTCCGCCGCCCCCGAGGGCTTCTCCGTCACGGCCTCCACGGACGTCGTCCCGGTCGCCGCCTTCGAGAACGACGAGAAGAAGCTCTACGGCGTCCAGTACCACCCGGAGGTCATGCACTCGACGCACGGCCAGCAGGTGCTGGAGCACTTCCTGTACCGCGGCGCGGGCCTGAAGCCGGACTGGACCACCGGCAACGTCATCGAGGAGCAGGTCGCCGCGATCCGCGAGCAGGTCGGCGACAAGCGCGCGATCTGCGGTCTGTCCGGCGGTGTGGACTCCGCCGTGGCCGCCGCGCTCGTCGCTCGCGCCATCGGCGACCAGCTGACCTGCGTCTACGTCGACCACGGCCTGATGCGCAAGGGCGAGACCGAGCAGGTCGAGAAGGACTTCGTGGCCGCGACGGGCGTGAAGCTGGTCGTCGTCGACGCGGAGGAGCGCTTCCTCACCGCGCTCAAGGGCGTCTCCGACCCCGAGGAGAAGCGGAAGATCATCGGCCGCGAGTTCATCCGCGTCTTCGAGCAGGCGCAGGCGGAGATCATCGCGGACGCGGGCCCGGCGGTGGAGTTCCTCGTCCAGGGCACCCTGTACCCGGACGTGGTCGAGTCCGGTGGCGGTACCGGCACCGCCAACATCAAGTCCCACCACAACGTCGGCGGCCTCCCCGAGGACCTCGAGTTCAAGCTCGTCGAGCCGCTGCGCAAGCTGTTCAAGGACGAGGTCCGGATGGTCGGCCAGGAGCTCGGCCTGCCGGACGAGATCGTCCAGCGCCAGCCGTTCCCCGGCCCCGGCCTCGGCATCAGGATCGTCGGCGAGGTCACGAAGGAGCGTCTCGACCTGCTCCGCGAGGCCGACGCCATCGCCCGCGAGGAGCTCACGGCCGCCGGCCTCGACCGCGACATCTGGCAGTGCCCGGTGGTCCTGCTCGCGGACGTCCGCTCGGTCGGCGTTCAGGGCGACGGCCGCACCTACGGCCACCCGATCGTGCTGCGCCCGGTGTCCAGCGAGGACGCCATGACCGCCGACTGGTCCCGGCTGCCGTACGACGTCCTGGCGAAGATCTCGACCCGCATCACCAACGAGGTCAAGGACGTCAACCGCGTGGTCCTCGACGTGACGTCGAAGCCGCCGGGCACCATCGAGTGGGAGTGAGCTGAGGCTCAGGTCCGCTTGAGAGTGCGCACCGGCTCTCCGGGCTTCCAGACCTCGACGACCAGGTACTTGTCGTCCTCGACGTAGGTCCGTACGACCTCCGTCAGCTCGGTGCGGAAGAGGTGGAACGGCTCCGGCGGTTCCACCTCTTTCATGTACGCCGCCTTCGTGCCGGCCTCCTCGACCCCGATCGCCCGTCCGCTGATCCGGACGTCACCGCCGCCCATCCCGGTGCCCGGCCCCGGGTTCGCCTGGAGGGCGAAGCGCGGGTCGCGGTTCAGGTCGAGCGCCTTGAGCGAGTTCGGCATCATGCCGAGCCACAGCTCGCCGTCGAGGAAGCGGACCTCGAGGCCGGTGGTGCGCGGGGAGCCGTCCTTGCGGAGGGTGGCGAGAACGTGGTGGGTGAAGGCGCCGAAGCGGTCCTCGACGGTCCGGGCGAGGTCGGGTTCGGCGGTGGCGAAGGTGTCCCAGTTTGCTGCCATAGGGCGAGTGTGGCGCCCATACCCGACATCTTCTGTCGGGTATTCGAGGTGGCGTCGGGGCCCCGGGCCGGTTGCGCACGTCATCTTTGCATAACAACTCTGTTCTCCTGCGCTGACCGACGGTAACTTCCGCCCCGTAAAACAACCCAGTCTGGAGGACCACATGCACGGCACCCCCGGGGTCGGGCCCACTCCGCCCGTGCCGCTGCCGAGCGACCGGCTGCGGTTCGCGATGCCGCCGATGCACGAATCGGTCGACGACGAGCGCCGCCACCGCAAGGAGCGCCTCGCGGGCGCGCTGCGGATCTTCGGGCGGCTCGGCTTCGAGGACGGCGTCTCGGGACACATCACCGCGCGCGACCCGGAGTACTCCGACTGCTTCTGGGTCAACCCGTTCGGGATGCCCTTCAAGCACGTCACCGTGAGCGACCTGGTGCTCGCCAACTCGGAGGGCCAGGTCATCGAGGGCCGGTACCACATCAACCAGGCCGCCTTCACCGTCCACGCCCAGGTCCACGCGGCCCGCCCCGACGTCGTGGCCGTGGCCCACTGCCACTCCGTGCACGGCCGCGCCCTGTCCGCGCTCGGCGACCTGCTCGACCCGATCACCCAGGAGAGCTGCGCCTTCTACGAGGACCACGCCCTCTACGACGCCTACACCGGCGTCGCCGTCGACGCCGAGGAGGGCCGCCGTATCGCCACCGCGCTCGGCTCCCGCAAGGCGCTCGTGCTGCGCAACCACGGGCTGCTGACGGTCGGCGACTCGGTCGACGCGGCCGCCTGGTGGTTCGTGTCCATGGAACGGTCCGCCCAGGTCCAGCTGACCGCCAAGGCCGCGGGCCGCCCCCTCCTCATCGACCACCGGCTGGCCACGGCGACCCGCGAGCAGCTCGGCGGCGACCTGGTGGCATGGATCAACTACCAGCCGCTGTGGCAGGACATCAGCCGGAGCGAGCCCGACCTGCTGAGCTAGAACCCTCTGAGCACGGCTGCCTTCGTCATCGCGAACTCCTCGTCGGTGAGCACCCCGTCCCGGTGCAGCTCGCCCAACTCCCGCAGCCTGCGCAGGAGTACGTCGTGGTGGTCGGCCGACGTCAGTACAGCGCCGCCGAGCTGCCGCCGCTCGGCGTAGTCGCCGCCGTCGGTGCGCGTGGACGGGTGCGGCAGCCGGGATGTGACGGCCGTGGCGACGAGCGCGGTGAGCAGATCGCGGCGGGCGCTGCCCCACAGGTCCAGGGCGTACGGGTCCTTCTCCGGCGGCAGTTTGGAGAACACCGTCTCGCGGGTCACGAAGCGCAGGAAGCCGTCCTCGTAACCGGAGTTGGGCAGCCACTCGACCTGCACGAGATCGCTGAGGGCCATGATCCGCGGCCCGGTCGCGCGCTTGACGCGGTCGGAGGTGTCGGCCCAGTCGATGCGCACCTGGGTGCCGTCGAAGGAGACGGTCCCGTCGGAGGAACGGACCGAGACCGGGACGGGCGGCCCGGGCAGCAGATAGGCCTTGGTGGGTTCCTTGGGGATCTGGTCCAGCATCAGCGCCCGGCGGATCTCCTCGGCCACGTACTCGGCGACCCCGGCCCGGTCCACGTCCACCACCAGCCGGTACGGATCGGCGGGGTCGGGCAGCCGCCCGCCGGTCGCCTGCAGCAGCGGATCGGCGCCCTCGCGCAGCCGCATCCGCAGCCGTCCGCGCTTGCGTTCGGGTTCGAAGACCACGCCGGCGATGGCCTCGAGGGGCACGGCGACCTCCCCGTAGGTCTGCCGGAACAGTGGCACGGAGCGGTGGAGACCAGGCGTGATCCTGACCGTGGTGCCGTCGAAGGCCCAGGTCCCGTCCCGCTGGATGATCTCGGCCATAGGGAAATTCTCGCAGCCGGGTCAACATGGCGGCCCCGCTTCACCCCGCGCTGACCAGACCTGCCGGACGGGGGCGGGGTGGCGTAGGGCACAATTCGCTGTCATCACACGGGAGTTGCGGGGCGGCGGCGGACTGCTGAAGCAGGGCCGCCGGCCGTCCAGGTCGCGGGGAAGGCAGGCGTCGGCGTGGCGGTGCAGGAGGCTAGAGGCGGTGCGGACGCCGGCGCGCCCGGAGGCGGGCACAGCAGCGGCTGCACCTGCGGGGACTGCCCGCACGGGGCGCGCGAGGGACACCGGCGGGCGGTCGCCGAGTTCCTGCTGCTGCGCGACGGGTTCGCGGCCGGTCAGGGGCTGCCCGCCGCGGTGGCCCACTCGGCCCAGGCCTCCCGCCAGTGGGTCTCGGAGGAGCTCACCCAGTCCGCGGAACTCGTCGCCGAACGCGGCCGCGCCGAGGGCGAGGCCTGGCTCGCCCGGCTGTGGCGCCGTACGGCGATCACCGTGTGGGCGCTCGTCGTCGTACTGCTGCTGGTGCAGGCGCTCACGGCGATCGGCACGGGCTGGACGGCGGCGCGCACGGCGGGGCTGCTCGCGGCCCTGGTCGCGGCCGGGGCGCTGACCGCGGCGGCGTGGTTCCACCGAGGGCGCGGCGGTGTGCTGGCGCCGCTGATCGGCGAGGACAACCGGCTGTCGACCTCCCGCACCGTGGCCGCGGTCTGGGTGCTGTTCGTCGCGTACGTCGTGCTGGTGCTGGCCGGCCGCCTGGCCGCGGCCTCCGGCCATGCGGAGCGTGACGCGCTGCTTGCCGGTCTCGAACTCGCCCGGGGCGCGGGCGTCGCGACCGTACTGGCCGTGGTGTGCGGGATCGCGGTGCTGGTGCGACGCGTGGTCGGGCTGCGGGTCCTCGGCCAACGGCTGCAGAAGGTGCGCGCGGACCGGCCGCGGGCCGCCGACCTGCTCACCGACGACGCCGGACGGGGCGCCTTCGCCGACATCCAGTACGTCGCGATCAGCGCGGCGGCCGTCCTGTTCGCGGCCGTACGGCTGGCCCGCCGCCCCGACCAGCTGCCGGACCTGCCGTGGGGCCTCGCAGTGGTGGTGCTGGTCTCGGCGGCGACGTACCTGGCCGGCAAGTACGCCGAGGGCGGTCGTCCGGTGATCCTTTCCGTCGTACGGGCGAGGGAGGCGGGCGATCTCGACGCCCCGGTCCGCACGGGCGACGACATCGAGATCCGCGGCGCGGGCTTCGTGCCCCCGGGGGCGCAGGGGGCGGACCGGCTGTCGCGGATGGTGGTCCGCATCGGCGCGGTGAACGTGCACGTCCCGCTGGTCCCGGTGACCGGAGGCTTCAGCAACCCGACGGACGCGGTACTGACGGTGCCGGTCCCGGCGGACGTGGAACCGGGGAGGGTCGAGGTGCAGGTGGTGACGGCCGCGGGGGTCGAGACCAATCGGTACGCGATCGACGTGACGGACTGAAGTTCGGCTCGAATGACCGGGTTGGTGCGACTGGTTGAAGTGACTTGGGGTTCAGGAGGGGTTGCGGGCCCCGGGACTGGGCACCAGGTCAGAAAACGGCCCGCACGAATTGAGCGTGCCGCCCTTTACGTACGTATCGTCTTTTGAGGGGTCCCGGCCCAGCGGGCGAGAGGCGACAGTGATGACTCACGGCATGCGCACGGACACGCACACCCCCTATCTGGACGGCGACCGGGGCTGGCGCGACACCGCCACCCGCTTCGCCCTCCTTCCTCTTCGCGTCTTTCTCGGCGTCACCTTCATCTACGCCGGGCTGGACAAACTCACCGACAGCGCGTTCATGAAGTCCTCCGGCTCGGGTTCGATCGGCGAGACGATGCGCTCCGTGCGCGACTCCTCCGCCATCCCGGCCCTGGTCGACCTGGCGCTGAAGAATCCCGTCGGCTTCGGCTACGCGATCGCCTTCGGCGAGCTGGCCGTCGGCATCGGCACCCTGATCGGCCTGCTCGCCCGCCTGGCGGCGCTCGGCGGCGCGCTGATCTCCTTCAGCCTCTGGATGACGGTGAGCTGGGCCTCCGACCCGTACTACTACGGCAACGACCTCGCCTACCTGATGGCCTGGCTCCCCCTGATCCTCGCGGGCGCCTCCGTGTTCTCACTGGACGCCGCACTCCGCGCGCGGCGAATGCAGCGGGCGGGAGGTTACCGGTAGCTCCCGGCCGGCGGGGGCTACCGGTGGCGTCACCCCGATGCGTCCAACCGGGGCTCCGCCGGGCCCTTCTGCGCCGCCACCGCTCGTCGCCGACGTATGCCCCGGCTCAGCACCCCCACCGCACCGGCGAGGCACAGCCCGCCGATGACGACGGGTATCACCGCGAACCAGGGCGTCTCCCAAAGGCCCCCCGCATCCCCGGCGTAGACGGCGCCGGCGAGGGCGAGGAACGCGCCGGCGACGAGCCTCCCGGGCTGGAACTCATGACGCAGCACGGCTCACCTCCGCCTGTCCGAGCCCGACCTGGAGGTCGAGGTCGAGCGTGCCGGTGTTCTTGCCGCCCGTGACCGGCGGCAGGGTGACGTCCTTGTGCTTGCCCGGCTCCACATCCACATCCTTCTGCTCGTCGCCCGGCAGCTGGATGTCGCCCACGCCCACGGCGATCGTCAGCTTCACGGTCACGTCCTTCGGCACGATCACCTTCAGGCGGCCCATGCCGACCTCCGCCCCCGTGCGCACCGTCTGCCCCTTCGCCAGCTGCAGCCGGGTCAGGTCCAGGGTGCCGACACCGCTGCCGACGTCGTACTTCTCCTGCACGTCCGCCACCGCGGCGGGCCGCCAGGTGGTGTGCGTCCAGTGCGTGGCGATGTCCTTGGGCAGCGCGGCCGACGCGGCGAGCAGGGCCGCCGTGACGACGGCGAGGAAGACCGACCCCGCCCCCGTACGCCCGAGGAACGAGCTGACCGCGATGCCCAGGCCGAAGACCACGAGCGCGGCGGCCAGGCCGGCCTGCAGGCTGGTGCCGAGCGCGTGGTCGTCCCACGTCAGCCCGGTGCCGAGGCCGCCCGCGAGCAGGGCGAGCAGGAAGATCCAGCCGCCGATCCAGCGGGGGCCGCGCGGCTTCGGCGCGGGCGCGCGCGGGGTCCGTGTGTCCGCGCGGTCGGTCCAGGAGTTGCCGAGGCCGATGTTGACCGCCGCCGCGATGTCCCGGTCGCGGGAGTCGCGGGGACCCCAGAGGTAGCCGGTGCCGCCGTCATGCGTGCCGTCCTTGACGATGGGGTCGCGCCACCAGGACGGGTAGGCGGCCGGGACCGGCGGCGCCTGGGCCTCCGGCGGGGCGTCGGCGACGGCCTGGGCGGCCAGCGGGTCGGGGTCGGGGGCGCCGCGCTGCCGCGACCAGTACCCGGCGCCCGCGAGGAGCAGGGACAGGACGACGGAGAAGGCCAGCACCCCGCCGTTCTTCAGCATCGTCAGGAACACACCGCAGCCGACCAGCGCGAACAGCACTGCGGTCAGGGCCTGGCCGTCGACCCGGCCGGTCAGCAGCTTGCGGACCTCGTTCTGCTCCTCGTCCCCGTACGGGACGAGGAGCCAGGCGAAGCCGTAGAAGATCAGGCCGATGCCGCCGGTCGCGGAGAGGATGACGAGCGTGATGCGGAAGATCACCGGGTCCATGTCGCACTGCCGCCCGAGTCCGGAGCACACCCCGGCCAGCAGCTTGTACCGCCGGTCGCGCCGGAGCCTGTGGGGAGCCTCGGCGGCCTCCGCCTGTGCACCCCCCTCTTCCCGCGCGCCCGCGGGTGCGGCATCCGCGGCGGGCGCGGCATCCTGCGGCCCGGCGCCCGAAGCGGGGCGCGGGCCGGAGCCGGGTCCCGGACCCGTCGCGGCGTGCTCGTGATCTGTCATGTGTCCATGGTGACGGGCGGGCGGCTCCGGCGGGAGTCGGAACGACCCTGGCCGGACCCTGATATCGCCCCTGAGCCGGCGCCCGGGAAGCGTTCGACGGGCCCGGCCGCCGAAGATCAGGGGAGTATCGGGGGTCGACCCTGATGCCCGTGTCCTTTGGCCGTGTGAGTATCGATGGCATGCCGGAAGCCGCTGCAGCGCCCCTCGTCGAACCGCGGCCGCCGCGCAAGCTCTACCGCAGCAGCGACGGACGCTGGCTCGGTGGTGTGGCGCGGGGGCTCGCCGGACACCTCGGGCTGCCCGTCATCTGGGTGCGGCTGGTGTTCGTCGGCCTGTTCATGGCGGACGGCCTGGGCGCGCTGCTGTACGCCGCGTTCTGGTTCTTCGTGCCGCTCGGCGTCGGCGGCGTCGGCGGTCAGAAGGCCCCGTCGTTCGTCAGCACCGAGACCTCGCCCGACGGCCGCCGCAGGCTCGTCGCCCGCAGGCCGGACCGGGGGCAGATCGTCGCCCTGCTCCTCATGGTCGTGGTGGCCATGATCTTCGTGGGCAACGTCAATCTGAGCGGCGGCGCCAAGGTCTACCTCTGGCCCGTGGTCCTCGTCGGCGCGGGTGTCGCCCTCGTCTGGCGCCAGGCGGACAACGCCCGCCGGGCCCGCTGGGCCGAGGTCGGCAGCCGCCGGCGCACGCTGACCCTGCTGCGTGCCGCGGGCGGCGTCCTCCTCGTCACCGCGGGCGCCTCCGGCATCTTCGTCCTGCAGGGCTCCGCCGCCCACCTCGGCTCCGTCCTGCAGGCGGCCCTCGCGGTCCTCGTCGGGATAACGCTCCTCGCGGGGCCGTACCTCGTCCGTATGACCCAGGACCTCTCCGAGGAACGGCTGATGCGCATCCGCGCCCAGGAGCGCGCCGAGGTCGCCGCCCATGTCCACGACTCCGTGCTGCACACCCTGACCCTGATCCAGCGCAACGCGGAGAACGCGAACGAGGTACGCCGCCTCGCCCGCGCCCAGGAGCGCGACCTGCGCACCTGGCTCTACAAGCCGGAGGGCACCGGCAAGGACGAGGCCGACGAACCCGACAACCTCGCCGACGCGGTGCGGCGCAACGCCGCCGAGGTGGAGGACAAGCACGGCGTCCCCATAGAGGTCGTCATAGTCGGCGACTGCCCGCTCGACGAGAGGATCGGCGCACAGATGCAGGCCGCGCGCGAGGCGATGGTGAACGCGGCCAAGTACGGTGGCGAGGGCGGCGCGGTGCAGGTCTACGCCGAAGTGGAGGGGAAGACGGTCTTCGTGTCGGTCCGGGACCGCGGCCCCGGCTTCGACCCCGACTCGATACCCGCCGACCGCATGGGCGTCAGAGAATCGATCATCGGCCGCATGGAGCGCCACGGCGGCACGGCGCGACTGCGCGCGGTGCCGGACGGCGGCACGGAGGTCGAGCTGGAGATGGAGAGGGCGGAGAAGACGTCATGAGCGACCCGACCGAGGCGAACGAGCCCGTGGAGTCGACCGGCGGGAGCGCCGGCGAGCGGCATGTGCGCGTGGTCCTCGTCGACGACCACCGCATGTTCCGTACCGGAGTGCAGGCCGAGATCGGCCGGACCGACGAGACCGGAGTCGAGGTCGTCGGCGAGGCCGCGGACGTCGACCAGGCGGTCACGGTCATCACCGCGACCCGACCCGAGGTGGTCCTCCTCGACGTGCACCTCCCGGGCGGCGGCGGGGTCGAAGTCCTGCGCCGCTGCGCCGCGTTGATGGCGGACGCCGAGCAGCCGGTCCGCTTCCTCGCCCTGTCCGTGTCGGACGCGGCGGAGGACGTGATCGGCGTGATCCGCGGCGGTGCACGCGGCTATGTCACCAAGACCATCACCGGCACCGACCTCGTCAACTCCGTCTTCCGCGTGCAGGAAGGCGACGCCGTCTTCTCCCCGCGACTGGCCGGCTTCGTCCTGGACGCCTTCGCCTCCACCGACGCCCCGCCGGTCGACGAGGACCTGGACCGCCTCACCCAGCGGGAACGGGAGGTCCTGCGGCTCATCGCCCGCGGATACGCGTACAAGGAGATCGCCAAGCAGCTGTTCATCTCCGTGAAGACGGTCGAGTCCCATGTCTCGGCGGTGCTGCGGAAGTTGCAGCTCTCGAACCGGCACGAGCTGACGCGTTGGGCGACGGCGCGACGGCTGGTGTGAGTGCCGCGCGGTCCGCTCAGGCCACGCGTGTGGCGCCCGCGAACGGCATCTCGTCGATCGGCGCGATCCGCACCGGAGCCGACGGGTTCGGGGCGTGGATCATCTGGCCGTTGCCGACGTAGATGCCCACGTGGCTGATGCCGGAGTAGAAGAACACCAGGTCGCCCGGCGCCAGTTCGGAGCGCGAGACGCGACGGCCGGCGCCGATCTGGGCGTACGTCGTGCGGGGCAGGGATATCCCCGCGGAGCGGTAGGCGGCCTGGACGAGCCCCGAGCAGTCGAAGGCGTCCGGGCCGGTCGCGCCCCAGACGTAGGGGCTGCCGAGCTTGGCGTAGGCGTAGGAGACGGCGGCCGCGGCACGGGAGTCGGGCGCCTGGGCGGTGGTGAAGCCGGGGGCCTCCAGGCCGATGCGCGCACCCGAGCCGGAACGTGAGGCGCGGTCCGTGCCGCCGCCGGCCAACCCGAGCCGCGCGCGCTCTTGCGCCGTCAGCCGGGACATCAGCTGCCGCGCCGCGTCCAGCTTCCCGGTGATCGTCTTCTTCTCCCGCTTCAGCTCCGCCTGCCGCGACTTGAGCGAGGCCAACTCGATGCGTGCGGCCCCGCGCAACTGCTCGATCTCCCGCAGCTGCTTGCGTACGCTCGCGACCGCGGCCGCCTGCCGGGTGCCCGCCCGGTCGACGAACTCGGCGCCCTCGAGATAGTGGTCGGGGTCGTCGGACAGCGCGAGCTGCAGCGCCGGGTCGAGGCCGCCGTCGCGGTACTGGGCCGCGGCCATCGAACCCAGCGCGTCCCGCGCCGAGTTGAGCTTGTCCGTCTTGCGTGCCGCCTCGTCCCGCAGCGCCGACAGCCGCTCTTCGGCGGCGTCCGCCTTCTCCTTCGCCCCGTTGTACTTCTCGGTGGCTTCCTCCGCCTCCTGGTACAGCTGGTCCACCTTCGCCTTGACCTGCGCCGGAGTCAGGTTCGGCGCGGCCTGGCCGGTCCCGTCGAAGGCCGTCGCGGTCGCCGCGCCCGCCAGGGCGATCGTGAAGGCGGTCCGGGCCGAACTGCCGCCGAGCGAAAGCCGACCGGGCTTGCGGTGCGCTGCCACGTGGACTGCACGTCCTTTCGTACGACCGTCTCGTACCGGGGCGGTGCAGAGGGACGCCCCCTCCGCGTCCGGCGGCCGCCCGCACAGGGGGAGCAGGCCGCCGCCGGACCTTCTCGGCGGTGGTGGCCGACTGCCGCCCCTGGCCCGGGCGGCGGTGGGGAGCCGGTCACCTGGTGGAGGACGCTAAACCTGCCCGTGTCGGCCCGGTAACGCGATGTGCGGAAGTGCCGCGAGGGGATCGCCGGGTGACCGCATCGGGCCGTGATCCAGGCACCACGCGGTCGACTTCACGCGGTGCGCTGACCGATGTGCCGGTTCCGGGACCCGGGTGGGCGACGGAGTGCTATGGAGCGCATTTGTGCAAGATCGACCCGCGTGGGACTCATGCACGGACGGCACGGACGGGGTGGGCCGGTGTCGGGCGCACCGTGCGCCCCTGTTTAAGCTCCGGCCTCATGGACGTACTCATCCATCTCTTCGTCGGTCTGCACATCGTCGGCATCGCCGCGCTCCTCGGCGGCTTCCTCACCCAGATCAGGGCGATGGGCCGCGACGAGGCCCGCTTCGTCCCGGCGATGCTGCACGGCGCGCTGACGATGCTGGTCACCGGCGCGATCCTGGTCGGCCTCAACCAGGCCGACGACCAGCACGTCAACAACATCAAGATCGGCGTGAAGCTGGCCCTGCTGATCGTGATCCTCGGCCTGGTCTATGTGAAGCGGGACGACGAGAAGGTGGACAAGAGCCTGTTCGGCCTGGTGGGCCTGCTCACCACGGCGAACATCTTCATCGCCGTGCTGTGGACGTGACCTGGGCGGCGGTCGGTTCGGCGGCTGCTGCGGCGTAGGCCCGGACCGCCCCGGCGGCGACGGCCAGCCACGCCGCCACCGCCATCCACAGCAGCACCTCCCCGGGCGTCTCGAGCCACGGGACGTCGAGCGCGGCGGCGACGGACAGCGTGCCCGCCGCGGTCATCCCCATCGGGAACACGGTCGCCCAGCGGCGCACGTCGTAGCGCAGCCGCGGCCGCACCGCCTCCGCCACGAGCAGGACGACGTACCAGGCCAGGTCCAGCACGAGCAGCATGACGGTGACGGCGCGCAGGACGCCGCGGTCGTCGTCGTTCCACAGATACAGGCGCGCGCTGTCGGCGGCGACGAGTTTCGCTCCGGCGAGCGCCGAGATGGCGAGCGCACCGCCCGCGATCCAGTGGTCCCCGGCCCCGTCGACGACCTGCCGAAGATCGAAACGGGTCAGCGCGAAGCCGTAGAGGACGAGCCCGAGCCAGAACAGCACGAGCGCCGTGTGCGCGAGCCACGCCGTCGCCTCGGCCCCGGCGAGCGCGGCCCCGAGCACGGCGAGCCCCTGAGTGGCCACGCAGCACAGGAACACTGTGCCCGGCATACGCCGCCGCCAGTGTCGTGCGACGCCCACGAGCAGCACCGGCCACAGCACGGCCGCCAGCGCGAGCAGGGCCTCGGCGAGGGTCTGCCTGCCCAGGGCGGAGAACCGGGTGCCGAGCACACACGTCGCCGCGACGGCGGTGAGCGCGCCCGGCGTCCCCGCCTCCGCGCGCCACCTCTCCCGCTCCCGCACCAGCCGCTCGACGAAGTTCGCCGCCAGCGCGACCCAGGCGGCAGCGGCCAGCCCGAGCGTCACCCGCGACAGCACCTCGTACCCGGTCAGATGCAGCCCGACCGACAGGATGCCGGTCGCCATCACGGCAGCCCCGGCCGCCGGCGAACGCCGCGCCCACCAGGCGCGCAAAGGGGAGAGGCGGGACGGGACGGACGGGCGGGAGAGGCCGGACATGGGGCCGATGCTATGGAGCCCGGCACGCCGCGCGAGCGGGGGCACGCGCGCGGGAGCGAGGAAATGCGCGCGGGCGCAGGGCACGGGACCTCTGCCCCGCCCTGCGCCCGCTCCGACGCGATCGTCGGGTCCGGTGCCCTACGCCGGCCGCACCACGCTGTGGATGATCGACTCGCCGCCGTAGTAGATCGACTCCTCGCGGACGTACGCGCCCGGCTTCGGTGCGTGGATCATCATGCCGTTGCCGATGTAGATGCCGACGTGGCTGATGTCGTCGTAGAAGAAGATCAGGTCGCCGGGCTGGGCGTCCGCGAGGGAGACCGTGGTGCCGGCATTCACCTGATCCCAGGTGGTGCGCGGGAGGGAGACGCCGGCGGCCTTCCAGGCGGCCTGGGTGAGGCCGGAGCAGTCGTAGGAGCCGGGGCCGGTGGCGCCCCAGACGTACGGCTTGCCGATCTGCGCGCGGGCGAAGGCGAGCGCCTTCTCGGCCTTGGTGGAGTAGGAGGAGTCCGAGGTGCCGGTGCCGGTGCCGGAACCGGTGTCGGAGGACGAGCCGCTGTCCTGGGCCGCGGCCTCCTCCTTGGCCTTCTCCGCAGCCGCCGCCTGCTGCTTCGCGAGCTCCGCGGCCTTGCGGGCGGCCTCCTCTTCCTTCTCCTTCTGGATCGCCGCGAGCCGCGCCTTCTCCTCGGCGGTCAGCTTCGACAGCAGATCGCGCGCGTCGGAGAGCTTTTTCTGCACCGTGGACTTGGCGGTCTGCAGGTCGCTCTGCGTCTCGGTGAGCGTCTCGAGGCTCTTGGAGGCCTCCTGACGCTTCTTCATCGTCGCGGACTGCTCGGTGAAGTAGTCGTCCACCGCAGTCTTCTGACGTGACGTCAGCCGTCCCATGAGCTGCGTCTGGTCGAAGTAGTCCTGCGGGGAGTCGGCGAGCAGGAAGGTCGCCGTGTCCGGCGCGGCGGCGCCGGTCCGATACTGGGCGGCGGCGAAGGAACCAAGCTGCTCCCGCTCTTCGTTGAGCTTCTGAGTGCGCTTGGCGACGTCGTCGAGGAGGGTGTCGACGCGCTTGCGCTGCTTGGTGGTCTTCTCCTTCGCGGCGTTGTACTTCTCGGTGGCCGACTCCGCCTGGCGGTAGAGGTCGTCGACCTTCTTCTCGACTTCCTCGAGGCTGGGCTTCCCGTCGGCGGCGGGGGCGGCGTTGGCCGACTGGGACAGCAGGGCCACCGAGGTGAGGGCGGCGGTGGCGAGAGCGGGGGTGCGTATGCCTGCTATGCGCGTACCCGAGGGGCGCGACTTGCGGTGCGACGCCAAGAGTGGCGACTCCTTCCATCTTCCGCCTACCGAGTTAGCTGTCGGGTTCGGGCGGGTGGTTCGGAAGGGTTGCCCTACGGCCCGTGCCCCGAAGGGCAGTTGGGCCGATTCACCCCAAGGTCGGTGTGGGTCCCCGGCTCCGGCTGCGCGGCGGCGCCCCGGACTCGGCGGAGGCCGCGCGGCCCGGCGAGGTTCGCCGGTGGGGGTCGTGCGGCCTGCTCGGAACGGTAGCCAACTCGTGTGGCCCCTGTGAAGGTTGATGTTCGATATGCCCGATACATTTTCGTGACCTTTGGTCAGAGTGTCGCTCGCCGTCGCCAATACGGAGTGATCTGCGACGACTTGTGCGTATTTTGACCGGAGTGGCGACGTCCGCCCGCTTCCGACCGCTAACTTCCAGCCAGCCACGGTCCGGTGCCGTGGCGGGTGAGAGGGAGTTCGGCCATGAGGAAGCGCACAGCACTCGTCGTCGGCACATCGGTCGCCCTCGCCGCCACCGCGGGCATCGCGCCCGCGAGCGCGGCAGGGGGCCACGGCGGAGGAAAGCCCGTGATCCGTGTGATCGCCAAGGGCCTCGACAACCCGCGCCAGCTCTCGTACGACAACGGTCACCTGTACGTCGCCGAAGCCGGCCGCGGCGGCAAGAAGTGCCTCGGCGAGGGACCCGAGGGCCCGACGTGCATAGGTCTCTCCTCGGCGGTCACCAAGATCTTCTGGGACGGGGGCGCCTGGAAGCACTACCGCCTGGTCGACGGCCTCCCCTCGGCGGGCGCACCCGACGGCGGCTTCTCGGTCGGCGTCGACGGTGTCTCGGCCCTGAACGGCTGCGTCTGGGGCGTGGAGACCTGGGCCCCGCCGGAGGCCGGCGTGCCCACCACCCCGCCCTGGAACAAGCTCGGCAAGCTGCTGTCCATCGAGCGGGGCAAGGCGAGGATCGCCGCCGACATCTCCGCCGTAGAACTGAAGTACAACCCGCACAAGGCGTCCGTCGACTCCAACCCGTACGGCGTCCTTGCGCTTCCGGACGGTCGCAGGATCGTCGCGGACGCCGCCGGCAACGACCTCGTCGAGGTCTCCCCGGGCGGCAAGGCCCGCCCCTTCACGGTCTTCAGGAACCACGACGGACACGAGGCCGTCCCGACCTCCCTGGCCCTCGGTCCCGACGGCAACCTCTACGTCGGTGAGCTCAACGGAGAGCCCAAGAAGCCCACCGCTCGCGTGTGGAAGGTCGATCCCCGGAGCGGCAAGGTCCTCGGCTGGAAGTCGGGCTTCGGCTCGATCACGGGCATCGCGTTCAACGGTGACGGCGACCTGTACGTCAGCCAGCTGTTCGCCGGCGTCGTGACCAAGGTCTCGGGCGGCAAGCGTACGAACGTGCAGGTGCCGTTCCCGGCGGGTGTGGCCGTCGACCCGTGGGACGGCAAGGTCTACGTCTCGGCCTGGTCGATCGCGGACCGTGACGGCACTGTCCTGGAGGGCAAGAAGACACCGGGCGGGCAGGTCTGGAAGATCCTCGGCTTCTGAGCGCGGGAGGCCGGAGGGCCGGGTGCCGGGAGGTCGGTTCCCGGCCCTCCGGGTCGCCGGATCCGACGATGTTCTCGGGGTGGCGGCGGGCTGTCAGTGGGGCGCCCTAGACTCGGAAGGCGATGAGCAGCCTCTTTGACGACAGCTTCCTGGCGAACCTCCAGGCCCCTCGCGGGCACGAGGAGGAACCCCCGCCTCCGCCCGAGGACGATCACGTACCGGAGCAGGTTCCGGACGATCTGTTCGGTGGGAAGTTCGACGTGCCGCCGGACCGGGACAGGTACTACCGCGACGGCGCCCCACGCCCGGTGATCGATGCGGCCGCGCTCCTGGACGGGCTGAACGAGAACCAGCGCGCGGCCGTCGTCCACTCCGGCACCCCGCTGCTCATCGTGGCCGGCGCCGGCTCCGGCAAGACCCGTGTCCTCACGCACCGCATCGCCCACCTCCTCGGCGAGCGGAACGTGCATCCGGGCCAGATCCTCGCGATCACGTTCACCAACAAGGCCGCGGGCGAGATGAAGGAGCGCGTCGAGCAGCTCGTCGGCCCGCGCGCGAACGCGATGTGGGTGATGACCTTCCACAGCGCGTGCGTGCGGATCCTGCGCCGCGAGAGCAAGAAGCTCGGCTTCACGTCCTCGTTCTCGATCTACGACGCCGCCGACAGCAAGCGCCTGATGGCCCTGGTCTGCCGCGACCTGGACCTCGACCCCAAGCGCTACCCGCCGAAGTCCTTCAGCGCCAAGATCTCGAACCTGAAGAACGAGCTGATCGACGAGGAGGACTTCGCCGCCCAGGCCTCCGACGGCTTCGAGAAGACCCTCGCCCAGGCCTACGCGATGTACCAGTCCCGGCTGCGCGAGGCGAACGCCCTCGACTTCGACGACCTGATCATGACGACGGTCAACCTGCTGCGCGCCTTCCCGGACGTCGCCGAGCACTACCGCCGCCGCTTCCGCCATGTCCTCGTCGACGAGTACCAGGACACCAACCACGCCCAGTACGCACTCGTGCGCGAGCTCGTCGGCACGGGCGCGCACGACGAGGACGTACCACCCAACGAGTACGACCTGCAGCCCGCCGAGCTCTGCGTCGTGGGTGACGCGGACCAGTCGATCTACGCCTTCCGTGGCGCGACGATCCGCAACATCCTCCAGTTCGAGGAGGACTACCCGAACGCGACGACGATCCTCCTGGAGCAGAACTACCGCTCCACGCAGACCATTCTGAGCGCGGCGAACGCGGTCATCGAGCGCAACGAGTCCCGCCGCCCCAAGAACCTGTGGACCAACGCGGGCGCGGGCGCGCGCATCACGGGCTATGTCGCCGACACGGAGCACGACGAGGCGCAGTTCGTCGCCGACGAGATAGACCGACTGACGGACGCGGGCGACGCGAAGGCGGGAGACGTCGCCGTCTTCTACCGCACCAACGCCCAGTCCCGTGTCTTCGAAGAGGTCTTCATCCGCGTCGGCCTGCCCTACAAGGTCGTCGGCGGCGTCCGCTTCTACGAGCGCAAGGAGGTCCGGGACGTCCTGGCCTACCTGCGGGTGCTGGCCAACCCGGAGGACTCGGTGCCGCTGCGCCGCATCCTCAACGTCCCCAAGCGCGGCATCGGCGACCGCGCGGAGGCGATGATCGACGCCCTCGCCCAGCGCGAGAAGATCAGCTTCCCGCAGGCGCTGCGCCGCGTCGACGAGGCGTACGGCATGGCCTCGCGGTCGGCCAACGCCGTGAAGCGGTTCAACACGCTGATGGAGGACCTCCGTACGATCGTCGAGTCCGGAGCCGGCCCGGCGACCGTCCTCGAGGCAATACTCGAACGGACCGGCTATCTCGCCGAGTTGCAGGCCTCCACCGACCCGCAGGACGAGACCCGTATCGAGAACCTCCAGGAACTCGCCGCCGTGGCCCTGGAGTTCGAGCAGGAGGCGGGCGAGGGCGAGGAGCCCCCCGGGCTCGCCGACTTCCTGGAGCGGGTTGCGCTCGTCGCCGACTCCGACCAGATCCCCGACGAGGACGAGGACGGCTCCGGCGTCATCACCCTGATGACCCTGCACACGGCCAAGGGCCTCGAGTTCCCGGTCGTCTTCCTGACCGGCATGGAGGACGGCGTCTTCCCGCACATGCGCGCCCTCGGCCAGACCAAGGAACTGGAGGAGGAGCGGCGTCTCGCCTACGTCGGCATCACGCGCGCGCGTGAACGGCTGTACCTGACGCGCTCGTCCCTGCGGAGCGCCTGGGGCCAGCCGTCGTACAACCCGCCCTCCCGCTTCCTGGAGGAGATCCCGGCCCAGCACGTCGACTGGAAGCGGACGGGCGCCACGGCACCGGTCTCCTCCGGCCCGGCCTCGGGCGTGGCGGCCTCCCTGTCGTCCTCCCGCTCGCGCTCGTCGGCCTCGGGAGCGTCCGGCTTCGCCACGAGCCGCGCCTCCGACAAGCCGGTGGTCTCGCTCGCCGTCGGCGACCGGGTCACGCACGACCAGTTCGGGCTCGGCACGGTCGTGGCCGTGAAGGGCACGGGCGGGAACGCCGAGGCGACGATCGACTTCGGCGACGCCAAGCCGAAGCGGCTGCTGCTGCGGTACGCACCGGTGGAGAAGCTGTAGCCCGCACGCAGTGAGCCCCCGCTCAACAGCGGGGGCTCACAAGGAAGTTGCAGGGAATCAGGTCGGGTCGAGCCCGTGGCTGCGCAGCCAAGGCAACGGGTCGATCGCCGAGCCGCCGCCCGGCCGTACCTCGAAGTGGAGATGCGGGCCGGTCGAGTTGCCCGAGTTGCCGGAGTACGCGATCGGGTCGCCGGCCTTCACGGTCGTACCGGAGGCGACGCGGTAGCTGGAGAGGTGGCAGTACCACGTCTCCGTACCGTCCTTCGCGGTCACGATCATCATGTTGCCGTAGGCGCTGTTCCACTGCGTGCGCACGGTGCCGTCGGTCGCGGACATCACCGTCGTGCCGTACGACACCGGGAAGTCGATGCCGGTGTGCACGGACATCCAGTTGATGCCGGCCTGGCCGAAGTAGGCGCTGAGCCCCTTCTGGGCCACCGGCAGGGCGTACTTGGGGCGCAGCCGCTCCTTGCGGGCCGCCTCGGCCGCCGCCTTCTTCTTCTCGGCCGCCTGCTGCGCCTTGAGGTCGATGCGCTCCTGCGTACGGCTGGCCCGGTCGGCGAAGTCGTCCGCGCCGGCGGAGAGACTCTGGATCTGGGTGTCCAGCTTGTTGTTGACGGCGGACGGTTTCACCGCCTGCGCGTCCGACGCGGTCGTCGAGGTGTCCTTGTCGCCGCTGAACGTGCCCACCGAGGCGGCGGCGATGCCCGCCACCCCCATCACACACGCCGACGGCACGGCGATGGTCAGCAGCGCGGACCGCTTGGGAGGCGTACGGCGCCGGGAACGCGAACCGCCGCGGGAGGCCGCGCGCGGCGCCGGGACCGGAGTGGCCTCTTCCTGGTCGTCGAGGAGCGGGGTGTCGTCGTGGAGCGCGGCGACGGCGGGCAGCTCGCCGGTGGCGTCCAACCGGCCGCCGTCCGGGCCGGGTTCGTCGTAGCCGGTTTCGTCGTACGAGACGTGGTCGGCCTGCGGCTCGTGGTCGCCACCTGCGGTCGCGTCGACCTCTGCGAGGCCGTCGGAATTCCACTGCGTGGCGTCGTACACCCCGGTGTCGAAGGTCTGCGTGCCCCATTCCCAGTGCTGGGTCTGGTCGGCCGCGCCGCCGGTCCGGTCGGGTTGGAGCCAGGCGCTCGCGTCCCAGTGGCCGGAGGTGTCGTGTCCGGTGGACTGCGGCGGGATGGCGGAGAGCTGCTGGTAGCCGGCGCCCCAGGCGGTCGTGTCGTAGGCGCCGGTGTCGTAGGCGGCGTGGTGCTGGGCCGCGTACACGTCGTAGTTCGGCGTCTGGTGGCCGCCCGTCGCCCACTGACCGGAGTCGTACGAGCCGGTGCTCTGCCCCGGGAGGCTGCCGAAGAGGGGGTCCGCGTCGAAGGTCGCGGTGGCGTGGCCGCCGGTCGCAAAACCGCTGGCGTCGTAGGTGCCGTACGTGGTGAAGTCGCCGTACTGGGCTTCCTGGGTGCCGTACGACGCGTAGTGCGCCGAGGCGGCGTCGGAAGCCGGAGCCGGGGTGGTCATGGTCCCCGACGGGTGACGGTCGTTCACCAACTTCTCTTTCGCCTCGACAACAGGGGCTGCCAGAGCAGTGCGGTGACTGTACCCGCCGGTATGCGGACTCGACAATCTTCAACAGGTTTCGTGCTCGCAGGAAACGGGCATTCGGCCGTGTTTCGGGGGAGTGCGGGCACGGGTTTGGCCCTGTGTTCGACGGTCGTTCGATATCGATCGGCTGTCAGTCGGCTGTGCGGGGTGCGGTCAGGCCACTGTCAGGCCGCCGGCGTGTGCGGCGGCTTCGGCTCCCGTCCGTTCGGCGTCGAGGGCCTGGCGTATCCCGGTCGCGACCGCGGGGTGCACGGGCAGGGCGAGATGTCCGATCCCGCTCACCCGCACGTTCTGCACCATCAGGTCGGGGTGGTCGATACAGGCGGTCTCCAACGGATCCATCAGGTGGTCGAGGTCGCTCCAGAAACTGACGAAGTGCGTACGGCAGCCCGGCGCCGGCCGGGTCAGTTCCTCGAGCAGCTCGGAGCCGGGGCGCATCTGGCGCACGATCGGGTGGGCGTTCGCCAGCGGCACCACCCGGGTGCCGGAGTGCGGGGTGCCGAGCGTCACCAGTGTGCGGACGCGGAGGTCGCCGCCGAGCCGCTGCACGTAGTACCGCGCTATCAGCCCGCCGAGGCTGTGTCCGACGATGTCGACCTGACTGCTGCCCGTGCGCTCGCAGATCTCCTCTATATGCCGGCCGAGCAGCTCGGCCGCGGTGCGGATGTCGCAGGTCAGCGGCGAGTAGTTGAGGGACTCGACCTGCTGCCTGCCGTGCTGGGCGAGGCTGCGGCGCAGCAGCACGAAGACCGAGCGGTTGTCGATGAAGCCGTGGAGAAGGACGACCGGGGGCTTGGCCTCGGTCGGCAGCTGTGCGGCGCCGTCCGGTGAGGGGAGCGGGACCGACGATCCCCGGCGCTCCTGGGTGATGCCGGACGGATAGAGGAGGAGGTGGCCCGCGAGGATCGCGAGCTCGAGGGCGGTCGCCTTCAGCAGGGCCAGGGAGAGACCTGCCAGTCTGCTCGGGAGCAGCCGCTGACAGAGCGGAAGAAAGGGCAGCGCTGCCCTGGTGACCTTCATGGCCGACCTCCTGTCGGCACGCAGGAGGACGCCTCTGTCCCCCGTGTGCCCTCGTGGGAAGCCGCGACGGAGGCGGTCGACGGGGCATGAGAGGGGCGCGTGGGGTGAGTCCGCTGTGCGGCGAATGCGGCGCGGGTGGTACGGGTTGTGCGAGTAGTGCTTCTGGTGCTCGTTGCGCCTGTGACGCCGCCGACCTGCCCTACGTGCCCTTCATGCCGGTGTCGACGCGCCGTACCCCCACGGCGCGCGGCTTGCGGCGCGGTGGTGCGGCGACCTCGTTGCGGCTCCCGTTGCGCGTGTTCCCATAGGAACGATGCGCGGTGAACGTGTCCCACCGTGTGATTTCCCCCTCGGTCTACAGCGCGAAACTGCCGGTTGCGGGATGCTGGCGATAACGTTCGTTCACTTCCCCGGCCGGTGCGGGTACTGCAGTACTTGTCGGTAGGGATGAATGCAGTCGCTTCATGGAGGCAGTGATGGGTGTGGCAGCCGGTCCGATCCGCGTGGTGGTGGCCAAGCCGGGGCTCGACGGCCACGATCGCGGAGCCAAGGTGATCGCGCGGGCGCTGCGCGACGCCGGTATGGAGGTCATCTACACCGGCCTCCACCAGACGCCCGAGCAGATCGTCGACACCGCGATCCAGGAGGACGCCGACGCGATCGGGCTGTCGATCCTCTCCGGTGCCCACAACACGCTCTTCGCCGCGGTGATCGCTCTGCTCAAGGAGCGGGACGCGGAGGACATCCTGGTCTTCGGCGGCGGGATCATCCCCGAGGCGGACATCCCGCCGCTGAAGGAGATGGGCGTCGCGGAGATCTTCACGCCGGGGGCGACCACGCAGTCGATCGTGGACTGGGTGCGGGCCAACGTTCGGCAGCCGGCGGGGGCGTAGGCCTCCGGCGGTGCGGCCGTCGTTCAGTGCGGGTGCGCCGAGGTGGCTGCCCCTGGGGGCTCCGCCCCCAGACCCCCGATCGGCCCGAAAGACCTCGTCCTCAAACGCCGGACGGGCTGGATGCAGCCGACCGGCGCTGAAGACGTACAGCTCTACGCCTCCAACTCCTGGGCCATCGCCGCCCGCAACCGCAACGTCGTGACCAAGCGCTGGAACGCCTCCGCCCAATAGCCGCCCGCTCCCGGCGACGCGTCCTCGGACTCGTCCGGTATCGCCAGCAGACCGTCCAGGCGGCCGGCCTCCGAAGGGTCGAGGCAGCGCTCGGCCAGGCCCATCACTCCGCTGAAACTCCATGGGTAACTCCCCGCGTCCCGCGCGATGTTGAGCGCGTCGACCACCGCCCGCCCGAGCGGCGCGGTCCATGGCACTGCGCACACCCCGAGCAGCTGAAACGCCTCCGACAACCCGTGCGCCGCGATGAACCCGGCCACCCAGTCGGCCCGTTCGGCCGCGCCCAGCGTGGCGAGGAGCTTGGCGCGCTCGGCCAGGGACACCGCCCCCGGCCCGCCGGCCTCCGGCGAGGAGGGGGCGCCGAGCAGCGCCCGGGCCCACTCGGCGTCCCGCTGCCGTACGGCGGCCCGGCACCACGCGGCGTGCAGTTCGCCCTGCCAGTCGTCCGCCACCGGCAGCGCCACGATCTCCCGGGGAGTGCGCCCGCCGAGCCGCCCCGACCATGTGCCGAGTGGTGTCGCCTCCACCAACTGGCCGAACCACCAAGACCGTTCACCCCGCCCCGTCGGCGCCTTGGACACGACACCGTCGCGCTCCATGCTCGCGTCGCACTCGCGCGGAGCCCTGACGGCGATCCTCGGCGCGTCCCGCGCGTCGTCGACGGCCACGCACGCGGCGGCCCTGACCGCCATCCGCCCCGCGAGCGCCGACCCCGGCAGGGCGGAGAGCAACTCGGCCGCCGTCGCCCGCACGTTGCGGCTGCGGTCGGACAGCGCCTGTTCCAGGAAGGGCTCGTCCCGGGGGCCGAGTCCCGTGCGCAGTGAGTCGAGGAACATCAGACGGTCCTCGGCCCGCTCCGTCGGCCAGGTCGTCGTGAGCAGTTCGCGCGCGGCGGCGGGCTCGCGGGAGCGCAGGGCGGACAGCAGCGCGACCCGTTCGGCGAACAGGCCCTCCTCCCAGAGCCGCCAGATCTGCTCCGTGTCCTCGGGGTGCGGCAGCGCTGCGCCTCCGCCCGGCGTGGCGCGCAGGGCGAACTTCCAGTCCGGGTTCAGCCGGGCGAGCCACACGGCTCGCGGCCCCGCGAACGCCAGCGCCGCCGGCCGCAGATCCGTACGGCCCCGGGCCGCGTCCAGCAGCGCGGGCAGCGCCTGTGGAGGTGGGGCGAAACCGCGGGCGTTCGCCGCCGCGAGCCACTGGGGCAGCAGTTCCATGAGGTCCGGTGCGGTGCCTCTGCGGCCGCCGCCCGCGCCCGGGCGGTCGGCGAGCAGCAGGGCGAGCCTGTGGGCCGCCGCGGCGGGCAGCGCGGGGCGCGGGTCCCCGGCGGCCGGCTCCGGCCGCCCGGCCGCCCGCGCGGGCCGCAGCCCGGCCCGCCGCCGTACGGTCTCCACGGCCGCCGCGTCCAGCAGCGCCACCGGTGCTTCCCGCCCGGAGGCACCGCCCGGCGGTGTGCGCCGCTCGGTCCCGAGCAGCGCCGCCGTGACGAGTTCCTCCCAGGCGCCCGGCGCGGGCGAACCCACGGGCGTGGACGTGCTGTTCATGCGGTTCCCTTCCGTGAGGTGCCCGTCCCGGCGAGCGTCGTACGGGGGGCCTTGGACCGTCGGCTCAGCACAGCGGCACCGCCTCGCCCGCGCCCTCGGGCCAGGCCGTCAGCGGGGTGAAGCCCCGGTGACCGCACTCGCCGAAGACCTTGACGGGGGCGCCGGCCGAGAGGGCGACCAGCCGCCAGAGGCCGGGGCGGGCCCGGGCGGCGGGGGTCAGCGGCAGCGCGGCATCCTCGTCGGCGTCCGCGAGCTGCCAGGAGTCGCCGTCCGGGACCGGTATGACCCGCTCCAGCGTGACCGGGACGGAGTCCAGCCACGGGTCGTCCCGCAACGCCTCGCCGTAACGGGCGGCCGCCTGGGCCGTCGTCACTCCCGGTGGCCGTGTCACCGACGGTGCCGGCGGGGCGAACTGCTCGCCCAGGGCCGCCCGCAACTGGCCGGCCCCCGGATAGGCGGACACCTCCGCGTCCAGGGCCAGCCCCATGGGCAGTGCCAGCTCGGGTGCGCGGCCCGCGGCGCCGTAGGAGAGGAGCAGGGCGGTGCGGCCCGAGTCCGAGCCGTGGAGCCAGATCCGGCGGGTCGTCAGGCGGGCGTCCGCCGTGTCGTACTGGGCGAGGACCAGCCAGCGGTCGCGCAGCGGCGCGCCGTCCGCCGTGCCGGGCAGGCCGATGCGGGAACGGACCGTCGCCGCGAGGCCGTCCGGCAGCTGCTCACGGCGCAGCCAGCCCTGGTCGAGGAGATGGAGCAGCGCGCACTCCTCCAACAGGCGCACCGGCCAGCCGGGGCCGGACGACGGGATCGCCCCCAACTCCCGCACCCGCGCGGCCAGTCCGGGCGCCTGAGCGTCGACCATGCGGGCCGCGGTCTCCTCCCACAGCCCGTACCCCGACTGTTCCGCGCTCGCCAGGCCGCCGCGCAGCAGGTCCGCCAGGCGCTGCTCCAGCTCGGTCGCGCCCGCGGTGACCCGCTCGGCCCGACGCTCGACCCGCCGTCGTGCCGCTTCCGGATCCGCGGCGGAGGACGAGGGACCGGCCGCGCATGCCGCCCGCTTCTGCTCCGTGCGCTGCCTTCTCCCCTCCAGCCACTGCTCAGCCCAGTCCGGCGCCTGCCCCGCCGGCACCGCGCCGTCCTCTCCCGCCCAGAGCAGCAGCAGCCCGAGGGCGTGCTTGCACGGGAACTTGCGGCTCGGACAACTGCACTTGTACGCGGGGCCCGCCGCGTCCGCGATGTCGACGACCGTCTGATACGGCTTGCTGCCACTGCCCTTGCACAGCCCCCACACCGCCCCCTCGTCGGAACTCCCCGCCTCGGACCACGGCCCCGCCGCGCCGAGTTTGCTTCCCGCTTTGCGTGACGCGGCGTCAGGCGCCAGTGCCAGCACCTGATCCGCGCTCCAGCGCACCCCCTGCTGAGTCATGTCCTCGACGGTAGATCCCAGCACTGACAATCGGCCTCGCGAGCGCGTTTGCGCAGGTCGGAACGCGTTGTCAGTGGCGTGGTGCACGGTTGGTGGCAGATCCGAACCGGCCGAGCTGGAGGGGGCCTCAGCCATGTCTGTGTCCGTGGAACCGACGTCCGTCGAAGTTGCCGAAGTACTCGCGAAGGAGCCGGCCGAGGCGTTGCGGCCGCACGCCGAGGACGCGTTCGCCGGTGAACTCGCCGCGCTGGCCGCGCAGGACGACCGCCCGCGCCCGGCCCGCTGGAAGCTGTCGCCGTGGGCGGTGGCGACGTATCTGCTCGGCGGCACCCTGCCGGACGGCACGGTCATCTCACCGAAGTACGTGGGACCGCGCCGCATCGTCGAGGTCGCCGTCACCACGCTCGCCACCGACCGCGCCCTGCTGCTGCTCGGCGTGCCCGGCACCGCGAAGACCTGGGTGTCCGAGCACCTGGCCGCGGCGGTCAGCGGCGACTCGACCCTGCTCGTACAGGGCACGGCGGGCACGCCCGAGGAGGCGATCCGGTACGGCTGGAACTACGCGCAGCTGCTGGCCAACGGCCCGAGCCGCGACGCCCTGGTGCCCAGCCCGGTCATGCGGGCCATGGCGGAGGGGATGACCGCGCGGGTGGAGGAGCTGACCCGCATCCCCGCCGACGTACAGGACACGCTGATCACGATCCTGTCCGAGAAGACGCTGCCGATACCGGAGTTGGGGCAGGAGGTGCAGGCGGTCCGGGGCTTCAACCTGATCGCCACGGCCAACGACCGCGACCGCGGGGTCAACGACCTCTCCAGCGCCCTGCGCCGCCGTTTCAACACGGTGGTGCTGCCGCTGCCCGAGAGCGTCGAGGCCGAGGTCGACATCGTCTCGCGCCGGGTGGACCAGATCGGCCGCTCCCTCGACCTGCCCGCCGCACCCGACGGCATCGACGAGATCCGCCGTGTCGTGACGGTCTTCCGTGAGCTGCGGGACGGGGTCACGTCCGACGGCCGTACGAAGCTCAAGTCGCCGAGCGGCACGCTGTCGACGGCGGAGGCGATCTCCGTGGTCACAGGCGGGCTTGCGCTGGCCGCCCACTTCGGCGACGGCGTGCTGCGGGCCGGCGATGTCGCCGCGGGCATCCTCGGCGCCGTCGTCCGCGACCCGGCGGCCGACCGCGTCATCTGGCAGGAGTACCTGGAGGCGGTCGTGCGGGAGCGCGACGGCTGGACGGACTTCTACCGGGCCTGCCGGGAGGTGAGTGCGTGAACGATCTGGGGTGGGGGCGCGCGAGCGGCAACAAGGGGTCGGGCGGATCGGGCGGGAACCAGGGATCGGGCGGCTCGGCGCGCATGACGTACGAGGACGGCCTGGGCGTCGGGTACGGCAGTGGCGGGGAGGGCGTCAGGAAGGCGCCCCGCGGTGGCAGTTGGTGGCGGCCATGACTAGGGGGACGGTGTGACGGGGCTCGGAAAGGGCGGGAGCGGGGCGGCCGGTGGCGGGCCGTTGCTGCTCGGTGTGCGGCATCACGGGCCGGGGTCGGCGCGGGCGGTGCGGGCGGCGTTGGACGAGGCTCTGCCCGGGGTCGTGCTGATCGAAGGGCCCCCGGAGGCCGACGCGCTGATCCCGCTGGCCGCCGAGGAGGACATGCGGCCGCCGGTCGCCCTGCTGGCCCATGTCGTGGACGAGCCCGGCCGCTCGGCCTTCTGGCCGCTCGCCGAGTTCTCCCCCGAGTGGGTCGCGATCCGGTGGGCCGTGGAGCACGGAGTCCCGGCGCGCTTCATCGACCTGCCGGCGTCGCACACGCTGGCGTGGGGGAGGGGAACGGCGGCCGAGCCGGATGAGGGACCGGGCAATGGGCGGGGCGGCGACGCCGATCCGGCAGCCGGTGACGAGGGCGATTCCGGGGGACCCGCCGACGGTCCGGCCCGGGAGGCCGACGTCCGTGTCGACCCACTTGCCGTGCTCGCCGAAGCCGCCGGTTACGACGATCCCGAGCGTTGGTGGGAGGACGTCGTGGAGCACCGGGGGACGGGTGAGGGAGACGTGCTCGCGCCGTTCACCGTGCTCGAGGAGGCCATGGGGGCCCTGCGGGAGGTGTACGGGAGCGGGGGGCACGACCGGGACCTCGTGCGGGAGGCGTACATGCGGCTCCAGGTGCGGGCGGCGCAGCGGGAGTTCGAGGACGGGGTGGCCGTCGTGTGCGGGGCCTGGCATGTGCCCGCGCTGCGGCAGAGGACGGCCGTCGCCGCCGACCGGGCGCTGCTGAAGGGGCTGCCCAAGGTCAAGACGGACATGACGTGGGTGCCGTGGACGTACCGGAGGCTGTCGCGGTTCAGCGGGTACGGGGCGGGGATCGACTCGCCGGGCTGGTACGGGCATCTGTTCGGTGCGCCGGACCGGCCGGTCGAGCGGTGGATGACGAAGGTGGCCGGACTGCTGCGGGACGAGGACCGGATCGTCTCCTCCGCGCACGTCATCGAGGCGGTGCGGCTGGCGGAGACGCTCGCCGTGATGCGCGGCCGCCCGCTGGCCGGACTGAGCGAGACGACCGACGCCGTGCGGGCGGTGATGTGCGAGGGCTCGGACGTGCCGCTGTCCCTGGTGCACGACCGGCTGGTCGTCGGGGATGTGCTGGGGGAGGTGCCGCAGGCGGCGCCCGCGGTGCCGTTGCAGCGGGACCTCGACCGGATCCAGCGCCGGCTGCGGCTCAGACCGGAGGCGCTGGAGCGGGAGTTGGAGCTCGACCTGCGCAAGGAGACCGACGCGGGGCGCAGCAGGCTGCTGCACCGGTTGCGGCTGCTGGGCGTCGAGTGGGGTGAGCCGGTGGCCTCGCGGGGCAGCACGGGGACGTTCCGGGAGACGTGGCGGCTGAGGTGGGAACCGGAGCTGTCCGTGCGGGTCGCCGAGGCCGGGGTGTGGGGGACGACGGTGCCGGCCGCCGCGACGGCCAAGGCGGAGGCGGACGCCGTCGCCGCGCAGGGGCTCGCCGACATCACCGCACTCGCCGAGCGCTGCCTGCTGGCCGAACTGCCGGAGGCGCTGCCCGTGGTGATGCGGGTCCTCGCCGACCGGGCGGCCCTCGACGCGGACGTCGGCCACCTCGCCCAGGCCCTGCCGGCCCTGGTCCGCTCCCTCCGCTACGGCGACGTTCGGGGCACGGACACCGGGGCGCTGGCAGAGGTCGCCGCGGGCCTCGCCGAACGAATCTTCGTAGGCCTCCCCCCGGCCTGTGCCGCCCTGGACACGGACGCGGCCGAGGAGATGCGCCGCCACGTGGACGCGGTGCACGGGGCGGTGGGCCTGCTGAGCGAGGCGTCACCACGGACGCACCGGGCGGCCGCCTCGCCAACTGACGCCGCGGCAGCGGGACATGGGGCGGGGGAGTCTTCGGTGGCAGATGCCCCCGACTCGGCCCGGGTCCCTGGCGACCTGCGCACGCGCTGGCAAGGCGTGCTGCGGGTGCTGTCCGGGCGGGACACCGTGCCCGGGGTTGTCCGGGGGCGGGCCGTGCGGCTTCTGCTGGATGACGGGGAGTTGGGGCAGGACGAGGCCGCGCGGCTCATGGGGCTCGTGCTGTCGCCGGGGACGCCGCCCGGGGATGCCGCCGCGTGGATCGAGGGCTTCGTCGGCGGCGGCTCCGGCGGCGGGATGCTGCTCGTGCACGACGAGCGGCTGCTCGGGCTGGTCGACGCCTGGCTGGCCGGGGTTCCGGCGGCGGCGTTCACCGACGTGCTGCCTCTGCTGCGGCGCACGTTCTCGGCGTACGAGCCCGGGGTGCGTCGCACCCTCGGCGAACTCGTCCGCCGCGGACCGGGTCAGCGCAGCGGCGTGACGGCGGCCGGCTCCGGCATACCCGGCTTCGCGGCCGACCTCGACCCCGGGCGCGCGGACGCCGTGCTGCCGGTGGTGCGGCTGCTGCTGGGGCTGGAGTCGGACGGAGCGGAACAGGACGCCGAGAAGAACGACGTCGACAACGACCTTGTGGGGGTGGCGGGATGACGAACGACGAGCTGCGGGAAGCGCACAAGAGGCCGGGCGTGGTGGCCACGGGCAGGGAGCGGAGCGGAGCCCGGGCGGAGGACCGTCCGGCGGCTGCCGTCGCGGTGATGCCGCTCTGGGCCCGGCCTCGCACGGGGGTGCGTCGATGACCACGCACGCCATGACCACGCACGCCATGAACACCGAGGCCACGGTCACGGAGTCCCTCAGCACGGACCCCGCCCAGGAGCGGCTGCGGCGCTGGCGGCTGGTGCTCGGGGGTGACGCGGCCGACGGCACCGGGTGTGCGCTGTCGGGGCGGGACGCCGCGATGGACGGGGCGTTGACCGCGCTGTACGGGAAGGGGGACCGGCAGGGCCAGGCGGGGAGGGACCGTTCGGCGGGGCTCGGGGCGTCGGCGCCGTCCGTGGCGCGCTGGCTCGGGGACATCCGGACGTACTTCCCCTCCTCCGTCGTACAGGTCATGCAGCGCGACGCCATCGACCGGCTCGGGCTGTCCGCGCTGCTGCTCGAGCCGGAGATGCTGGAGGCGGTGGAGGCCGACGTGCACCTCGTCGGCACGCTGCTCTCCCTCAACAAGGCGATGCCGGAGACGACGAAGGAGACGGCACGCGCGGTCGTGCGCAAGGTCGTCGAGGACCTCGAGAAGCGGCTCGCCACCCGCACCCGGGCCACCCTCACCGGCGCGCTCGACCGCAGCGCCCGTATCAACCGGCCGCGCCATCACGACATCGACTGGAACCGCACGATCGCGGCCAACCTGAAGCACTACCTGCCGGAGTACCGGACGATCGTGCCGGAGCGGCTCATCGGCTACGGGCGGGCGTCCCAGTCGGTGAAGAAGGAGGTCGTCCTCTGCATCGACCAGTCGGGGTCGATGGCGGCATCCGTCGTCTACGCGTCGGTGTTCGGCGCGGTGCTCGCATCCATGCGGTCGATCGACACGCGGCTCGTCGTCTTCGACACGGCGGTCGTGGACCTCACGGACCAGCTCGACGACCCGGTGGACGTCCTGTTCGGCACACAGCTCGGCGGCGGTACGGACATCAACCGGGCGCTCGCCTACTGCCAGTCGCAGATCACCCGACCCGCGGAGACGGTGGTCGTGCTCATCAGCGATCTCTACGAGGGCGGGATACGCAACGAGATGCTGAAACGGGTCGCGGCGATGAAGGCGTCGGGAGTGCAGTTCGTGGCGTTGCTCGCGCTGTCGGACGAAGGGGCGCCCGCCTACGACCGGGAGCACGCGGCCGCGCTCGCCGCGCTGGGGGCACCGGCGTTCGCCTGCACGCCCGATCTCTTCCCGGAGGTGATGGCGGCGGCGATCGAGAAGCGGCCGCTGCCGATACCGGACACAGCGTGACGGCGACGCGGGAACGGCGTGACGGGGACGTGGGAACACCGTGAGGATCGGCCGCCAGGGAGGGTCCGCTGACGATTTGTCGACCAGTCGTCGTCCGACTTGGCCCAGCAAAACGGACATGCCTACCCATCGGTAACGGAGGGCTTGCGCAACCTCGGGAGTGCCGTGCGAGTATCGACGCCTCATCAGCGGTGCGCCGTTGCTCCGCTCACCCGTACCGCGTCGCGCCGACTCGTAGCTCGTTGCGCGAAGTTCGCTCAGACCGTTCCGCCGCACGGGAGGACCCCTTCTTGACCTGGCCGGCAGCCTTGCCTGTTGCCGCTCTGCGCGTGATGCGCACGGCGGTTGGACGGCGTGCGCTGCGAGTGGCGGTCGTGGTGGGCGGGTTGTTCGCGCTCGGCTTCCTCTGTGGGGAGCAGGCGCATGCGGCGGAGGAGGCGCCGGTCGTCTCCTCGTCCGCGGCCGTGTCCGCCGTTTCGACGGATTCGGCGGTCGGCGTCAGATCGTTGACGGACAGTACGGTCGGCCGGCTGGTGAACGTTCCAGTGGCACCGTCCGGGCACCGGGCGGCGCCCGCGGCCAAGCCGAAGCCGGACGCTCCGGCCACGCCGAAGCCGACGCCTCCTGCCACCCCGGCACCGGCTGAGGCCGAGCCCGACGCAGCCGTTCCGGCCCAGGCCTCCGTCTCCACCACCCTGAACCACGTCACCGGCGCGGTCGGCGCGGTCGGGCAGCAGGTCGTCGGTACGGTCAACAGCGTTCCCGGCAAGGTCGGCCCGGTCGGTGACCTGGTGGAGACCGTGACCGAGGATCTGGGCAAGGCGACCGCGCAGATACCGCCGCTGTCATCCCTGCCGACCGTGCCCGAGTTGCCCTCCCTGCCTTCCTTCCCGACGTTGCCGTCGCTGCCCACCACACCCGGCTTCCCCGTGCTCCCCGGCCAGACGCTGCCGGCGCCGGTACCGCAACCGGGCTCGGCAGTGCAGTCGTCGACGCACGGCGGCACCTCCGGGAGCCGTGACGGGGCAGCCGGAGCAGAGGCGAGCGGCACGGCATACGGGCCGCGGTTCGGCACGGAGTCCGACGCCGTCCACAACCTGGCGCAGGGTGGTGGGCATCGGGCCACCGGTCCCCGGACCGCCCCCGCCCACCCGGCCCCCGACGGTGACCCGACCGGCGCGCTCGGCAGCCCGTCCGCCGTCGACAACGCCACGTCGAGGCACGGTGACGGACACGCCGTCGCCCTGAACCACCGGGCGCCCCTGCGGCTCGTGGCCGGCGCCGCCGCGCGCGCAGCCGCGGCCGAGACCCGGGACAGGTACCGGGACATTCCCGTTTCCCCCGCCTAGGGCAGGCACTACCCCCGCCACCGGACCTGCCGCGCGGGGGCGGAACAGGTCTGCCCGACCGTCCGGACACCCCTGACGAAGCCCGGACGCAAGCCGCCGACTCCCCTGGTCCTCCGGTTCTCAACTCACCGGACCACCACACCGGAGCCCGGCGCCGGAAATGTCACCCAAGCCCTCCGAAGAAGCCCCGGAACTCCCCGGATCTCCCCCGAGATCGCGGAGCTTCGGCGCCTCCGAGGATCCGAAGGATCTGACGCACGCATGAACAAGAACATCCGCCGCTCCATTGTCATAGCAGCCGGCGTGACCGGCGCATGGGCGCTCGGTTCCGCCGCGGCCAGCGCGGACGAACTGTCCTCCTCCTCCCTCTCCGTGTCGGACACGACGACCGACACCGACAGCACCGTCGGCACGCTCACCGACTCCGTCACGAGCACGGTCGACGGCGTCGTCACCGGCGTCCAGGACACCGTCTCGGGCGTCACCGGCACGGTCGACGGCACCGCCGCCAAGGCGACGTCCACGGCCACCGGCACCACCGACACCGCGAAGAAGACGCCGGCCGCAGGCACCGCCGAGCAGGCCCGCAAGTACGTCGACGCCAAGGTCTCCGTCCCGCAGGCCGCCAAGAAGGCCACCAAGATCAAGGGCGCCGCCGCCATCCAGGGCGCCAAGGCTGCCCGCGCCGCACAGGCCGGGGCGCAGGCCAAGGCCGCCGAGGCCACCGACACCGCACACAGCACCGCCTCCGACGCGACCGGTCGCTCCCCGCAGGGCGACATCGACTACCTCTTCGGCCCCCTCGCCGCCTTCGCGCCGGAGCTGGAGCAGGTCCTGGCAGCCGCCCAGACGAAGTTGCAGGGCGTGCAGTCGGCGGCCCGCACCCAGACGCAGGGCGTCGACGGCGTCGTGCGGACGAAGGCGCAGCAGACCGTCGCGGGCGCGGGCCGCACCGCCGCCGGTGTCACCGGCGCCACGCAGACTGCGGCGACCGGCGCCCAGGGCCGGGCCGCCGGAGTCGCCACCCTCGCGCAGGGCGAGGCAGACACCGTCGCCTCCGCCGCCCAGGCCTCCGTCGCGGCCGTCCCGAGCCATGTCACGGGCACCGTCGGCGGGGTCGCGCAGCAGGTCGTCGGCACCGTCAAGAGCGTTCCCGGCACGGTCACCCCGATCGTCGAGGAGACGGCCGCGGCAGCGGTTCCGCCGGTCGTGACCTCGGCCGTGAACGGCGTGACGCCGGTCGCCGGCCAGGCGGTCGCGGGCGTCGTCCCGGTCGCCGGCCAGGCCGTCGGCGGGGTCGCGCCCACCGCAACGCACGCCGTGGCCGGCGTGACGCCCCTCGCCACGGGCGCCGTCGGCGGCGTGCTGCCGCTCGCCACCCACACGGTCGACGGCGTGGCACCGGTCGCCACCGGCGCGGTGCACGGCGTGCTGCCCGTCGCGGGCGGCGCCGTGACCGGGGTCCGGCAGACCGCCGGTCACACGGTCGACGCCGCGACGGCGCTGGCGTACGGCGTTGCGGCCGACGTCCAGCCGGTCGCGGGCGGGGTCGTCCAGGGCGTCCAGCCGGTGGTCGCCCACACAGTGCGGGGCGTCCAGCCGGTCGCCGCCGACGCCGTGGCGGGTGTCCAGCCGGTCGCCGGAGGCGTGGCCCAGGGCGTGACGCCGGTCGCCGGAGGCGCGGTGTCGGACGTGCAGTCCGTCGCCGGCCACGCCGTGTACGGCGTGGCGCCGGTCGCGGCCGGTGTCGTCGCGGACGTGCCGTCGTACACCACCGGACTGGTCGGTCAGGTCACCGGCGATGTCACGGGCACCGTGCTGCCGCCGGTCGCCGACACCGCCGTGCACGGCGTGCTGCCGGTCGCCGGGCAGGCCGTGGCGGACGCGGGCGGGCTGGCGTACGGCGTCACGGGCGACGTGCGGCCCTTCGCCGGCGGTATCGCCGACGACGTGGCGCCGCTCGCGTACGGCGTGGCCGGTGACGCGACCGGCCTGGCGTACGGCGTGAGCGGCCAGGTGCCACAGTTCGCGCAGGGCGTCACGCAGGCCGCCCGGCCCGTCGTGGACCTCGTCGAGCCCGTCGTGCAGGGCGTCGGCGGCAGTGCGACGACGCTGGCGTACGGCGTCGCGGGCGATGTCACGCCCTTCGCGTACGGCGTCGTCGGCGACGTCGACCCGTTCGCCCACGGCGTCGTGGGCCAGGTCGCACCCTTCGCCGGCGACCTGACCGACACCGTCCGGTCCACCGGTGGCCCCCTCGCCGGCCACGCCGTCACCGGTGTCGACGGCGTCACCGAGTCCGTCACGCCGGGCTACGCGCAGGACCTGCACTACGGCAACCCGTACGGCGTCTGACCGCATCGACTCCGCGGGCCCATGGACCCGGACGGCCGAAAGCCGTCGGTCGTCCGGCCGCACTCCCGTGGACGGGGCCAGGTGATCCCCATTGGGGTGGGGATCAACTGCTCCGAGCCCCCCTTCGGGGCTTTACAAGGGGCCTCACCGGGTAAACCCCAGCCCGGTGAGGCCCTTCCCTGTGTCCGCCCCACGGCTCTCCGGCGCCTCACATCCGGCACGCCGTGCCAGTGAGCGCGGCATCATGTGACAGGTATCACCGCTCAGGTGTGACCCTCGATTTAGGGGCCCTCCGCAACCAGCGATAACCTGCGAGACGGACATGCCGCGCGCTCGGACACCGTGTGCGCCTCCCTTGTGACAGACGGCGGACGTCACGTTGCCCTTCGCGGCACGCCCACGCATCCAACGAACCGCGAGATCACTGATAGGGACGGAAGCGCGTGGACCTGTTCGAGTACCAGGCGAGGGACCTCTTCGCCAAGCACGATGTACCGGTGCTGGCCGGTGAAGTCATCGACACGCCTGAGGCGGCCCGCGCAGCCACCGAGCGCCTCGGTGGCAAGTCTGTCGTCAAGGCCCAGGTGAAGGTCGGCGGCCGTGGCAAGGCCGGTGGCGTGAAGCTCGCCGCCACCCCGGACGAGGCCGTCGCCCGCGCGACGGACATCCTCGGCATGGACATCAAGGGCCACACGGTCCACAAGGTGATGATCGCCGAGACGGCCCCGGAGATCGTGGAGGAGTACTACGTCTCCTACCTCCTGGACCGTGCGAACCGCACCTTCCTCTCCATCGCGTCCGTCGAGGGCGGCATGGAGATCGAGGAGGTGGCGGAGACCCGTCCCGAGGCCGTCGCCAAGACGCCGATCGACGCCAACGAGGGCGTGACCGAGGAGAAGGCCCGCGAGATCGTCGCGGCCGCCAAGTTCCCGGCCGAGGTCGCCGACAAGGTCGTGAACGTCCTCGTCAAGCTGTGGGACACCTTCATCAAGGAGGACGCCCTCCTCGTCGAGGTCAACCCGCTGGCCAAGGTCGCCAACGGTGACGTCATCGCCCTGGACGGCAAGGTCTCCCTGGACGAGAACGCCGAGTTCCGTCAGCCGGAGCACGAGGCCCTCCAGGACAAGGACGCGGCCAACCCGCTCGAGGCCGCCGCCAAGGAGAAGAACCTCAACTACGTCAAGCTCGACGGCGAGGTCGGCATCATCGGCAACGGCGCGGGTCTCGTCATGAGCACCCTGGACGTCGTCGCGTACGCCGGTGAGGCGCACGGTGGCGTCAAGCCCGCCAACTTCCTCGACATCGGTGGCGGCGCCTCCGCGGCCGTGATGGCGAACGGCCTGGAGATCATCCTCGGCGACCCGGACGTCAAGTCCGTCTTCGTCAACGTCTTCGGTGGCATCACCGCGTGCGACGAGGTCGCCAACGGCATCGTGCAGGCCCTGAAGCTCCTGGAGGACCGCGGCGAGGACGTCACCAAGCCGCTGGTCGTGCGTCTGGACGGCAACAACGCCGAGCTGGGTCGTCAGATCCTCTCCGACGCCAACCACCCGCTGGTGCAGCGCGTGGACACCATGGACGGCGCGGCCGACAAGGCCGCCGAGCTCGCGGCTGCGAAGTAAGGGAAGAGGGACTCAGACAGCCATGGCTATCTTCCTCAACAAGGACTCCAAGGTCATCGTCCAGGGCATGACCGGTGCCACGGGCATGAAGCACACCAAGCTCATGCTGGCCGACGGCACGAACATCGTCGGTGGCGTGAACCCCCGCAAGGCGGGCACGTCGGTCGACATCGACGGCAACGAGATCCCGGTCTTCGGCACGGTCGCCGAGGCGATCGAGAAGACGGGCGCGAACGTATCCGTCCTCTTCGTCCCGCCGGCCTTCGCCAAGGCCGCCGTGGTCGAGGCGATCGACGCCGAGATCCCCCTCGCCGTCGTCATCACCGAGGGCATCGCGGTCCACGACTCGGCCGCGTTCTACGCGTACGCCGTGTCCAAGGGCAACAAGACCCGCATCATCGGCCCGAACTGCCCCGGTCTCATCACCCCGGGCCAGTCGAACGCCGGCATCATCCCGGGCGACATCACCAAGCCGGGCCGCATCGGCCTGGTCTCGAAGTCCGGCACGCTGACGTACCAGATGATGTACGAGCTGCGTGACATCGGCTTCTCCTCCGCCGTCGGCATCGGTGGCGACCCGGTCATCGGCACCACGCACATCGACGCGCTCGCCGCGTTCGAGGCCGACCCCGACACCGACCTGATCGTGATGATCGGTGAGATCGGCGGCGACGCCGAGGAGCGGGCCGCGGCCTTCATCAAGGAGAACGTGTCGAAGCCGGTCGTCGGCTACGTCGCGGGCTTCACCGCGCCCGAGGGCAAGACCATGGGCCACGCCGGCGCCATCGTCTCCGGCTCCTCCGGTACGGCCGCCGCGAAGAAGGAGGCCCTCGAGGCCGCCGGCGTCAAGGTCGGCAAGACGCCGACCGAGACGGCGAAGCTGGCCCGCGAGATCCTGGCCGGCTGAACGACAGCAGGCTCAACAGCGGCTTTCCGGCTGTGAGTTGACGGGCCCGCTCCCTTCCCGGGGGCGGGCCCGTCCGCGTTACCCGGTCAGCGGTACGAGCCGCTGCGGCCCGGGCACCGTCGCCTGCCGCAGCTTGGCGCGCAGCTCCACCTCCATCGCCGACAGCGGGCCCTGCGCGGCCCGCGGTGGAACCCCTTCGATCCTCGCCCCCGGGGCCACCGGCGGCTCGTAGTGCGTCGGAGCCGTCCGCAGCGTGAGCGTCGTCGTACCGATCAGGGCCACCGTGAAGGCGATGGCGGCCCGCGCCCAGAAGCGGGCGCGGCGCTCGCCTCCGGTGCGCACCGCCGGCGGCCCGGCCGCGCGCAGCCGCTCCGTGGAAGCCAGTTCGGCCAGCCGCCGGTGCAGGACGTCCGGGTCGGCGAGTTCCGGCAGACGCGCGGCGAGCGCCTCGCGCGCATGCAGCAGCCGGCCCGCCGTCGCCGGTGTGCTCGCCTCCGCCTCGGCCGCTGTTTCCGGCAGATCGAGGCCGACACCGTCGTACAGCAGAAGCGTGCGGCGGTACGACGGCGGGAGTCTCAGCAGGACGTCCAGCAGCGCCCGCCTGTCCTTGTCGGCGGGCGGCGGGTCGGGCCGGCGGTGGCGCCGGCGGAACCTGTGCCAGGGGGAGAGGGCGTACTCGTACGCCGTCGCCCGCACCCACCCCGCCGGATCCCGGTCCACGGCCACCTCGGGCCAGCGCTGCCAGGCGAGTTGGAAGGCCCGCTCGACCGACTCGCGCGCCAGCTCGCGCCGCCCGGTGAGCAGATACGTCTGCCGTACGAGCGCGGGGGCGCAGAACGCGTACAGCGCGTCGAAGGCCTGAGCGGGCGTCAGGGGAGCGGCCGATGCGGGAAACGGACCCGCCGGCTGCTTGTCCGGACACGCCGTCACCCTGGCCCCGGTCCGGGAGAGTTCGGCCAGGAGTGCCAGATAGGCGGCCCGCTTCCGGCCGCGCGGGGTCGTACGGCCGGACTCCCACGAGGCGACGGTCCTGCCGGCGATGCCGAGCCGTGCGGCGACCTGATCCTGCGTCAGTGCGCCTGCCTCGCGAAGGCGTCGGCGTTCCGTGGGGGGCGGCAGCGGGCTCGAAGCGTTCGGCGTCACGGGGCGCCCTTCCGTGGGAAAAAGAACATAAACGTATATTGAGCGACACTTCGGAAGTTCGCCTGTTGCGACGGGAAAGCGCGTGTCGTTGGGAGCATGGCCGTCGTGACCCAGATGACCGCCCGCCGCTCACCGATGTCCCCCCTGCTCGCCCGGGTGCGCGACCGGCCGCCCGGGCTGGGCACCGGTGTCCTGAGCGGCGCGTTGGCCGCCGGGCTGGGGCTCGGTTCGTTCGCCGTACTCGTGATCGCGCTGTGGATCAGCTCGCCGTATCCCGACGGCGGACCCGGCGCCGCGCTGCATGTCGCGGCGGCGCTCTGGCTCCTTGCCCACGGCGCCGAACTGGTCCGCACCGACACGCTCTCCGGCGTTTCCGCGCCCGTGGGCGTCACACCGCTGCTGCTGCTCGTGCTGCCGGTGTGGCTGATGGACCGCGCGGCGCGGGACGCGGTGGACGGCGGCGCGGAGGACGGGGCGGACGCACCGCTCGTCCCGGCCGGCACGGCATGGGCGGGCGTCGTCCTCGGCTACCTCGGCGTCGGCGTGGCCGCCGCACTGTACGCCTCGGGCGGTGAGCTGCGGCCGTCGTGGGTGTGGACCGTGGTGTCCCTGCCGCTGGTTGTCGCGGGGGCGGCCGGGGTCGGGGTGTGGAGGGCGTACGGGCGCCCCCGCGAGGCCGTGGACGCGGTGCTGGCGCTGCTCCCCGCCGGTACGCGGTGGCTGGTGGTCGGCCCGGACGCCGGCGTCCGCCCGGGCACGGCTGCGCGGGCCGCGGCGGCCGGGACGGCGGTGCTGGTCGGGGGCGGGTCGCTGCTGGTGGGGGTGTCGCTGGTGTGGCACGGTGCGGCGGCGCGGGGCTCCTTCCTGCAGCTGACCGAGGGCTGGTCGGGCCGTTTCGCGGTGCTGATGCTGTGCCTGTCGCTGGTGCCCAACGCGGCGGTGTGGGGGGCGGCCTACGCCCTCGGCCCGGGGTTCGCGCTCGGCACGGGGCATGCGGTGGGGCCGATGTCCTCGGCGCCGGCGCCCCTGCTGCCGCCGGTTCCGCTGCTGGCCGCCGTGCCGGAGGCGGGGCCCGGGGGCTGGCTCAACTGGGCCGCGGGGGCGGTGCCGGTGGTCACCGGGCTGACCGTCGGATGGTTCGTGGGCGCGCTGGACGGAGGGCGGCCGGGGCGCGGTTTCCGGAAGGGTGCGGGCGACGGGGCCCGCATCGGGCGGACCGCCGCAACCGTCGCGCTGGCGGCTCTGTTGTGCGCGGTCGCCGTCGCCGTCCTCGCGGGCTCGGCGGGCGGCCCGCTCGGCGTGGCGGCGCTCGCCCGGTTCGGCCCGGCGTGGTGGGAGACGGGCGCCGCGGCCTTCGCATGGATCGCGGTGGTGGGCACCCCGACGGCGGTGGTCCTGCGGGCCTGGCGGTGCCGGAGGCGCCGGGCGGGCGGGGCGAAGGCCGCGGAGAGTGCCGCGAAGGGCGGGACCAAGGTCGTGGAGCCGAGGTCGGAGAAGGACACGCCGGAGGAGGCCAGGACTGCAGGGAAGTCCAAGTCGGGGAAGACGGGGTCGGAGAAGCCCGGGTCGGAGGCGCCGAAGTCGGAGGCCCCGGAGGACAAGGGCTCCGGCGGGGGCCCGCTCCGAGGGGCGTCGGCCTCGGCCGGCCGGTGGTTCGGGATCCGGAAGCGCGCCGGGAGCAAGGACGGGGCGGCGAAGGCGGCGGACACGGCGCCCTCCGCGACCCAGGACCAGGACAAGGTGCCCTACGACCAGGACGACGTACCCCAGCGCCGGGACGACAGGCACCGCACCGGCCAGGACGACGTGCTCCGTGCGCTGCGGGACCGGGACGACGACACGTTCGAGCCGTACGACTTCCTGCCCGTCGAGCCCTTTCCGGAGCCGCTGTCTCTCTGGCACGACGACGACGCCACCCGGGAGGCCCGCTGGGCGGCGCTGAAGAAGGCGTCCGACCCACAGCCCGAGTCGCCGGAACAGCCGTGAACCACGGTCATTCCCCGCACCGGTCGTCGGTCAGCTGTTGGTCCCCAGCAACCCACGCAGCTCCTTCGGCAGAAGCTGCGTGCAGGACTGCTTCGCCGCGTTCGTCAGGGCGTCGTTCGTGCAGGTGTAGTAGTCGCTGTAGACCAGCTGCGCGGTGAAGCTCGCGGCGACCAGGACGATGGCCAGGGAGGCCGTCACCAGGCCGCTCACCGCCGCCGTCGTCTGGGGGCGTGCGGACGGGTCGTGGGTCGAGGTCGAGTTGTCCGGGGTGCGGGACTTCGCGCGCAGGGCGCTGCCGCCCCAGTACAGGGACAGCGCGCCGAGCAGCAGGGCCACGTACGGCCAGCTGAAGAGGGCGAAGAAGAAGGCCCACATGCCGCACAGCAGCGAGTAGCGGGCGCGGCGCTGGGCGGGGTCGGCCGGGTCCCAGCGCATGCCCGAGCCGGGGGTGTTGCCGCCCTGGCCCTCGGGGCCGGGGGCCGGACCGCCGGGGCGCTCGCCGAAGCCACCGGGGGAGCGGCCCGGCTGGCGGTCGCTCCACTGGCTGCCCCAGGGGGAGCGGTTCTCGGAGCCCTCGCCGTCCTCACCGCTCGCCGGGCGGCGCGGCTTCCACGGGCGGTCCGGGGTGCCCTCCGGGGGCGGTGCGAACGGGTTGTCGTCCTGCGGGGTGCCGTCCTGCCCGTCGTCCTTGCGGTCCGAGGGCGCGTCCGGCGGCGAGGCCGGCCGCTCCCGCAGCAGCACGGTGTCCCGCTCGCCTCCCTGTGCCGGGAGCGGGGGGAGCGTGAGGAGTCGCAGGCTGCGGTCCGACATCAAGAGAGCGTCTTCCCCTTGGTGAACGTGGCTGGTGAACGTGGCTGGGTGAACTCGGCGAACGTGATGGATACGGCTGGTCCTGCAAGAGCTGTCACACCGTGAACGCACCGCACGACAGGCACGTTCCCGATCCGGCTCCTCCCAGACGCTACCTTCCGGCCCCGCCCCCGTCCCGAGGGGGCCGCCCGGTGTGCCGGTATCGTTGCTGACGGTCGGCCGCTTCGTAGACTTCCCCGTATCCCGGGGCGCGAAGCATTCGTACGAATGTACAAGCACACGGCGTACGCCCGGCCGTACGGAAACGCTCCCCCGAGAAAGGGCCCCACCGTGGCCGCCAAGCCCGTGGTCAAGCGCCTCGTCGTGCTGGTCTCCGGATCCGGCACCAATCTGCAGGCGCTCCTCGACGAGATCGCGGCCACCGGAAGCGAGGCCTACGGCGCCGAGATCGTGGCCGTCGGCGCAGACCGCGGCGGCATCGAGGGGCTCGCGCGCGCGGAGCGTGCCGGGCTGCCGACCTTCGTGTGCAAGGTCAAGGACCACGAGACGCGCGACGAGTGGGACGCCGCCCTCGCCGAGGCCGTCTCCGCGTACGAACCCGATCTGGTGGTCTCCGCCGGGTTCATGAAGATCGTGGGCAAGGAGTTCCTGGCCCGCTTCGGCGGGCGGTTCGTGAACACCCACCCCGCCCTGCTGCCCAGTTTCCCCGGGGCCCACGGTGTGCGTGACGCGCTCGCGTACGGCGCCAGGGTCACCGGCTGCACCGTCCACTTCGTCGACGACGGCGTCGACACCGGGCCGATCATCGCCCAGGGCGTGGTGGAGGTCCGGGACGAGGACGACGAGAGCGCTCTGCACGAGCGCATCAAGGAAGTCGAGCGAAGGCTGCTCGTCGATGTCGTGGGGCGGCTCGCCCGCAACGGCTATCGCATTGAGGGACGAAAGGTAGTTATCCAGTGACCGCCGACATCAACAAGCGGCCCCTTCGCCGGGCGCTCGTCAGCGTCTACGACAAGACCGGGCTCGAGGAGCTCGCGCGCGGGCTGCACGAGGCCGGTGTCGAGCTCGTCTCCACCGGCTCCACCGCGGCGAAGATCGCCGCCGCGGGCGTCCCCGTCACCAAGGTCGAGGAGCTCACCGGCTTCCCCGAGTGCCTGGACGGCCGGGTCAAGACCCTGCACCCCAAGGTGCACGCGGGCATCCTCGCCGACCTGCGGCTGGAGAGCCACCGGCAGCAGCTCGACGAGCTGGGCGTGGCCCCCTTCGACCTCGTCGTCGTCAACCTCTACCCCTTCCGCGAGACCGTCGCCTCGGGGGCGTCCCCCGACGAGTGCGTCGAGCAGATCGACATCGGCGGTCCGTCGATGGTCCGCGCGGCCGCCAAGAACCACCCGTCGGTCGCCGTGGTCACCAGCCCGGCGCGGTACGCGGACGTCCTCGCCGCGGTCAAGGACGGCGGCTTCGACCTCGCCACCCGCAAGCGGCTCGCGGCGGAGGCCTTCCGGCACACGGCCGAGTACGACATCGCGGTCGCGAGCTGGTTCGCGAGCGCCTACGCGCCCGCCGACGCTGCAGCTGACAGCGGCTCCGCCGCGGGCCAGTTCCCCGAGTTCATCGCCGCCGCCCTGGAGCGCAAGAGCACCCTGCGCTACGGCGAGAACCCGCACCAGCCCGCCGCGCTCTACGTCGACGGCACGGGCACCGGTCTCGCTGAGGCCGAGCAGCTGCACGGCAAGGAGATGTCGTACAACAACTACACGGACACGGACGCCGCCCGCCGTGCCGCGTACGACCACGACGAGCCGGCCGTCGCCATCATCAAGCACGCCAACCCCTGTGGCATCGCGACCGGTTCGGACGTCGCCGAGGCGCACCGCAAGGCCCACGCCTGCGACCCGCTGTCGGCGTTCGGCGGCGTCATCGCCGTCAACCGTCCGGTGTCGAAGGAGATGGCCGAGCAGGTCGCCGAGATCTTCACCGAGGTCATCGTCGCGCCCGACTACGAGGACGGCGCCCTCGAGACCCTCGCCAAGAAGAAGAACATCCGTGTGCTGAAGGCCCCGGCCGCGCCTTCCCACCCCGCCGAGGTCAAGCCCATCGACGGCGGCGCGCTCCTCCAGGTCACCGACCGCCTCCAGGCGGACGGCGACGACCCGGCCAACTGGACGCTGGCGACGGGCGAGGCGCTGTCGGCGGAGGAGTTGGCCGAGCTGTCCTTCGCCTGGAAGGCCTGCCGCGCGGTGAAGTCCAACGCGATCCTGCTCGCCAAGGACGGCGCCTCGGTCGGCGTCGGCATGGGCCAGGTCAACCGGGTCGACTCCGCGAAGCTCGCCGTCGAGCGGGCCGGCGCCGAGCGCGCGCAGGGCTCGTACGCCGCCTCGGACGCGTTCTTCCCCTTCCCGGACGGCCTGGAGATCCTGATCGAGGCCGGCGTCAAGGCCGTTGTCCAGCCCGGCGGTTCGGTCCGCGACGAGCTGGTCGTGGAGGCCGCGAAGAAGGCGGGCGTCACGATGTACTTCACGGGGACGCGGCACTTCTTCCACTGATCGGACACTGGTACGACCGCGGCCTCCGGCCCTCCCCCGAGGGAGCCGGAGGCCGCGGTGCTGTGGGGGTCAGCAGGCGGGCAGGCCCGGGATGGGGTCGTAGTCGTTGCCGCCCGACACCTTGTTCGCCGGGAAGTAGCCCCAGGCGTTGTGCTCGCTGCCGGTGTCGCCCTGGGTGTAGAGCCACCAGTCGTTGCGGGCGTCGCCGACGGGCGGGTTCGGGAAGTCCGGGACCTTCGTCTGGCAGACGAACCAGTTGTCGCCGGCGTTCAGGTACCCGATCGGCCGGCGATAGAGATACACGTTGCCGCCCTGGTAGTTGTGGCAGTAGCGGGCGGTGTAGGTCCGGCCCTCGGGGTCGGTCTTCGTGCCGGCGTTCCCCCAGCAGCCGCTCGGTGCCGCCGACGCGCCTGCCGGTGCCAGGGCGACGGCGCCCGTTGCCAGTACCGCCGCCGCGCCGAGCGAGGCGAGTGTGCGCTTCATGGTGGTGTCCCTCCGGTCCTGCCACCCCCGTTGGTGGACACGGCAACCGTGGCGCCGGGCGCCCACGGGCGGTACCTGGGAACTCTCAGGGTCACTTCTTGCCGGAAGGGGCGTACTCCTTGAGGTAGTGGGCGACGCGGGCGGCGTAGGCGCGGTACTTCGGGGGAACACCGCCCGCGGCGTTCACCTTCTTGTACGAGGTGCGGTAGGCGGCGGCGAGCAGCACGCGGCGGTCGCCCGGCAGGGAGGTCTCAAGACGCGGCTCGATGGCGCACAGGTAGCGGCCCATGGCCGGGATGGACACGGCGGGGGACAGCGGCGGGGTCGGGGTCGCCGACGCGGCCACGCCGTCCGGGCGGATCCACCAGCGCAGCACGCTCGGGGTCCAGCGGGCGATGCCGTACTCGCCCTCGGCGCCCGCGGAAGGGTCGGAGAGGTTCGGGTCGAAGTTGCTCTCCACCTTCAGCATCGCCGCGAGGAGGACCGGGGAGACCTCCCGCTGGAGGCAGTCGTGGGCGGAGTCGACGATTAGCCGGCGGTACTGGACTGGGACGCCCTTGTCCATACGGAGTTCGGAGGCGCCATAGGCCGACACCGCCCCGGAACCCTTGCCGCCCTTCGCCCCCGGGTCGGCCCAGCTGCTGATGCCGTATCCGAGCGCGGCCATCGCCACCGTCGCGACCGCCGAGCCCAGGGCCACCGCGGCACGGCGCCGGCGGGGCAGCAGGGTGCGGGGCAGGCGCGGCGAGCGGCCCGTCCCGGCCGCCTTCTCGACGCGACGCAGCAGCGCGTCCGTGCCGATGCGGTCGGCGTGCGTACGGGCGAGGCAGTCCCGCACGATCTCCCGCCAGGTGTCCGGGAGTTGGGGGGACAGCCGCAGTTCGTCGCTGCCGCGGGCGTACGCGGCAGCGGCGTCGCGGCGGGCCGTCGGGGTGCCGCCGGGCAGCGGGAAGGAGTCGGTCAGGACCAGGTGGGCCAAAACGCCGAAGGCCCAGACGTCGGCGGAGGGGCGGATCTGGCGGCCGCGGGCGCCGATCTCCGACCACAGCAGCTCCGGCGGGGTGTAGTCGGGCGTGGAGAACGCGGGCGTGTACGCGTGCGTGCCCTCCAGTTCCGCGGCCATGTTGAAGTCCGCGAGCCGTGCCGAACCGTCCTTCATCAGCAGCACGTTGGCCGGTTTCAGATCCCCGTGCACCCACCCGGCGCGGTGCAGCTGGGCCAGGCCCTCGCAGATCTGCGCGAGCAGCGCGGGCCCGGCGGCCGGGCGGGGCGCCGCGGACAGCTGCGCGGACAGGGAGCGTTCCGCCTTCTCCAGTACGAGGACGGTGGCGCCGTCGAGGACGGGGCGGGACGGGTCGTCGACGGTGAGCGTGTCGTACATCCGGATCAGGCGGGGGCGGCTGAGGCGGCGGTGCAACTCGACCTCGCGGTCGACGAGTTCGCGCAGATGGGCCAGTTGGCGCGGGGTGCCGGTGCCGGTGGGCAGGAACTTCAGGGCAGCCGTGCGGGGGAGCTCCTCGCCGACGAGGTCGCCGGTGCGGCGGCCCTCGTACACGCTGCCGAACGCGCCCGTCGCAATCGGTTCGCGCACCTCCCAGACACCGACCCGGTACCCCTTGGGCACCGGTACGGCGTACGGCTCGGTCACCGTGCCGTCCGGCCGGACTTCGCGGCGGCCAGGACGATCAGGTCGTCCTCGCGGACCAGGTCGAAGCGGAGCGCCAGCGAGACCAGCGACTCCTTCTTGCCGTTGAGGCGCGGACCCTGGTCCGCCTCCTCCGGGCCCGGCTTCAGACGCAGCTTCACCGCCAGGTAGTCGATGTTCCACTGCACCGAAGTGCGCGACGCGGCGGGCCAGTTGGGGCGCAGCCGGTCGACGACCTGGTCCACGGTGGGCAGCGGCGCGTGCGGTTCGCCCCGCAGCCGCGGTTCGCACAGCGCGGCGAGGACCGCGAAGTAGCGTTTGGTGCGGTCGACCGAGAAGGCGGGCGCGGTGGTGGCGCCGTCCAGGCCGCCCTCGGAGTGCAGATAGTCGTGACGCGGCGCCCATACCTCGATGGGCAGCAGATCGCCCGCGGCCGGCAGCACGATCCGCGAGAACTCGAACGGGACCGGTGCATCCAGCCGTCCGGGCCCGACCTTCATGTGCTCGCCCGCGCCCTCCGGGTTCTCCACGACGTACGTCTGCTCGCGGCTGAGGTTGCTGAGTATCCAGAACGCGCCCTGCGCGGTGATCTCACCGGCTCTGCGGGACACGCCCTCGTGCGGGATCGTCACGTCGACGTCCGGTGCGGATCGCCCGAAGGTGAGCCGCTCGCCGGGCGCGAGCCGGAACTGGGTGCGGTTTCGTTCGTCCTCCGGGGTCGGCGGAGGTACCACGATGATGCTGTACAAGGTGCGTCTCCCCGTGCCTGACGGCTACCCACGTCAGAGTAGGGGGACGCACCAGGGCCGTGTCCCCCTCGTACGGGTGAGACACGGCCCTGGAAGATTTATGGCGCGAACGCGACGCCCGCGAGGTCAGTTCTGGACGACCATCGTGGAAGCGGCCTTGTCGTGCCAGCCCTGCTGGCGGCCCGACTTGTCCCAGAACGGGGACAGGTACACCACGAGCTGGCCGATGCCGCAGGCGAAGCTGCCGACGACCGGGATGATCCAGCGGATGAACGCCGAGCCCAGGCCGGGCTTCTGGCCGGTGTCGGCCTTCACGACGCGCAGGCCGACCGCCATCTTGCCGAGGGTCGCGCCGACCAGACCGGTCATCAGCCACTCGTAGAGGAGGCTCAGGATCGCGAGGGCACCGAAGATCGCGCCGAACTTGGCCGCGAAGTCCGAGCCGGCGTTGTTGACGCAGGTGGTGTAGTCGGCGGCGTTCGGGTCGCAGTCGTTGACCGAGTTCATGGCGCCCGCGATGCCGGCGAAGGCGAGGACGCCGTAGATCACGCCGAGGATCAGCCCGTCGATCACACGGGCGCCGAAGCGGCGGCCCATCGAGGCGACCCGGGGACCGGGGCCGCCCGGGTAACCGGGCTGCTGCGGGTAGCCGTAACCCTGCTGCGGGGGGACGCCCTGCGGGGCCTGCGGGTAGCCGTAACCGGGCTGACCGGGCTGGCCGCCGGGCTGCTGCGGGTAGCCGTAGCCCTGCTGCGGGTTCTGCGGCTGGCCGTACGGGTTCTGGGGAGAGCCGAAACTCATGGCCTGTTTTCCTCCGTTGCACTGCGGGGACGATGCGGATGGCGCGGAGGAACGTCAGAAAATGAGCGGTTTGCCCCCCAACACGGACCGCGATACTGCGCCGTTCATCGTCGTTGGTGGGGTAAGGCCTTGTCCAGCCGCATTCGCCAGGCGTTGTGCAAGTGCAACCTGGGTGATCATGGAGGAACGAAGGACAAAGGGCGCGGGCGGCCCCGGATTGGAACCGGGGGGCGGTCATCCGCGAGGATGGGGGCATGACCGCCCAGATTCTCGATGGCAAGGCCACCGCAGCCGCGATCAAGTCCGATCTGACCGCCCGCGTGGCGGCGCTGAAGGAGAAGGGCGTCACGCCCGGCCTCGGCACGATCCTCGTGGGGGACGACCCCGGCAGTCAGAAGTACGTCGCCGGCAAGCACCGCGACTGCGCCGAGGTCGGCATCGCCTCCATCCAGCGCGAGCTGCCGGACACGGCCACGCAGGAGGAGATCGAGGCGGTCGTACGGGAGCTCAACGAGGACCCGGCGTGCACCGGTTACATCGTCCAGCTGCCGCTGCCGAAGGGCATCGACGAGAACCGGATCCTGGAGCTGATGGACCCGGACAAGGACGCGGACGGCCTGCATCCGATGAACCTCGGACGGCTGGTGCTCAACGAGCCCGCCCCGCTGCCCTGCACCCCCAACGGCGTCCTCACCCTCCTGCGCCGGTACGGCGTCGAGATCAAGGGCGCCGAGGTCGTGGTCGTCGGCCGCGGTGTCACCATCGGCCGCCCGATGCCGCTGCTGCTGACCCGGCGCAGCGAGAACGCGACCGTGACGCAGTGCCACACCGGCACGCGCGATCTGTCCTCACATCTGAAGAGTGCGGACATCATCGTCGCGGCCGCCGGTTCGGCCCATCTGATCCGGCCCGAGGACGTGAAGCCGGGTGCGGCCGTCCTCGACGTCGGTGTCTCCCGCAGCGCCGAGGGCAAGATCGTGGGCGACGTCCACCCGGGTGTCGCCGAGGTCGCCGGCTGGATCTCGCCGAACCCCGGCGGTGTCGGCCCGATGACCCGTGCCCAGCTGCTCGTCAACGTGGTCGAGGCGGCGGAGCGCAGTGCCGGCTGAGGCGAAGGACCCCGAGCGGGCCGCGAAGGACGCCGAGCGCGAGGTGCAGCACCCCGAGGAGCAGGCGGAGGAGACCGTCCGCGACGCGATCAGCGCGCCGGACGCCGAGGGGAAGCCGCGCCGCACCACGCGCCGCTTCCCGCTGTTCACCAAGGACACCGCACGCCCCGAGGGCGGCGGCCGGGCCGCTCCGGGCGACGCCCCCGCGCCCGCCCGGCAGTGGCCGATCCTCGCCGTCTGCGGCCTGGTCGCCGTCGGTCTGCTGCTGACCGCGCTCGACGCCTTCCGGGTCGGCACCCTGCTGATCGGCGTCGCCCTGGTGGCCGGCGCACTGCTGCGCTGGATCCTGCCCGACGTCGGCATGCTCGCCGTACGCTCCCGCTTCACGGACATCGCCACCTACGGCGTGCTGGGACTGGCGATCGTGCTGCTGGCGATGATGGTGCAGCCGAACCCGTGGCTGGTGATCCCGTTCCTGAAGGACACGCTGCACCTGACGGTGAGCAGCTGACGCAGCGACGACGACGGCCCGTCCTCTCCCCCGAGCAAGGACGGGCCGTCGCCGGGATCCACCTTCCTGCACCGTGAAGTGCCTGTTCAACGGCTGTCAGAGCGCTGTGGCACGGAGGTGACCGTTCCGCAACGCGGGAACCATCGGCCCTCCCGTGTCGTCACCTGCTCAGGGCGGGAAATGCGAGGGATCCGTGGAGGTGGGAGATGGGCGGCTGGCAGCCGCTGCCGGACGATCTGCCGCCGGAGGTGAGGCACTTCGTCGAGCAGTTGCGGCTCCTCAAGGACCGGACGGGGCTCAGCCTCGTCGCGCTCGGCGCCCGCACCGCGTACAGCAAGTCCTCCTGGCACCGCTACCTCAACGCCACCCAGCCGCCGCCCCGGCAGGCCGTCACCGCGCTGTGCCGGATCGCGGGCCTCGACGGCCCGGACGCCGAACGCTTCGGCGTGCGCTGGGAACTGGCCGTCCAGGCCTGGCCGCGCCCGGCGAAACCGGCCGGTGACGAGAGCGCGCCCGAGTACGAGGACGACCCCACCCTGCCGTGGTGGGACACCCCCGAGGAGGACAGCGGCCGCAGGCCCGGCGGACGACTGCTGCTCTACGCCGTACTGCTGCTCCTCCTCATGGTGCTGATCGCGGTCGTCGGCACCCTCGCCCTCGGGTGAGTTGCCCATGAGTGGGGTGAATACGCCCGAGGCGTATGTGGTTGTCCATGTGTGGCCGGTGTGCCGAAGTATTGGCAACTTCGCGAATTTGAAACGGGGTTGTTCGATGGCGGGGCTAGCGTGGGCGGGTCCGGCCGGGCGGCGGAGGGGGTCGTCGGTGGGACACTGGACCGCGGCCGGGTCGGCGTGCAACGGTGCATGCCGAGCGGCTCGAACGCTCCCGTGCGCCCCCATCCCGGGAACTGAGATCCTTACTGGGCGCATCCCTGTGGGTAGCCAGAACGGGCACCACGCGCGGGAGAACGCGAGGAACACCAGCACCAACCGGGGGGAAGAGGGGGGAAGCAATGCCTCGTTGGAGGGCCTTGCCGGATGAACTGGATCCGCAGGTCAGGGAGTTCGCGAGCCAGCTGCGCCGGCTCGTGGACCGCAGCGGCCTGAGCATCGCGTCGGTGGCCGACCGCACGGGCTACAGCAAGACGTCCTGGGAGCGGTATCTGAACGGCCGGCTGCTCGCGCCCAAGGGTGCGATCGTCGCGCTGGCCGAGGTCACGGGTACCAACCCGATCCATCTGACGACCATGTGGGAGCTCGCCGAGCGTGCCTGGAGCCGTTCGGAGATGCGCCACGACATGACCATGGAGGCCATCCGCATCTCCCAGGCGCGTGCCGCGCTCGGCGAGTTCGGTGCGCCTCCCGCCAATGCCAAGAGCAGCAAGACGGCCCGCAAGTCCGGCAGCGCGACGGCGACGCCGGGTGTCGCGGGACCGGCGGGAGTGGCGCCGACGGTGCCGCCGCAGCCGACGTCATGGGACACACGGGCCCCGGAGGTCTCCTCTTCTCCGGGTGGCCCGACCGGATTTCCGGGGACCTCGGCCGGTTCTCCGGACGGCTCTTCGGGCGGCTCGTCCGGCGTCAACTCGTGGGGCCTCGCCGGTTACAAGGGGCCGTCGCCGGCCGGCGCGCGTGCCTCGGGGGGCGCGTCTCCGGCGTCGGCGGACGCGCCGTCCGCGGCACCGGTGTCGGACGGTCCCGCCTGGACACCGGGGACGCCGAGCCCGTTCGGCGAGCCCCCGCAGGGGCCGCGGCCGGGCGGGGGCGCCTCCGGCGGCGGCGGTGGCCGGCGCAGGCTGACGATGTTCCTCGCGGGTGTCGTCGGCGTGCTGGTGGTCATAGCCGCGGTGTTCTTCCTGACCGACAACGGCGGCGGCAAGAAGAACGAGGGCGGTAAGGCCTCCCCGTCGCCCTCGGTCAGCTCCGCCGACCTCCCGGCCGGTGTGAAGTGCGCCGGCGCCTCCTGCACCGGCAAGGACGCGGAGGCCATGGGCTGCACCAAGGACGCCGCCGCGGTGACGACCGCCAAGACCGCAACCGTCGGCACGACCACCGTCGAGGTGCGCTACAGCAAGACGTGCGGTGCCGCGTGGGGCCGTATCACCCGGGCCGCGCAGGGCGACTCCGTGCAGGTGACCGCGGGCAAGGCCAAGGAGGACGACAGCATCACCGAGGCCGGCGACAACATCGCCTACACCCCGATGGTCGCCGTGAAGGACGCGGGCGAGGCGAAGGCGTGCGCCACGCTGGCCTCGGGCCAGAAGGGCTGCACGCAGTAGCGCGGGAGGAGAAGAGGGGGCGGCCGCCCGTCCGGGAGAGGGGGGACTGAGGCGGCCGCCGGTGGGGGTACCGACTTGGCCGGACTCCCGTGGGGGTACGGTTCGCGTGCCCGGGATGGGGGCGACTATTCGCGTCGCCGCCGGATTTATTTCGTACCGCTTCACTCTGTGGGGCGGGCCACACGGACCCGGCGGTCCGAGATCCCGGATGCGCGATAGCCTGACCGGTGGATCTCTCTTGATACCAAGAGATCGATCATTTGTACGTCCCACCCGGACGACCACCGCCAGCTGTCATACGGAGAACGCCATGACCCGCACTCCCGTGAACGTCACCGTCACCGGCGCGGCCGGCCAGATCGGTTACGCCCTCCTCTTCCGCATCGCCTCCGGCCAGCTGCTCGGCGCGGACGTGCCGGTCAAGCTCCGCCTGCTCGAGATCACGCCCGCGCTGAAGGCCGCCGAGGGCACCGCCATGGAGCTGGACGACTCCGCGTTCCCGCTGCTCCAGGGCATCGACATCACCGACGACCCGAACGTCGCCTTCGACGGCGCGAACGTGGCCCTCCTCGTCGGCGCCCGCCCGCGCACCAAGGGCATGGAGCGCGGCGACCTGCTCTCCGCCAACGGCGGCATCTTCAAGCCGCAGGGCAAGGCCATCAACGACCACGCCGCGGACGACATCAAGGTCCTCGTCGTCGGCAACCCGGCCAACACCAACGCGCTCATCGCGCAGGCCGCCGCCCCGGACGTACCGGCCGAGCGCTTCACCGCGATGACCCGCCTCGACCACAACCGCGCGCTGACCCAGCTCGCGAAGAAGACGGGCTCCACGGTCGCCGACATCAAGCGCCTGACGATCTGGGGCAACCACTCCGCCACCCAGTACCCGGACATCTTCCACGCGACGGTCGCCGGCAAGAACGCCGCCGAGGTCGTCAGCGACGAGAAGTGGCTCGCCGAGGACTTCATCCCGACCGTCGCCAAGCGCGGCGCCGCGATCATCGAGGCCCGTGGCGCCTCCTCCGCGGCGTCGGCCGCCAACGCCGCCATCGACCACGTGTACACGTGGGTCAACGGCACCGCGGACGGCGACTGGACCTCCATGGGCATCCCGTCGGACGGCTCCTACGGCGTCCCGGAGGGCCTGATCTCCTCCTTCCCGGTGACCACCAAGGACGGCCAGTACGAGATCGTCCAGGGCCTGGACATCAACGAGTTCTCCCGCGCCCGCATCGACGCCTCCGTCAAGGAGCTCGAGGAGGAGCGCGACGCGGTCCGCGGTCTCGGCCTCATCTGAGAACTCCCCGCCGGGAGTTCTCGACGGCTCTGTCACGAACCTGCACGGGCCCTGTTCCGGTTTCCGACCGGAACAGGGCCCGTGCCCCTTTCCGCCGCTACCGTCGGAAGCGATACCCGGTGGGGTGATTCGGGGGTTTCGCGATGAGCGGATGGGACGGCTACAGCTCCGGTTCCGGAGCGGAGCACGAGCCGAGCGAGGAGAGAGGCCAGGCGGCCTGGTCCGGCGGCCAGTCGGGAGCCGTGCCGCCGTGGGCGTCGGCCGAGACGCAGGCGGGGCAGTCACCGCCGCCCTGGGCGTCCGCCGAGACGCACACGAACGGCGCCCGCCCGCCGACCTGGCCGCCCCCGCCTCCGCCGCCGCCCCCGGGGGCGGGCCACTCGCCCGTGCCGACGACCGTCCCGACGCCGCAGGTCGCGCCGGCTCGCCGCCGCGGAGCCGGAAACCTGCTGATCGCCCTCGCTGTCGTGGCCGTCCTGGGTGCGGGCACCGGAGCCGGCGTCTGGTACCTCACCCGCGACAACTCGACCGGTACCGGGGCCGGTCCGGCGACGAGCGTCAGCGTCACGGTCACCACCACGCCGTCGCAGAGCGCGACGCCGAGCCCCACGCCCACCGCCTCGGCCTCGACCCTGGCGTCACCGTCGGCGTCGCCCTCGGTCGGCTACCGCCGCGCCCAGGACCCGATCGGCTACGCCGTAGACGTCCCGCAGGGCTGGACCCGCCGCCAGAAGCAGGGCGAGCTCGCACCGGTCGTCTACTACGACTCTCCCGGTGGCGACCGCCAGCTGCAGATCTTCGAGGTCACGGAGAAGACCCCCTACGCGTCGCTGCAACTCGCCGAGAACGACCCCGGCTTCGGCTTCTCCCGGCAGCCCGGCTATCAGGTCCTCGAGCGGGACCGCGGCGACACCTGGGCGGAGCTGTCCTACCGCTACGACGACGAGGACAAGGGTGCGCGCCAGGTCATCGACCACCGCTTCCGGGCCGCCGACGGCACGCTGTACGCGATCCGCTCCAGCGGGCCCGAGGGCCTCGATCCCGACCTGGTGCGGGAGCCGCTGGCGATGGCGGTGGGTTCCTTCTGCCCGTCGGGGGCGGAGTGCGGCTGAGGGCTATTCGAGCCCCTTCCTGCCCGGCGCCCAGAAGGGCTTGGTGAGCACCGACCGGCGGTCCCAGCCGAACTCCCGGACCAGTGTCTGCCGTACCTGCTGAACGGTGCGGGCCTCCCCGGCGACGTAGGCGATCCCGCCCGGCTCGGGCGCCAGGCGCCGTATCGCGTCGGGAAGGGAAGTCCCGCCCCTGGTCAGCCAGTCGAGGCGGTCGGAGTGGGGCAGCGGGAGCCGGTCCGCGGTCGTCTCCGTCTCCACGCAGCCGGAGACGCGGGCCCCGTCCGGCAGTGCGGCCAGCATCGCCCCGAAGGCGACGGACGCCGTCTCCTCCCCGGCGAAGACGTGGTGGGCGGCCTCGGGGCGGAGCGTGAACGACCCCTCGGGCCTGCCCAGGCGCACCCGCTCGCCGATCGCGACGCTCCTGCCCCAGTGCGCTCCCGGCCCCGCGCCGGCATGGTCCAGCACGCACAACTCGACGGCACCGGAGGGGTCGTAGCGCCACACGGAGTACGTACGGCGGGTCAGCCCGGAGCCGACCAGGACGCGCACCTGCTGCCCGGGGCGGACGTCGAGTCTGGCCAGGGTGTCGCCCTCGATGCGCAGCCGGCGCATGCGGGGGGTGACCGGTTCGGCCTCGGTGACGGTGCCGCGGAGCATCAGCAGGTCCAGGACCGGGTCCAGCAGTGTCGGCATGGGGGTGCTCCTCGGGGAACTCGGGGGTATGCGGGGGCAGTTGGGCGGTCATGAGCGGCCCGAACGCGATAGTACGCGTTCCTGGCGGAACGCGATAGTGCTTGATTTGGTGGTGTGGCGGTAGCCCGTGACCACCGCCGCCGTTGCCGCCAGGACCAGCAGGGCGACCGTGCGCAGGGCCGGGCCCATGCCGTGGGCGAAGTCGGGGTGGGAGGCGAGGACGGTGCCGGTGACGGCGACGCCGAGGGCCGCGCCGACCTCGCGGGCCGAGGTGCCGAGCCCGGAGCCGAGGCCCGTCTGGTGGGCGGGGAGGGAGGTGACGACGCCCAGGGGGTGAGCGCCGGCATGGACAGACCGGTGCCCGCCGAGATGACCAGCAGCCAGCAGGCGTACACCGGGTAGGGCGTGCCGGCGTCCGCGGTGGACGCGCCGAGCAGGCCCAGGCCGATCAGGGCGAGGCCGGTGCCGATGACCGGGCGCGGGTGCGAGGCCCAGCGCGCCGCCGGCTTCGGGACGAGCGGCGGGGCAAGCTGCACGGGCCCGTTGACACCGCGCTCGCCGAACTCGGCCTGCACAGGCGGGTGGTGGGGTCGGTGGGTACCTTCCCCGCCTCGCTCTTCGTCGTACGGGACACCGATCTGGTCGGTCTGATCAGCCGGTGGGGGATGCCGCTGGCGGCGGCCCTGGAGCTCGTGACCTTCGAGGTGCCGCTCCCGCTCCCGCCGCTGCAGCTCGGGATGGCCTGGCACCCGCGGCACGACGCCGACCCCGCGCACGCGTGGCTGCGGCGGACGGTGCGGGAGCTGCTGGCCGAGTGGTCACACGACCGTGTCTAGCCGCTTCTCGAACCAGTGGTTCGCGTAGACGTGGTCGACGTACGCCGGGATCTCCGTGTACCCGGACGCCCGGTACATCGCCTGCGCCTCGGTGAGGGTGGCATGCGTGTCGAGGCGTACGACGGTCAGACCGCGGGCGGACGCCGCCCCCTCCAGTGCGCCGAGAATGCGGCGCGCGAGCCCGAGCCGCCGCGCCTCGCGGTGCACCCACACGTGCCGGATCTCGCCGACGCCGGGTTCCAGCGTGCGCAGCGCCCCGCAGCCCACCGCACGCCCTTCCTCGTACGCCACGAAGAACGCGCCGGCGGCCCCGGACACCTCCTGGGGGCCCACCAGGTCGGACTTGTCGAAGCCCTCCGGGAAGCGTTGGTCGATGTCGGCGGCGTAGGCGTCCAGGCAGGCGCGGGCGTCCGGCGCCGCGCCGTCGACGGGTTCGACGGTGATGGCGGCCAGGCGAAGCAGCCGCTGTGAGGTGGCCGTCGCGTCGATCAGCTGCTCGCGCTGGGCGGGGGTGAGGGTGTCCAGCAGGCCCGCGGCGAGGGTGTTGGCCCGGCGGTTCTGCTCCTTGATCTCGGCACGTCCGGCGTCCGTCGGCTCGATCATGCGCAGCCGGTTGTCGTCCGGGTGCACGCTGACCCGGACCATGCCCTGCGCCTCCAGCGCCTTGGCCATACGGCTGAGATAGCCCGCGTCGAGACCGAGCCGGCTCCTGAGCTCGCGCAGGGACACCCCACCCGGCCGCTCGGCGATCTCGAACAGCAGCCGGGCCTCACCGAGCGGGCGGTCCTGGCCGAGGTAGTGGTCGTCGAGCGCCCCGATACGGCGCGTGAAGTACCGGTTGAACCGGCGAAGGGCCGCGACATGCTCCGTCGACACCGGGTCCGGTCGTCCTGGCTCCATATTCTTTGACTCTAGTCAAAGGTTTCACCGGAGTCCATGTCCCCTTGGAATTCCGGTTCCACCGGTCCCACCCGCCCCTCTATGCTGATGGTTTGTCAACTGAACGTCTGACAAGGGTCTTTCCACGCATCGGGGGAGTCGCGTGAGCACCGCATACGTGCCGCAGCAACCGCAGCCGACCACGCCCGCAGGGTCACCACCGACACCACCGCCCACGCCGCCGCACGCCAGCGAGGCGACCCGGCTGCTGTGCGCGGGCACCTACCTGGATTCCGGTTACCGCGACCGGGTCATCGAGGAACTCCACCTCAACGAGCAGCGGATCGTGGCGCCCTCGCTCGGCTTCGACGCCGCCCGCGTCCTCGCGCACGCGCTGCGCGCCCGCCGCCAGGAACTGCTCTGGGCCGCGGCCATCCTCGGCCTGTGGGTGGTGGGCGCGGGGCTCACCGGCGGTCTGCTGGCCCTCTTCCTGTGGCCCAGCGTGCTGCTCGCCCTCGCGCCCTGGATCCGGGGCCGCGCCGAACAGCCGCCCCTGTACCGCCGGATCGCCGCGTTCCTCGTCCGCTGGTGGGGTCGTGTGTTCTTCGCGACGATGCTGGTCCTCACCCTCGTCGTCGCGTTCGGCGGCGGCTCGGACGACAGCGCCTCGTACGGCTCGTACGGCTCCGACTACGGCTACGGCTACGGATCGGACTCGCCGAGCCTCAGTGACGTGGTCTCGCCGAGCAGCATCGGCGACCTGATCAATCCGTGGCAGGCCTGGATCGCGATCGGTGTGTTCGCGCTCATCGCCTGGTGCGCACACGCCCAGCGCACCCAGTTCAGCCGGGCCCTGTCCGCCGAACTCTCCCCGCAGCGCTTCCCGGACGCCGCCGGCGACCCCGCCGAGCAGGCCGAGAACCAGCGCTTCCAGCGGCTGAAGCAGCGCATCCGGCTCGAGCAGCACGCGCCGTTGATCATGTACCACGAGGCGCGTCCGTTCTGCGGCGCGGGCGCGGCGTACGACACCTGGGTCCTCGCCGTGGAGCTGCGGCCGGACGAGGAGCGCAAGCAGCAGCACCCGATCGGTAACCGCACGGTCCTGGAGAAGGTCCGTCCGCTGCTCGAACAGCTCCGCATCCCCGCCGAGTACGCGGGCCCCGGCGTCCGCGACCGCCTGCGCCAGCTGGAGATCGACGAGTGCGTGTTCCTGCCGGCCGAGGGGCTGCTCGGCCGGGAGCAGGCGCCGTACACCCCGCAGGCCTTCGAGGACCACCGGGCGCGGGCCGTCGAGGAGGGCGGCGAGAAGCGGCGGCACTTCCTGCGCATCCGGGTCGGCGGCTGGGAGGAGGAGCTGGTCGTCACGGTCTTCGTGCGCATCCACACGCAGGGCCGGATGCTGATGCTGGAGATAGCGCCGCATGTACTGACGCCGGTGCGTGCGGACTTCAAGGACGCCGACCGTACGGCCCACCGGTTCCGCAACAACAACGCGCTCGGCAAGGCCGCGGGTGCCGTCGTCCTGGTGCCCGCCTCCGTGGGCCGCTCGCTGGCCACGCTCGGCCGGGGCCTGGTGTACGCATGGCGGCTGCTGACCGGCGGATACGCGGGCGCACTGCCGGACGGCCCCGCCCTCTCGGTGCGCGAACTGGGCTCGGTGCCCGCCGGCTCCCTCTTCCAGGAGATGGACGTGGCGCGCTACCTGAAGAGCGTGCAGGACCGTGTCGCCAACGGGGTGCGGGTGGCGCTCGCCGAAGCCGGTTACGAGACCGGGGAGTTCATGCAGAAGGTCGTGAACATCAGCAACGGCGACGTGAACATCGGCAACATCTCGGGCAACAACACGATCGCGGTCGGCATGCAGAACTCCGCCTCGTCCTCCAACGCCTCGGGCGGCACCGCGCCGCAGAAGGGAGCCGACAGCAATGGCCAGTGAAGAGCCGAGCATCACCATCGGCGACATCTCCGGCAACAACACGGTCGCCGTCGGCAGCAACGCGCGCGCCGAGAGCCACGTGCACCACGGCCCGGCAGCACAGCCGGACGAGGCCACCCGACAACTCCTGGAAGCCGTACGGCAGTTGCGCGAGGACCTGGGGAGGGTGAACAGCAGCGAGCAGACGGCCGCGCTGGACGAGGCGCTCGCCGAGACGGAGACCGAGATCACCGGCACCGGCCAGGCGGGGCCCACGCGCCGCCAGCGCCTGCGCGAACTGCTCGCCGACTCCCAGGCTCTGGTCACCTTCCTCTCCTCCGCCGGTGCCGTGGCCACCCTCCTGGGGATGTGAGAGGAAGACGATGAGCGGGGGACAGCAGTACTGGAACGAGGACACCCAGCGCTGGGAGGACGGCCGGGGGAGCAGTCCGGCGGCGGAACCGACACCGCCACCGCCGGCCCGTCCGGAGTTCGCGCCGCGGGTGGACGTCCCGGGCAAGGACACGGATGCTGCCGCCGGTGCCGCGGTAGAGGGCTCGCCGGCCGTATCCCCGTCCGGTTGGCCCGGCGGCGGTGCCGACAGTGCCTGGCACGGTCCCGGCACCGGCGGCACCGTGGTGGACGGCGCAGCGGCCGGCGGAGTGTGGCCGCCCTCCGCCCCTGCCGCCGCAGGTCCCGGCGGCGGGCCCGCGCCGGAGTGGGCCGGCGGCGCCTCCTGGCCGCCTGTCGAGCCGCCCACCGCGCCCGCCCCCGAGCGAGGCCTGAACCGCCGTCTCGTCTGGTCGGTGGTCGTCGGTGCCGCCGTGGTCGGGGTCGCCGTGAGTCTCGTACTGACCCTGGTCGTCGGGAAGGACGACGAGGCGGGGAAGAAGCCGGTGGTCGCCGGTTCCTCCGTGGCACCCTCGGCGTCCACGCCGGCGGTGTCCGAGTCACCGACCGACGACACGGCCTCCCCGTCCCCGTCGGCCTCCGAACTCCCGGACGGATACGAGTCGTACGACGACGAAGAGGGGTTCCGCATCGCGGTACCCGAGGGGTGGACGCGCAGCAGCGTGGCTTCCCAGTACGGGATCGCGGTCGTCAACTACCGCAGCGCCGACCGGGAACACCGGCTGCAGGTCTACCAGGTCCAGGAGGAGTCGCCGGACGCCTCCTTCAAGCTGTACCTGTCCGGCGACACCCCCAAGCCGGCCGGTTTCGAGAAGCTCGATCTGCAGCGGCTCGACGACGGCGAGTTCACCGGCTCGCGGCTGGAGTACACGGCCGACTCCATCAAGGGCGAGCCCGACATCGGCACCTGGCACGTCTACGACGAGCGCTTCGTCGCGCCGGACGGCAACATCTACGCCATCGCCGTGTACGGCCCCGACTCCGAACGCGACGACGAACTCCAGGTCCTCACCACGGCGTTGGACTGGTTCTGCCCGCCCTACACGAGCTGCGACGCGGATCCGGGGACCGACTGAGGACCGACGGCCCGGGCACGGGCGCTCAGACGTTCTGCAGCTCCTGCTGCAGCTTGCCGATGTCCACCGTCCGGCTCGGTGACGGTGTCGCCGACGGCACCGGCTTGTCGTAGTCGGTGAAGGTCAGGACCGTGTCCGTGCCGCGGCCCTTCTGGGTCGCCCTGACCAGTCGGTGCGGTGACTTCGAAGTGACGTACAGGACGGCCTTCTTGCCGGCCTTCGTGGTCGTCAGAGGAATCACCTTCGTGCCGTCGCGCGTCGTCTCGGCGCCCTTCTTCAGGGACTTGCCCTCCGCCGACGTACCGCTGTCGACCTGCTTCTGGAAGGAGCTCAGGTCGCAGGTGTCGGCCAGCCCCTTCAGCATGACGTCCTTCGTGGAGCCGTGGATGTAGCGGTCCTTGAAGAGTTCGGCCACCGCGTCGCCCTGCGGACCGGGCACCTGCGACTTCCAGAACGCGGTGTCGGGCTTCATCCAGACCTCCTTGCCGCGCTTGATCAGCTCGACGCTGCCGCCCTTCCCGCCCATCCGCAGGATGCCGACGCAGTTGCCGTCCCGGTCCAGGGCCAGGTCCATCGAGGTCGGCTGTGTCCTGCTCGCGGCCGATCCCGCGCTGCGGTCCGTCAGCTTCAGATGGACCGACTCGGCGGCGAGCAGGTTCTTCTTCGCCTGCTGGGCCAGTTGCTGTGCGGACAGGTCGCTGCCGTCGTCCGCCACGGCGAGCGCGGGGGAGAGGGCGAGGGCCGCACACGTCGCCGCACAGATCAACGCTCTCCGGTTCGCCGCTCTGCCGGCCATAGCGTCACCTCCGTGGTGCGCATCACCACGCGTCACCCCTCAGCCTACTTTTCGCCCTATTTGCCCGCATGTTCAGTGACACGGCGCACTTTCGGCCATGGATTGCGCATGCAATCGAGGGCCGGGGGCATGCGCTCACGGTCCCGGTGGGTGACACGTGTGTGACTCACGGGCACGGAACAGGAACGGAAAGGCAACACCGAACATGGCGGACAGAGCAGAAGCCCTGGGCCTCGACGCGCAGGCGACCATCCACGTGGCAGGGGAGTGGCGGGCGGCCGTCTCCGGCGGCACGCGCGAGATCCTCGACCCCGCGGACGGCCAGGCCTTCGCCCTGGTCGCGGAGGGTGACGAGAAGGACACGGACCTGGCGGTCGCGGCCGCCCGGCACGCCTTCGACCACGGCGAGTGGCCCCGCACCCCCGTCGCCGAGCGCGCCGCACTGCTGCGCCGCGTCGCCGACCTCCTCGTACGCGACCGCGAGCAGCTCGGCCGGCTGGAGAGCCGGGACGCCGGCAAGACCGTCGAAGAGGGCCGGGTCGACATCGACTGCGTCGCCGACGCCTTCCGCTACTTCGCCGACCTGGTCGCGGGCGAGGCGCCCGGCCGGGTCGTCGACGCGGGCTCGACCGACATCCACAGCGTCGTCGTACACGAACCCGTCGGTGTCTGCGCGCTGATCACGCCCTGGAACTACCCGCTCCTGCAGGCCAGTTGGAAGATCGCCCCGGCGCTCGCGGCCGGCAACACCTTCGTGGTCAAGCCGAGCGAGATCACCCCGCTCACCACCATCGCGCTCATCGACCTGCTCTCCGAGGCCGGGCTCCCCGTCGGTGTCGCGGGCATCGTCACCGGCCCCGGCCACTCGGTCGGCGCCCGTCTCGCCGAGCACCCGGACGTCGACCTGGTCTCCTTCACCGGCGGCCTGGTCAGCGGCACCAAGGTCGCGCAGGCCGCCGCGCCGAGCGTCAAGAAGGTCGCCCTCGAACTCGGCGGCAAGAACCCCAACGTCGTCTTCGCCGACGCCTGCGCCGCGGACGAGGGCTTCGACACGGCCGTCGACCAGGCCCTGAACGCCGCGTTCATCCACAGCGGCCAGGTCTGCTCGGCCGGCGCCCGCCTCATCGTCGAGGAGTCCATACGCGAGCGTTTCGTCGCCGAACTCGCCCGCCGGGCGAGCCGTATCCGCCTCGGCCGCGGCACCGTGGAGGGCGTCGAGTGCGGGCCGCTCGTCTCCGAGCAGCAGCGCGCCAAGGTCGAGTCGTACGTCGACTCCGCGCTCGCGGAGGGCGCGGTGCTGCGGACCGGCGGCCGGCGCCCCGAGCCGTCGCCGGAGCGCCCCGAGGGCGGCTACTTCTACGAGCCGACCGTCCTCGACCAGTGCCACCGCGAGATGCACGTCGTACGCGAGGAGGTCTTCGGACCGGTGCTGACGGTGGAGACCTTCCGCACCGAGGACGAGGCGGTCGCGCTCGCGAACGACACCGAGTACGGCCTCGCGGGCGCCGTCTGGACCGCCGACGCCGGCCGGGCCCGCCGGGTCGCGGGCCGGCTGCGCCACGGCACCGTCTGGATCAACGACTTCCACCCCTACCTCCCGCAGGCGGAGTGGGGCGGCTTCGGCAAGAGCGGCGTCGGCCGCGAGCTCGGCCCCGCGGGCCTCGCCGAGTACCGCGAGACCAAGCACGTCTACCAGAACCTGGCCCCGAAGCCGGTCCGCTGGTTCGCGGGCTGACCCCGGCCCCCCGTCCGACCCCCGACCCCGCTCGATCCCCCCTTGGAGCAAGCCCCCCATGGCCCCCACGCCAGAGATCCCCCACATCTACGACTACGTCGTCATCGGCGGCGGCACGGCAGGCTCCGTGATCGCCTCCCGCCTCACCGAGAACCCCGACGTCACGGTCGCCGTCATCGAGGGCGGCCCCAGCGACGTGGGCCGCGAGGACGTCCTGACGCTGCGCCGCTGGATGGGCCTGCTCGGCGGCGAGCTCGACTACGACTACCCGACCACCGAGCAGCCCCGCGGCAACTCGCACATCCGGCACAGCCGGGCCCGCGTCCTCGGCGGCTGTTCCAGCCACAACACCCTGATCGCCTTCAAGCCGCTGCCCTCCGACTGGGACGAGTGGGAGGAGGCCGGCGCCAAGGGCTGGGGCGCGGTGCCGATGGAGGCGTACTACGCCCGGCTGCTCAACAACATCGTCCCGGTCGACGAGAAGGACCGGAACGACATCGCCCGCGACTTCGTCGACGCCGCGCAGAACGCGATCGACGTCCCGCGCGTCGAGGGCTTCAACCGCTCGCCGTTCACGGAGGGCGTCGGCTTCTTCGACCTCGCCTACCACCCCGAGAACAACAAGCGGTCGAGCGCGTCGGTGGCGTACCTCCACCCGGTGATGGACGAGCGGCCCAACCTGACCGTCCTGCTGGAGACCTGGGCGTACCGGCTGGAACTCGGCGGCACGCGCGCGGAGGGCGTGCACGTCCGCACCAAGGACGGCGAGGAGATCCTCGTACGCGCGCGCAACGAGGTCGTCCTGTGCGCCGGCGCCGTCGACTCCCCGCGCCTGCTGCTGCACTCGGGCATCGGCCCCCGTGCGGACCTGGAGGCGCTCGGCATACCCGTCGTGCACGATCTGCCGGGCGTCGGCGAGAACCTTCTCGACCACCCCGAGTCGGTGATCGTCTGGGAGACGCACGGGCCGATCCCCGACAACTCCGCGATGGACAGCGACGCCGGCCTGTTCGTGCGGCGCGACCCCGAACACGCGGGCCCCGACCTGATGTTCCACTTCTACCAGGTGCCCTTCACCGACAATCCGGAGCGCCTGGGTTACCAGCGGCCCGAGTTCGGCGTCTCGATGACCCCGAACATCCCGAAGCCGAAGAGCCGCGGGCGCCTGTACCTGACGAGCGCGGACCCGTCGGTCAAGCCCGCCCTCGACTTCCGCTACTTCACCGACGAGGACGACTACGACGCCCGCACCCTCGTCGACGGCATCCGCATCGCCCGCGAGATCGCGAACACCGAACCGCTGGCCAGCTGGCTCAAGCGCGAGGTGGCACCCGGCCCGCACATCACGGGCGACGAGGAGCTCAGTGAGTACGCCCGCAAGGTCGCGCACACCGTGTACCACCCGGCGGGCACCTGCCGTATGGGCGCCGCGGACGACCAACAGGCCGTCGTGGACCCCGAGTTGAAGATCCGAGGCCTGGACGGCATCCGCATCGCCGACGCCTCCGTCTTCCCGACGATGACCGCGGTGAACCCGATGATCGGGGTGCTCATGGTCGGGGAGAAGGCCGTCGAAATGATCGGAGGTGGTGCGTGATGAGCAATCCCGTCGTCAAGAGCGATCCCGTCGCCGAGAGCAACCCCGTTTTCGCCGTCGAGGGCCTGTGGAAGGTCTTCGGCCCGAAGGCCGACAGCGTCCCCGGCGATCCCGAACTGACCTCGCTGGACCCGGCCGAGCTGCGCGCCCGCACCGGCTGCACCGCCGCCGTCCGCGACGTCTCCTTCGACGTGCGCAAGGGCGAGGTCTTCGTGGTGATGGGCCTGTCCGGCTCCGGCAAGTCCACACTGGTCCGCTGTCTGACCCGCCTCATCGAGCCGACCGCGGGCGCCATCGCCATCGACGGCGAGGACGTCCGCGCCATGGACAAGTCCCGCCTGCGCGAACTGCGCCGGCACCGCGCCGCGATGGTCTTCCAGCACTTCGGCCTGCTCCCGCACCGCACGGTCCTCGACAACGTGGCGTACGGCCTGGAGATCCAGGGCGTCGGCAGGGCGGAGCGCCGGGCGCGCGCCCAGGAGATCGTCGCCAAGGTCGGCCTGGAGGGCATGGAGCAGCGCCGCCCCGCCCAGCTCTCCGGCGGTCAGCGCCAACGCGTGGGCCTCGCCCGGGCGTTGGCCGTCGACCCGGAGGTCCTGCTCTTCGACGAGCCGTTCAGCGCGCTCGACCCGCTGATCCGGCGCGACATGCAGGAGGAGGTGGTCCGCCTGCACCGCGAGGAGGGCCGCACGATGGTCTTCATCACCCACGACCTGAGCGAGGCCCTCAAGCTCGGCGACCGCATCGCGCTGATGCGCGACGGGCGCGTGGTCCAGCTGGGCACCCCGGAGCAGATCGTGGGCAGCCCGGCCGACGACTACGTGCGCGAGTTCGTACGGGACGTGCCGCGCGAGCAGGTGATGACGGTCCGTACCGCCATGCGGGCCGGGGAGTGCGGCGCGGCGGAGCACCCGGGCGCCCTCGCGCCCGACGCCGTGGTCGCCGAGGCGATCAAGGTCGTCGCCGAGGCCGGCCGGGCGGCCTGCGTCGTGGAGGACGGCCGCTGTCTGGGAGTCGTCGACCACGAGAGGCTCCTCGGCGTCGTCGCCGGAACGGAGCCGCAGAAGGAGGCGGTCTGATGGCAACGGTCACCGCCTCCGCTCCCCGTATCGCCCTCCCCGGCGTGCTCAAACACGTCGTCGCACGCAAGCTCCTGTTCCTCGCCCTGGCCGCCGCGGTCCTCGTACCGCTCGCCAACGCCCGGTGGGCGAGCGGCAGTTGGCCCGACGCCCTCACCGTCGACCTGTCCAAGCCGCTGACCAGTGCCAGCGACTGGATCATCGACAACCGGGACAGCCACCCGCTGTTCCTCTACGGCTTCGGCTACGTCAGCAACGCGGTCGTGATCTCCGTACGCGCCGTCTACCTGGTGCTGCTCGCCGCGGGCTGGGCCGGTGTCACGGCCGTCGGCGCCCTCGTCGCCTGGCGCGTGGCGGGCGTGCGGCTCGCGTTCGGCACGGCGGCGGCCTTCCTCGTCTGCGGTCTGCTCGGCATGTGGGTGCCGACCATGCAGACGCTGGCCCTGATGGTGGTCGCGGTCCTCGCCTCGGTCGTCGTCGGTGTCCTGCTCGGTCTCGCCGCCGGCCTCTCCGACCGCCTCGACCGCGCCCTGCGCCCGGTCCTGGACACCATGCAGGTGATGCCTGCCTACGCGTATCTGCTGCCCGTAGTGCTGGTCTTCGGCATGGGCGTCCCCGCGGCCGTCCTCGCCACCGTCGTCTACGCCGCCCCGCCGATGGCCCGCCTCACCTCCCTCGGTCTGCGCGGCGCCGACAAGGAGGTGCTGGAGGCGGTCGACTCGCTCGGCGCCACCGCACGCCAACGGTTGCTGACCGCCCGTATCCCGCTGGCCCGCAAGGAACTCCTCCTGGGCCTCAACCAGACGATCATGATGGCGCTGTCCATGGCCGTCATCGCGGCGGTCATCGGCGCCGCCGGCCTCGGCGACCGCGTCTACCAGGCGCTGGCCTCGGTCGACGTGGGCGCGGCCCTTGCGGCCGGCATCCCGATCGTGCTGCTCGCCGTCGTACTGGACCGGGTGACCGGCGCGGCGGGCGAGCACGCCGGCGAGGAGCACGGGAGCAGCCTGCGCCCCTGGCTCTACGCGGCCGTCGCCGCCGTCGCCGCGGCGCTCGCCGGACGGCTGGCGGGCCGCCTCGACTGGCCCGACGCCTGGACCCTGAACATCGCCGAGCCGGTCAACCGCGCCGTCGACTGGATGACCGCGCACCTCTACTCGGGCGTGCCCGTCGTGGGCGGCACCGCCGACTGGGCGGGCCACTTCACGACCTGGGTGCTCGACCCGGTGCGCAGCGGACTGCAGTGGCTGCCCTGGTGGTCGGTGCTGCTCGTGGTCGCCGCCCTGGCCTGGCTGATCGGCACCTGGCGCACCGCGCTCACCGCGGTGCTCGCCATGGCCGCGATCGGTGTGCTGGGCGTGTGGCAGCCGTCTCTGGACACGCTCTCCCAGGTTCTCGCCGCCGTCGCCGTCACCCTCGTCCTGGGCTTCGCCACCGGCATCGCGGCCGCCCGCAGCGACCGCTTCGAGCGACTGCTGAGGCCGGTCCTGGACGTCTTCCAGACGATGCCGCAGTTCGTGTACCTGATCCCGGTCGTCGCGCTGTTCGGTGTGGGCCGCGCCCCGGCCGTCGCCGCGGCCGTGGTCTACGCCCTGCCCGCCGTCGTCCGCATCACCACGCAGGGCCTGCGCCAGGTCGACCCGGCGGCACTGGAGTCGGCCCGCTCGCTCGGCGCGACCCCCGCCCAGCAGCTGCGTCAGATCCAACTCCCGCTCGCCCGCCCGGCGTTGCTGCTCGCCGTCAACCAGGGCGTGGTTCTGGTCCTCGCCGTCGTCGTCATCGGCGGCCTGGTCGGCGGTGGCGCGCTCGGCTACGACACCGTGTTCGGCCTCGCACAGGGCGACCTGGCGACCGGTCTGGTGGCCGGCGCGGCGATCGTCTGCCTCGGCCTGATGCTCGACCGCGTGACCCAGCCGACTCGGCGCCGCGCGAAGAAGGGAGCGTGACATGCGACTTCGTACGACAACTGCCGTGGCCGCAGGATCGGCGCTCGTCCTGCTGACCGGTTGCGGTGCCGCCGACATGACCAAGCAGGCGTCGCCCTTCGCCAACGCGCAGGGCGCCAATTCCGTGACCCTGTCCGTGCAGTCCTGGGTGGGCGCGCAGTCGAACGTCGCCGTCGCCCAGTACCTGCTGGAGCACAAGCTCGGCTACCGCGTCGACACCGTCCAGGTCGACGAGGTCCCCGCCTGGGACGCGCTCAGCCAGGGCCGGGTCGACGCGATCATGGAGGACTGGGGCCACCCCGACCAGGAGAAGCGCTACGTCGACGACAAGAAGACGATCGCGCGCGGCGGCGGTCTCGGGGTGACCGGCCACATCGGCTGGTACGTGCCCACCTACCTGGTCAAGCAGCACCCCGACATCACGAACTGGAAGAACCTCAACAAGTACTCGTCGCTGTTCCGTACCGCGGAGAGCGGCGGCAAGGGCCAGCTGATGGACGGCTCCCCGTCCTACGTCACCAACGACAAGGCCCTGGTGAGCAACCTGAAGCTGGACTACCAGGTGGTGTTCGCCGGTTCCGAGGCCGCGCAGATCACGCAGATGAAGCAGTTCGCCAAGGAGAAGAAGCCCTTCCTGACGTACTGGTACGCGCCGCAGTGGCTGTTCAAGAAGGTCCCGATGACCGAGGTGAAGCTGCCGCCGTACAAGGAGGGCTGCGACGCGGACCCGGCGAAGGTCACCTGCGCCTATCCGCACACCCCGCTGCAGAAGTACCTCAACGCGGACTTCGCGAAGAAGGGCGGCAAGGCGGCGGCCTTCCTGAAGAGGTTCAAGTGGACGACCGAGGACCAGAACGAGGTCTCCCTGATGATCGCCGACCAGAAGCTCACCCCCGAGCAGGCGGCGAGGAAGTGGGTGGACAGCCACGCGTCCACCTGGAAGGCGTGGCTGTCGTGATCACATCCGCTTCGTCAGCTCCCCGGTCATCCCCTGCAGTGCCAGTGCCGCCCAGCGCAGCAGTCCCGGCCCGAACGTGACGCGGGTGGCCCCGAGTTCACCGAGTTCGGCGGGCTTGGGGCCGCCGTCCAGCCTGCCGTACACATTGATCGGCCCCTGGATGCCGGACCGCAGCAGGGGAAGTACGTCCGCCGGGGCGCCGATCGGATAGATGCAGTCGGCGCCCGCGGCGACGTACAACGCGGCTCGCTCGATGGCCCGTTCGGGATCGCCGTCGCCGTACTCGAAGGTGTCGACACGGGCGTTGACGAAGAGCCGGTCCCCGGCCGCGTACCGCACCTCGGCGAGCCACTCGGCGTGCTCGTGCGGGTCCTTGAGGGTGCCCCCGCTGGAGTCCTCCAGGTTGCAGCCCACGGCCCCCGCCTCGAGGAGCCGCTCGACCAGCTCCTTCGGCGCCAGCCCGTACCCGCCCTCGACGTCGGCCGACACGGGCACGTCCACCGCACGGCAGATGCGCGCCACCGCAGCGAACATCTCGTCGGCGGGCGTGGACCCGTCCTCGTGGCCGAGCGAGGCCGCGATCCCCGCGCTGGGTGTGGCGAGCGCCGGGAACCCGGCCTTCACGAACACCCGGGCGCTGACCGCGTCCCAGGGGCCGGGCAGGACCAGCGGATCACCGGGCTCGCGCCTGCGGTGCAGGGCGCGGAAGACGTTCACCTTGCTCACGGCGTGTACCCCCCAGGCGGAATCCGGCGGCCGACCATCACCCGGTTCCAGTTGTTGATGGCTGCCAACAAGCCTATGAGATGGGCTAGTTGACGCTTGTCGAAGTGCCGGGCGGCCTCGGCGTACACCTCGTCGGGCACAAAGCCGTCCGTCAGCACGGTCACCGCCTCCGTCAGCGCGAGCGCCGCCCGCTCCCGTACGTCGAAGACGTCGTCCCCGGCCTCCTCCCAGGCGGCCAGCAGGTCCAGCTGCCGCTCGCCCACCCCGTGCTTGCGGGCGATCGTGAGGTGCATGTCCAGGCAGAACGCACAGTGGTTGAGCTGCGAGGCCCGGATGACGACCAGCTCGGCGAGGGCGGGGTCGCCGAGGCCCTGCTTCGCGGCGGCGCTGACCGCGGACATGGCCTGTGCCACCGCACGGTCGAGCAGCCGGGTACGGGCCGTCACCCGAAGTCGCCCGGCTGGTAGTGGCCCGGCACCGCGCGCGTGGTCACACCGAACCGGTTCCACGCGTTGATCACCGCGATGGTGGCGATCAGCCGGGCCAGTTCGGCCTCCTCGAAGTGCTTGGCGGCCTTCTCGTACACCTCGTCCGGCACGAAGCCGTCGGTCAGGACGGTGACCGCCTCCGTCAGCTCGATCGCCGCGAGCTCCTTGTCCGTGTAGAAGTGCTTCGACTCCTCCCACGCGTTCAGTTGCACGATCCGCTGGACGCTCTCGCCCGCCGCGAGCGCGTCCTTGGTGTGCATGTCGAGACAGAACGCGCAGTGGTTGAGCGCGGAGGCGCGCAGCCGCACGAGCTCCACCAGCCGGGGGTCGAGGCCCTGCTTGGCGGCCGTGTCGAGACGGGCCATCGCCTTGTAGACCTCGGGGGCGTGCTGGGCCCAGCGCATCCGGGCGGGCTGCTCGGCGACGTAATCGCCGGTTTCTTCCGTGGTTTCCTCTGTGGTCATGCCTCGACCCTAGAAGCGAGGCAGCCCAAGAGTATGGTCCATTTCCATGGCGAATTCATGGGCCACTTCGGCCGTCGACCTGCACCTGGAGCCGACGGGTCCGGGGGTGCGCCGGGGGCTGACCGACGCCTTGCGTGAGGCGGTCCGCACCGGCCGCCTCGCCCCCGGCACCCGGCTGCCCTCCTCCCGCACCCTCGCCGCCGACCTGGGCATCGCCCGCAACACGGTCGCCGAGGCCTACGCCGACCTGGTCGCGGAGGGCTGGCTCTCGGCCCGGCAGGGCTCGGGCACACGGGTCGCCGCGGGGGTACCTCCCACGCCCTCAAGGCAGGTCGCGCCGACCGCCACCGCACCCCGCCCGCGCGAGCGCAACCGCCCCGCCCACGACCTGCTCCCCGGCCTCCCCGACCTCGCCTCCTTCCCCCGCGCCGAGTGGCTCAAGGCCGCCCGCCGCGCCCTCGCCGCGGCCCCCAACCAGGCCTTCGACTACGGCGACCCGCGCGGCCGTGTCGAACTGCGCACCGCCCTCGCCGGCTACCTCGCCCGCGCCCGGGGCGTGCGCACCGACCCCGACCGCATCCTGATCTGCGCCGGCATTTCGCAAGGCCTGCGGATCCTCTCCGCGCTGCTGCGGGCGCGCGGCGCGAGCACGATCGCCGTGGAGTCGTACGGCCTCTACGTGCACTGGGACCTGCTCGCGGACACCGGACTGCGGACCGTCCCGCTGCCGTTCGACGAACGCGGCACGAACCCGGGGGAGTTGACCGACGAGGCCGCGGTCCTGCTCACCCCCGCCCACCAGTTCCCGATGGGCGGCACCCTGCACCGCGACCGCCGGGCTGCCGTCGTCGACTGGGCGCGGCGCACCGGCGGACTGGTCGTCGAGGACGACTACGACGGTGAGTTCCGCTACGACCGCCAGCCCGTCGGCGCCCTCCAGGGCCTCGACCCCGACCACGTCGTCTACGCGGGCACGGCCAGCAAGTCCCTCGCCCCGGGCCTGCGACTGGCCTGGCTGGTGCTGCCTCCGGACCTCATGGAGGAGGCGGCGAAGGCGAAGGGCAGGGTGGACAGCTGCGGGGTCCTGGACCAGCTGACGCTCGCCGAGTTCCTCACCTCCGGCGCCTACGACCGTCACGTACGCGCCGCCCGGCTGCGCTACCGGCGCCGCCGCGACGCCCTGGTCGCCGAACTCGCGCGCAGGGCACCGCAGGTCCGCGCCACCGGAATCGCGGCCGGCCTGCATGTGGTGCTGCGGCTCCCGCCCGGCACCGAACAGGAGACGCTGCGGGCAGCCGCCTGGCAGGGCCTCGCGGTGCACGGGCTGCATCGCTACCGGCACCCGGAAGCCACCGTCGAGCGCCGCGACGCACTGGTCGTGGGGTACGGGACACCGCCGGACCACGCCTGGTCGGGGGCGCTGGACGCCCTGTGCGCGGCACTTCCGGAATCGCCGACGGCGTAATCCCACCGCTCTGTATTCCGGAATACGACCGCACGGAATATGTCTGTACGGATAGAGTCGCCCCATGAGCAACAGTGACTCGATATCCCGTGTGGCCCTGAAGAAAATCACCCCCGACGTTTCCAAGGCGATGGGCTCCCTGCACGGGGCCGCCGTTTCCGCGGCCCAGGACGCCAAGGTCGAACCGGAACTCCTGGAGCTGATCAGGATCCGCGCCTCACAGCTCAACGGCTGCGCGTTCTGCCTCGACATGCACACCAAGGACGCCCGCGCGGCAGACGAGACCGAACAGCGCATCTACGCCCTGAACGCCTGGCGGGAGACCCCGTTCTTCACCGAACGCGAGCGCGCCGCACTGGCGTTGACCGAGGCCGTGACCCTGGTCCACGACGGGCACGTCCCCGACGCGGTCTACGCCGAGGCCGCGGAGGTCTTCGACGAGCAGCAGATCGCGGCACTGATCTGGGCGGCGACCGTCATCAACGCGTACAACCGGATCGCCATTGCGACGCGGATGGTGCCCGGGGCTTATCAGCCGGCAAAGAAGTAGCGTGGAATAAAAGAAGCAACACGGAATACGGGCATCGGTGACACCGATGCCCGTAATTGCATTTGTTCGCTGTTCTATCTCTCCGGCAGTGGCTCCGTGATCTCGTCCAGCCATTTCCGCCATTCCGGTGCACGCACCGCGGGGGCCGCCCTCAGCTCGCCTCCCGCCCAGTCCGTCACCGGCCGGATCCCGTGCAGCGCGTTGACCAGCCACACCTCACGGCCGTCCAGCTCGGCGAGCGTCCGCTCGCGGTGGGCGACACGGATGCCGGTGCGCCGGGCCCGTTCCTGGACGAGGGCGACGGTGACTCCGGGCAGGACGGGCAGCTGCGGCGAGGGCAGGCACAGGGTGTCGTCCTCCCACCACAGCACGCTGGCGGTGGCCGACTCCAGCACGACACCGGTGGGTGCGACGAGCACCGCCTCGTCCGCGCCCTCGCCGACCGCCCGCTTGCGGACCCGCGCCAGGGTCTCGAGGTCCGGTCCCTTGCGGCGCGGGACGGTACGCGGGTCGGACTGACCCGCCGACCAGACCCGTACGCCGGTCCCGAGCGGCGGCGCGTGGCGCAGCAGCAGCCGCAACTCAAGTGAACCGGGCGCGAGTTCGACCCGCGGGAACCACTCGCCCGTCCGCGGCAGCGCGGCCGTCATGTCCTGCCAGAACTCCAGCAGCCGGCGCAACGGCGGCCCCCCGCTCTCGCCGCAGGCCCGCAGGAACCGCTCCCGATGCCGTTCGAGACCGCGCACGCGGCCGTCCCGCACCAGCCAGGAGTCCGCGACGAGCAGCCGCCCGCCGGGCTCCCCGGCGGGGACCAGCCCACCGCCCGGCGACCAGGCCGACAGCCCCTCCGTGATGACCGGTTGTGTCAACTCCCGCTCCTCTCTCAGTACTTGCGGCCCGCCACGGCCGGCGCCCCGTTCCGCGGCCCGTACGGCGCGTGCTCCAGCCACGACCCGCACCACGGCAGCATCGGCGCGAGCGCTGCCGCGGCACGCTGCCGGACCTTCACGATCCGCCGCCGCGGCCGCAGATGGTCGAGTGCCGTCCCGGCGGCGGCACTGTTGAACAGGCCCGCCGCCCGCCGCACCCGAGCGAAGTCGCCGACCGCCTCCGCCGTCCCGGCGGCGACCGCCTCCGCGGCCGCCGCCGCGTCCGCGATCCCGCTGTTCATGCCGCGCGCCCCGAACGGCGGAAACAGATGCGCCGCCTCTCCGACCAGCAGCACCCGCCGGTGCGGATCGGTGAACGAGGCAGCCACCATGCGCAGGAAGCGGTACGTCGACACCCACAACAGCTGCTCGGCGTACCCGTCGCCCACGACCGCCGGCAGCCACCGCCGCACGGTCTCCCGGGTCCCGAAGTCCTCCTGCGCGTCGTCGTCCCGGCACTGCAGGTCGACCTGGAAGCCGCCGGTGAACGGCACCCGCATCACACTGCGCCCGCCGACGCCCGGATGCTCGTAGTGGAAGACCCGCTCCAACGGCAGCTCGGCGCCCGGGAGATCGGCGACATCGACGACCACATGGAACCCCTCGCCCCGCTCGCCCTCCATCGCGATGCCCAGGCCGCGCCGGACGGCGGAGCGTGCGCCGTCGGCGGCGACCACGTACCCGCAGTCCCACTCCCGCCCGTCCGCGCAGCCCAGCGAGACGCCGATCTCCGAGCTGCGCACGTCCGTCACGCGCGCGTCCCACACGAACTCCACCCCGGCCCGCTCGCAGGCGTCCCGCAGGAAGCGCTCGGTGTCCACCTGGCGCAGGCTGGTGAAGGGGGGTGTGCCTCGCACCGGGTAGGTGCGGGAGTACACCTCGCGGCCCCGGTACAGGGTCCGCTTCGTCTGCCAGGTCCGGCCGTACGAGGTGATCTCCTCGGCGAGCCCGGACTGCATGCCGTCCAGCAGTGCAAGGGTCTCCCGGTGCACGAACAGGGCCCGGCTGCCCGGCCGTTCGCGGTCCTTCGAGTCCGCCTCGAGCAGCACGACCGGCATCCCGTGCGCCCGCAGGGCGAGCGCCGCCGACAGGCCCACGGGCCCGGCGCCGACCACCACGACAGGGTTCACGCGCGTGCGCCCTCGGCCAGCATCCGGGTGATCTCCACCCGCTTCACCTTCCAGGTCGCGGTCATCGGCAGCTCCTCGAACCGCCACTGCCGGGGCTCGGCCATCTCCGGCAGATCGGCCGTCGCCTCCCGCCACCGCTCCGGATCCAGCGGCCGTTCGCCGCGTACGCACACCACCGGCACCGGCTCCCGGTGCGCGCCCGGCACGATGACGACCTCACGCAGCTCCTCCAGCCGGTCCATGAGGGTGTCCTCGACCTCCAGATTGCTGTGCACGGAGTCGATCTGGTCGATCTCCCGGTCGATCAGGTACAGGGCGCCGAGCCGGCTCCGGTAGCCCATGTCGCCCATCTCCCACCAGCCGTCGGTGAGCTGACGGTCGTAGCGGTCCTGCATACCGAGGTAGGTGAGGATGCGGCCGCGCGTACGGGCCTCGATCCGCCCGGGAGTCCCGTGCGCCGTGGGCCTGCCGTCCGGACCGGTGACCCGGACCCGCGTGAAGCCCGGTATCCCGATCCCGACCCGCCGCCCGTCCGCGCGTGCCGCACTGCGCCGCGTGAACCACTGGAAGGCGACCGGCCCGGTCTCGCTCTGCCCGTACAGCTGGATCAGCCAGGGCGTACGCCGCTTCGAGGCGTCCAGCAGCCGCCGTACGGTCCGTGGATGGATGGCGTCGAACGTCGAGCCGTACGACCGCACCCGCGACAGCGGCGCTCCGGGCGCGTCGGCCAACTCCTCCCACAGCACGAAGGTGTTGGGATGCGTCTCGACTATGCCGGGCCGGTGGCGCACCAGCAGCGGTCCCACGCGCGCCGGGTCCGGGTCGGTGATCAGCACCAGCGGGCTGCCGAAGTGCAGCAGGACGCCGAGCAGATGGTAGAAGCGCGAGTGCACGAACGACATGTGCAGCGCCGCCGTTTCGCCGCGCGTCGGCCAGCCCATCGCCTTCTGCGGGATCAGCCGGTTCCACATGGTGTTCGCGCAGTGCACGGCGAGCTTGGGGACGCCGGTCGTGCCCGAACTGTGGGTGATCAGGGCCGGTTCACGGGGGTGGAGCCGTACGGCCGCCGGGCGCTCGGCACCGGCGTACTTCTCCAGCGCGTCGGCGCCCGGCGCCTCGTCCACGGACAGGACGCGCCGCACGCGCAGACCGACCCCCTTCAGCGGCCCCTCCAGCTTGGCCCGGTCGGTCACCAGCCACGGCTGCCTGAGCCGCTCGACCAACTGCCCGACCACTTCACCGGCGAGCCCCGGGGAGAGCAACACGGGCACGGCGCCGATTCGGGAGACCGCACAGGTCAGCAGCACGATGTCGACGTTGTCCGTCTTGTGGACGACCACCTGCTCCGAGGGCCGTACCCCCGCGTCCCACAGCCGCCCGGACAGCTCCTCCACGACATCCGCGAGCGCCGAGTAGGTGAGGTCGACGCCGAGCGCGGGGTGGGTGTCCAGCGGCCGGTCCAGGGTGACGAAGACCGCTCCGTGGCGGTCGGCGGCCCGCCGGAACATCGGGCCCAGGTAGAACCCCCGGTCGGCGAGCGGAGGTTGCTGCTCTCGCATCTGGCCGTTCCTTTCAGTGATGGTCACCAGGCGCCCTGGCGGACGAGATGGCGGCGGAGCTTGCCGGTCGGGGTGCGGGGCAGGGACGGGACGAGGCTCACGCTCCGCGGCACCTTGAAGGCGGCCAGGTGCTCGCGGGCCAGCCGGAGCAGATCGTCCTGGAGGCGGCCGTCCGGCACCGGAGCGATGGGCACGACGAAGGCGCGCAGCCGGCCGGCCCCGCTCCCGTCCGTGACGGCGGCGACCGCGACCTCCTTCACCGCCGGATGGGTGCGCAGCACGGCCTCCACCTCCAGTGGGGAGACGGTGATACCGCCGACCATCTCCATGTCGTCCGCCCGGCCCAGGTGCCGGTAGGTGCCGTCGTGTTCGCGGCGCGCCCGGTCGTGGGTGGCGAGCCAGCCGCCGACGAGCGTGCGTTCCGTCTCCTCGGGCCGGCCCAGGTAGCCCGGCGTCAACGTCGGCCCGCGGACCCAGAGTTCACCCTCCTCGCCGTCCGGCACCGGGCGGCCCGCGCGGTCGCGCAGCTCCACCTCGAAGCCGGGGACGGGGCGGCCGACGGTGCCCGGGTGGTTGTGGTCGAAGCTGTTGGCGCAGAAGGCGTGACCGGCCTCGGTGGAGCCGATCTGCTCCAGCACCGGCGCGCCGAGCAGCTCGGTGATCTGCCTCCCGAGTCCAGCAGGCAGCCCCTCGCCGGCCGACACCGCGGCCCGCACGGAGGCGAAGCACGCCTCGTGCCCGCTGCCCCGGTCGGCCACCAGCGCCGCGTACGCCGACGGCACGGAGTAGAGCAGCGTCACCCGGTGCCGGGCGACCAGCTCGTCCACGGCGGCCGGGGTCGGACGACGGTCCACCAGCACGGCCGAGGATCCGGAGAAGAGCGGGAAGACGAAGGCGTTGCCGAAGCCGTAGGCGAAGTACAGCTTCGACACCGACAGCGTGACGTCGTCCTGCGTGATCCGCAGCAGCCGCCGGCCGATCAGGTCGTGGTACGTCCTAGGGTCGCCGTGCGTGTGCACGACCCCCTTGGGGCGACCCGTGGTACCGGACGTGTACTGCACATACAGCGGTGCGTGCGAGTCGACCGGGTGCGCGGGTGCCGGCTCGGCGGCGGCGCCGAGCGCGAGCAGCTGGTCGGCACCGAGCCGGGCCCGGTCGGGGAACCGGTCCTCCAGGCCCGGCCCCGTCACGCACAGCACCGCACCGGTGTCCCCGGCCATGAACGCGTGGTCCGCCGCCGGGAGTTCGGGGTTGAGCAGCACGGCCACCGCCCCGAGACGAGCGGTGGCGAGGAAGGCCGTCACCCAGGCGATCCCGTCGGGCAGCGCCAGCACCACCCGGTCCCCGGCGCGCACCCCGTGACCGGCGAGCACGGTGGCGGCGCGGGCCGCGAGCGCGTGCACCTCGCCATGGGTGAAGGCCCGGTGGCCCTGGTGGAAGGCGGCTCGGCCGGTCCAGCCGCGCCGCTCGGCGAGCTCGGCGAGCTGGGCGGCGAGATTGCCGGGGGCGTCGGAGTCGGCCGGGGCGGGCCCGAGGCCGGCGGGGGAGTGCGGCGCGGCGGCGGGCCGGGGTGCCCTGCGCTGCTGCGGAACGGCGGTGGCTCGCAGCGAGGCCGCGGACTGCGGAGTCGTCATCGCACCGGCTCCTCGCTCGCCGTGCGCTCCCGGCGGGCGTCCGCGCGGGCCGCCGTCTGCTGCCGCTGCTCCCGTATCCGCTCCGCGGTGTGCAGGTGGAGGGCCCGCATCTGGGCCGCCGTCTTCAGCAGCATCTCGTCGTACTCGGCGACCGGATCGGAGTCGAGGACGATCGCGCCCCCGGCACCCAGCTGCATCAGCCCGTCGGCGAACACACCGGTCCGGATGACGATGTTGAGATCCGCACCCCCGCTGCACCCGAGGTAGCCGAGCGCCCCCGAGTACACGCCGCGCGCCTCGGTCTCCAGCGAGTCGATGATCTCCATCGTGCGCAGCTTCGGCGCCCCGGTCATCGATCCGCCGGGGAAGCAGGCCCGCACGCACTCCACCGCGTCCGTGCCCTCGCGCAACCGCCCCTCCACGGTGGACACGAGCTGATGCACGGTCGCGTACGTCTCCGTCGCCATCAGCCGGCTCACCCGCACCGAACCGGTCCGGCAGACCCGGCCCAGGTCGTTGCGGAGCAGATCGACGATCATCAGGTTCTCGGCCCGCGTCTTGGCGTCGGCCGCCAGCGCGTCCCGCAACCGCGCGTCCTCCTCCGGCCCGCTGCCGCGCGGCGCGGTCCCCTTGATGGGTCGCGCCTCGGCGACCCCGTCCCGCGTGATCCGCAGAAACCGCTCCGGGGAGGAACCGGCCACGTCGACGTCCCCGAACCTCAGAAAGGCGGCATACGGCGCCGGGTTGACCCGCCGCAGCACCCGGTAGAAGTCGTACGCGTCGGGCGGCGATGGTAAGCGGGCCGCGTTGGTCAGACAGACCTCATAGCTCGTCCCCGCCCTCAACTCCCTTTGGCAGGCCTCGATATCGGCCAGATACGTCGCCCGGTCCCGCACCAGCCAGGGCTCGGCGGCACCAAGGTCGGGCTCGGACTGCACGGCCTGCGACGGCTGTGGGGACTGTTCGCGGGCGGCGGAGACGAAACTGAGCTGCGCGAGCGCCCCGTCGAGCCAGTCCTCCGCCTCCCGTGCGGCCTGCGCGGTGTCCTCGGCCAGACAGACCGCGTACGTGAACCCCTTCAGATGGTCCACCGCGATCAGCCGGTCGGCGAACAGCCAGCAGGCGTCCGGTATTTCGGACGAGTGCCGGTTCGGTGAGCCGCAGTCGGCCTTCATCCCGTAGCCGAAATAGCCGACATAGCCGCCGGTGAAGTCGAAGGGCAGTCCGGTCGCATCCACCCGACGGTTCGTCAACTGCCGTCTCAGATAGTCGAAGACACTCGCCGCGACCTTGCGCGGCGGCCGCCCGGCCCGCTCGATCTCGCACCGGCCGCTCTCGACGTCGTACCGCACGAACTCCGCCAGCGGACCGCTGTCGTCACCGAAGAACGAGAACCGCGACAGCCCCTCCTCGACCAGCGCACTGTCCAGCCAGAACGCCCGCCGCGACGCCCCGTACATCCGCGTGAACGCGGCTTCCGCGTCCACCGCGCCGGCGATGCGCCGGGTGTGCAGCCGGTAGGCGGGTGCCGCCCGGCGGGGGCGCGGGATGGCCGCGGTCCTCGACACGGGGATCGCCGCAGCGTCCGGGGTGACGGCCGTGTTCTTGGTACGGGTCCTGCGGGCCCGTTCCGCCGTGAGATTGCGGAAGTTGACGAGCATCAGGTGGCCGTACTCGGTGAGCACCGACTCCGGATGGAACTGCACGCCCCACAGCGGCCGGCTGCGGTGCCGCAGCCCCATCAGCACCCCGTCCTCGGACCAAGCGGTGGCCTCCAGCGACTCCGGCAGCGGCTCGTGCACGGCCAGCGAGTGGTAGCGCACCGCGGTGAAGTCCTGCGGCAGCCCCCGGAACAGGTCCCGCCCGTCGTGCCGGACCGCGGACAGATGCCCGTGCCGCGGCTCCGGGGCGGGCGCCACCACACCCTGTTCTCCGAGCGCGATGCCCTGATGCCCCAGGCAGACGCCCAGCACGGGGATCGTGGACTCGGCGAGCACGGCGGCGCTGATACCGAAGTCGCGCGGCTCCGCCGGATGCCCGGGCCCCGGCGACACCACGACGTTGTCGAATTCCGCGAGATACTCCCCGAGATCGGGAATTCCGTCGGCGTCGTTGAGGACCACAACCGGTTCCTCGCCGTTGACCTCGGCAATCAGCTGGAACAGGTTGTAGGTGTACGAGTCGTAATTGTCGATGAGCAGGGTCTTCACCCGCCCACCTCCCTTGGTTCGTTCCGGGCCTATGCGGTCCGTCTTTTGTGCCTTCCACGGAATGCCTGGAGCGGCGGATACAGCCATTTCTTGAAGAAACGCTGGAGCCGAGGCATGAGAATCCAGGTGACGAGAGCCGTGACACACAGGCACAACAGCAACGTGCGGACGAGCGGATTGAGGCCGCCGAGATAGGGAATGACGATCAGATTGAACAGGAGCACCGGCGGGAAAACCGCGCTCATGTTGATGAACCACAGTTTCCATTTCGGCGGAGGGGTGGGTGCCTTCGGAACGGTGGTCTGGGAGTCGAACCACAGCTTGGAGCCCCGCACGCTCCGCCGCTCGGTCTGCCGCGCGACGTCCGCCACCCGAACGTCCCACTGAGCGCGGGCCGTTGAGTCCTCCCAGGCCTGGGCCGTCCCCTCGCTGGCGAAGCGATAGACCACATGCCACTCCGCCTCTCGGTCGACAAGGACGCCACCCCCCAGGAAGCCCGGTTGCTGCGCGCTTGCGCCCAGCATCGCCCACCCCCACGAGTGGAACTCGGACTCGCGGCCCGGCATCACGTGATAGGCCACGGTGACGGTGACGGGATTACTGGTCACGCCGTCCAGTACGCAACGCCTCCACAGCACGTTCAAATATTCAACGAAGTTTTTTCGACTGTCCGGATCGTGACTCTTTGCCAGCCTTTCTATCGCCTTGTTGCGCTCTGTCGATCCGTACTGCAAGTAACTTTCCCCAAATTCGGGGAAGCGCTTGCCGGTTGAGTCGAAATAGCTGCACGATCGCTTCCCTCTCACTCGATTTCCCGACCGAAGGAGATGCGTGTCCATGTCCAGGTACGACTGGGATATGAACCACGAGGGAATTGACCGGGCCCGCTCCGTGATCGAATCCGCCCGGAAGGAAGTGACCGCGCACCCGATTTACCAGCGGATAAACACCCGGGCGGACATGGCGACCTTCATGTCGCACCACGTGTTCGCGGTGTGGGACTTCATGTCCCTGCTGAAGTCGCTGCAGCGCGACCTCACTTGCGTCGACGTCCCTTGGGTGCCGCACGGTTCGGAGGTCAGCCGACGGCTCATCAACGACATCGTGCTGGTCGAGGAGAGCGACGAACTCAACGGCGGCTTCACGAGCCACTTCGAGCTGTACCGCGCCGGCATGGACGAGGCGTCGGCGGACACGACCCGCATCGACACGTTCCTCGCGCTTCTGACGGAGGGCCACGGTGTGCCTGCGGCCCTGCGCGGTGCCCAAGTCCCGGCCCCCGCCGACGAGTTCGTACGCACCACCTTCGCGATCATCGAGGACCGCCCCCTGCACTGCCGGGCGGCCGCCTTCGCCTTCTCCCGCGAGGACCTGATCCCCGACATGTTCGACCAGGTCATCAAGAAGGAGGGCACGGAACGCTTCCCCCTCTTCTGCGACTACCTGGCCCGCCACATCGAGGTCGACGGCGAGGAACACACCCCGATGGCCATGCAGATGGTCGCCGACCTGTGCGGCACGGACGACACCCGCTGGGAGCAGGCGGTGGAAACGGCGACGCTGGCACTGGAGGCGAGGTCGCGGCTGTGGGACGGGATTTTGGGGGCTATGGGGTGAGGAGGTGGGCGGTCGGCGCGGCGCGGGCCGGGCCGGAGGGAGGGGGCGGCTGACGCGGGCGGGGCTGGACGGAGGGGGACTTCCGCGGGCAGGAACAGGGGTGGCTGCGCGTGGCGGGACGAGGCCGAAGGGGTCGGACAGCTGTCGTCGGCAGGGTCAGGGGGTTGTGGGTGGATGTGGGTGGATGCCTTCGGGGGGCCGGGGGGTGGATGGCGCTGTGGGGTGGGGCCCGGGTTGTTGGGTGCCTGCTGGGGTTGGGGCCGGAGGTCTGTGGACGGCTGTCGCGGGGTGAAGCTGACGGGTTGGACGGCCGTTGTTGGCAGGGTCAGGGGGGTGTGGGTGGATGCTTCCGGGTGAGCCGGGCGGAGGATGGCGCTGTGGGGTGGGGCCCCCGGGGCGGTGGATGGTGCTGTGGGGCGGGGCCGCAGGTGTGCGAAGGGCTGTCGCGGGGTGAAGCTGACGGGGCGGACGGCCGTTGTTGGCAGGGCCAGGGGATGTGGGTGGATGCCTCCGGGTGAGCCGGGCGGAGGATGGCGCTGTGGGGCGGGGACCGGGTCGTTGGGTGCCCGCTGTGGGGTGAGGCCGGAGGCGTGTGGACGGCTGTCGTGGGGCGGAAGTCGACGGGGTGGACACCCGTTGCCGGGCGAGGTCTGAAGGCCGGACGGTTGCCGCAGGGCGAAGTCCGAGGGGTGCGGCCGTCAGGTCTCCTCTGCCGGTGCCTCCCCGAAGCGTGCCAGTGCCAGCGCTCCCGCCACCGCCACGACGAAGCCCAACACCGCCAGCCACTCGAGCCCTTCGCGTGTGCGGTCGCCGAGCCAGATCACCCCCACCGCCGCCGGGCCGATCGTCTCGCCGATCACCATGCCGGCGGTGGCCGTGGTCACCGACCCGCGTTGCAGCGCCGACGTCAGCAGCAGGAACGCGGCGCCGCCACCGATGAGCAGGGCGTACGTCGCCGGGTTGGCCAGCAGGTCCGACGGCGCGAGTGAGTCGATCAGCCGTACCGACACCTCCACCACCCCGAACCCGAACCCGGCCCCCAGCCCGAGCACCAACGCCCGCCCCCGCCCGGACCACCGCCCACCGACCAGTCCGAGTGCCAGCACGGCTACGGCGACCGCGAGCATCGTCCACTTCAGCGCCATGGATCCCTCGCGGTCCCCCTCACCCCCGGACGCCAGCCCCAGCATCGCGAGCCCGGCGCACACCACCCCCACCGCGCCCCACTCCGTCCGGCTCAGCCGTACCTGCAGCAGCCGCGCCGCGACCACACCCGTCACCGCCAGGCTGGACGCCAGGGCCGCCGCAACCGCATAGATGGGAATCGACCGCAGCGCCGCGATCTGCAGCAGAAACCCCAGCCCGTCCAGCGCCAGCCCCGCCAGATACCGCCACTGCCGCAGCGCCCGCAGCAGCAGCGCCGCCTCCCCGCCCCCACCCGCACCGGCCGCCCGCGCCGCGACCGCCTGCAACACCGTCGCCGTACCGAAGCAGACCGCCGCACCGAGCGCGCACACCATCCCAAAGATCACAAAGTGACTGTAGGGGAGGGGCGGGCAGCACGGGGCGCGTGCACGCACTCTCACACTCATCTCTAGGCTGACCTCACAGTCGACACGCTGAAGTCGACAGCACGACAGGGACAGCAGGACAACGGGGGACACGGACATGGCAGACGCACGCCGCCAACTTCGCTCGGGCACGGTCGTACTCGGCGGCATGGGACTCCTCGCGGCCGCCCTCACCGCCTGTTCCTCCGACCCCGACAAGCGCTGCGTCGACCGCGACAGCTACAACCTCTCCAAGGGCTACAAGGTCGTCGCCGACAAGAACTGCACATCCACCAAGGCCGGGGCGAACGGCGCCTGGTACTACGGCGGCAACAAGCAGGGCACCTGGGTCGAAGGCGGCTCCTTCACCAAGCCCCGCAAGGCCTCCAGCGGTTCCGGCGGCGGCCACGGCGTCTCCCGCGGCGGCTTCGGCAGCGGCAAGGGCAGCTCCGGCGGCTGAACCAGGACCAAGACCCTCGATCAGGACCCGCCCCGCCATGGAACGTCACACCATCACCCCCCGCCCCGGCTGGCAGCAGACCGTCGAGGAACAGGGCCTCGTCTACCCCCTCACCCGCCACCCCGACGGTTCCCTGCGCCCCTACTGGGACGAGAGCGCCTACTACTCCTTCGCCCTCGCCGAGGTCGAGGCCCTGGAGGAGACCGTCGAGGAACTCCACCGCATGTGCCTGGCGGCAGCCGACCACATCGTCACCACCGGCCGCTTCGCCGACCTCGGCATCACCGACCCGCGCGTCGCCCACGCGGTCGCCGAGGCCTGGCACCGCCGCTCCGAACTCCCTTCCCTCTACGGCCGTTTCGACCTCCGCCACGACGGCACGGGCCCGGCGAAGCTCCTGGAGTACAACGCCGACACCCCCACCTCACTGGTGGAGGCCGCCTCCCCCCAGTGGTTCTGGATGGAGGAGCGCTTCCCCGGCGCCGACCAGTGGAACTCCCTCCACGAACGCCTGATCGCCGCCTGGAAGAAGCAGGCGCCCCTCCTCCCGCCCGGCAGCCCCCTCTACTTCGCGCACTCCTCGGACGACGAACTCGGCGAGGACCTGATGACGGTCGCCTACCTGAAGGAGACCGCCGAACAGGCCGGCCTGGACACCGACTGGATCTCCATGGAGGAGATCGGTTGGGACCACCTGTCCGGCCGCTTCGTCGACAACCAACTCCGCTTCATCCGCAGCTGCTTCAAGCTCTACCCCTGGGAGTGGCTGACCACCGACGCCTTCGCGGACCACGTCCTCGACACCCTCGACAACGGCGGCGGCACGGGCACGACCCTGTGGATCGAACCGGCCTGGAAGATGCTCCTGAGCAACAAGGCACTGCTGGCCATCCTCTGGGAGCTGTACCCCGGCCACCCGAACCTCCTCCCCGCCTACCTCGACGGCCCGCGCGAGCTCGCCCGGACGACGGGTTACGTCGCCAAGCCGCTGCTCGGCCGCGAGGGCGCCGGCGTGACGATCCACAGGCCCGGCACCGAGGCGATCCTGCGCGAAGAGGCCTGCTGCTACCAGGAGTTGGCCCCTCTGCCCACCTTCGACGGCAACCACGTCGTACTGGGCGCCTGGGTCGTCGAGGACGAGTCGGCCGGCCTCGGCATCCGCGAGTCGGCCGGCCTGGTCACGGACGAATACGCGCGCTTCGTCCCTCATGTGATCCGCTGAGGGCGCCGCTCGCGCAACCCGCTGAGGACAGCGCTGCTGCCGCCCGGCTCGGCTCCCCCGAACCCTGTTTTTCACGACCCGGGCGGCAGGCTTTCAGCATCGCTCCGGCCCCGCCGCGCGGCTATCCGATTACGGCGGAAACGGCACCCCTTTGTGGATAGTTCCCGGCCCATGATCGGACACAGACCCCGCCCGCCGCCGACCGCCCCGCAAGGTCTGCGACGGCGTCTCCCCGTACGACTGCCGGTAGTGCCCGGTGAACCGCCCGAGATGCACGAACCCCCAGCGCAGCGCCACATCGGTGACCGTCCCGAGCGCATGCCCCTCAGCGATGGCGAGCAGATCGCGCCGGGCGAGATCCAGCCGGACCCGGCGCAGGTACGCCAGCGGAGTCGTGGCCAGATGCGTGCGAAAGCCCTCCCGCAGGCTTCGCACACTCACCCGCGCCGCCAGCGCCATGTCGGCCACGGATATCGGCTCCTGAGCGTGCTCGGCGCAGAAGTCCGCGGCGCGGCGCACCGCGCGGGGCAGGACCGCCGGTCCCCGGCCCACCACCGTGTCGCTCAGCCGGTGCGGCTGGGCGTCGAGCAGACCGTTGACCACGAGCTGCTCGAAGTGCCCCATCCCCAGCGGCGAACGCGCCGCCAGCTCCGAGTCGGCGAACTCCGCGAACGCCCGCACCACCCGCAGCCAGGCCCGCACCGCTCCCGCGCGCCGGTCCAGCACGGGTGCGAAGAACAAGGGCGCCGACGGCAGCTCCCCGAGCCGGACGCAGAGCGCCCGGTCGAGGGTGGGCCGGGGGATGATCAGTACCCGGTTCAGGGTCTCGCCGCTCCACCGCATCGACAGCCGCTGCCTCGGGTTGACGATGCTCAGCGCGGAGGACAGCGTCACTCCGTCCGCGGTCACGGCCCCGTCCCCGGAGAGCGGAACGTGCACGTTGTAGAAGTCCGGCAACTCCCCGGGCGTGACGTCGACCTCCGCCCCGTACCCCAGCTCGTACAGCGCCACGGCCCCCTCGTGCACGCACCGGAAGCGCCCGTCGACCGGACGGTCGTCCAGCACCGTCAGCCGGTGCGGCGCGAACCGCGCACTCACGAGCGCGTGCAGCTCCTCGACATCACGGCCCTCGAAGAGCAGCCCCCGGCCGCCCGCCACCCCACCCGAACCGGCTTCGCCCATGACGGCCATGCCTCTCGCCGCGCCCCCTGTACGGACATACAGCCGTCAGTCTCCCGGCCCGCCCACCGCGGGCCTAGGGCCATCCGTCCTCCAACCCGGCCCGATGACCCCGCACATGACTCCCTCCCGCTCCTAAACCCCAAGCACCGACCGCAGTTGACCGAGTCCCCAGTCCAAGTCCTCCTTCCCGATCACCAGTGGCGGCGCGATCCGTACCGTCGCCCCCTGTGTGTCCTTCACCAGCACACCCCGGTCCATCAGCTTCTCCGACACCTCCCGCCCCGTCCCGTACGCGGGACTGATGTCGACGCCCGCCCACAGCCCACGCCCGCGCACCGCCGTCACCCGCCCCGTGTCGGTCAACTCCCGCAGCTCCCGGTGCAGATGCGCGCCCAGCTCCGCCGCCCGCTCCTGGAACTCGCCGGTCCGCAGCATCGCGATCACTTCCAGCGCCACGGCACAGGCCAGCGGATTCCCGCCGAAGGTCGACCCGTGGTCCCCGGGCCGGAACACCCCGAGCACCGCGGCCGACGACACCACCGCCGACACGGGCACGATCCCGCCGCCCAGCGCCTTCCCGAGCACATACACATCCGGTACGACACCCTCGTGCTCGCACGCGAACGTCCGTCCCGTCCGCCCCAGCCCCGACTGGATCTCATCGGCGACGAACAGCACGTTCCGCTCCCGCGTCAGCTCCCGCACCGCCGGCAGATAACCGGCCGGCGGCACCAGCACCCCCGCCTCGCCCTGGATCGGCTCAAGCAGCACCGCCACGGTGTTCTCCGTCATCGCCGCCCGCATCGCCGTCAGATCCCCGTACGGAACGATCTCGAAGCCCGGTGTGTACGGCCCGAAGTCCGCCCGCGCCTCCGGGTCGGTGGAGAAGCTGATGATCGTCGTCGTACGGCCGTGGAAGTTGTTGCCCGCGACCACGATCTTCGCCATCTCCGCCGGCACGCGCTTGACCCGGTACCCCCACTTCCGGGCCGTCTTCACAGCGGTCTCCACCGCCTCCGCGCCCGTGTTCATCGGCAGCACCATCTCCATCCCGCACAGCTCGGCGAGCTCGGCGCAGAACGCCGCGAACCGATCGTGATGAAACGCCCGCGAGGTCAGCGTCACCCGCTCCAGCTGCGCCTTCGCGGCGTGGACGAGCCGCCGGTTGCGATGACCGAAGTTGAGCGCCGAGTAGCCGGCCAGCAGATCCAGATAGCGCCTCCCCTCCACATCCGTCATCCACGCCCCCTCCGCGGAGGCGACGACCACGGGCAGCGGGTGGTAGTTGTGCGCACTGTGCGCGTCGGCGGCGGCGATGAGTGTCTCCGTAGCGGTCACGGGCTCTCCAGAAGGTGCCGAGTGCTGGGGTGACCCCTTTCCTATCGTCGCTCGCATGGTGGACGCGGGACCTCCGCGCTTCGACGCGCCCGGTAGGCTGATCCGCGGGCCGTGACTGGCGCGCTGGGATGGGACCGACCATCGGGGAGCGGCCTGTGTGTGAGCGAGTGCCGTGCGCCTGGGCCAACCGTGAACCGTGAACGCTTCAAGCCACGCCGTCCGGAGGCCGACGACATGTCAGAGCAGCAGCCCCTGTCCACCGAGTCCACCGCCTTCCGCGCCGCCCTCGACGTGATCCGCGCGGTCGAGCCGCGGGTCGCCGACGCCATCGGCCAGGAGGTCGCCGACCAGCGCGAGATGCTCAAGCTGATCGCCTCCGAGAACTACGCCTCCCCGGCCACCCTCCTCACGATGGGCAACTGGTTCAGCGACAAGTACGCCGAGGGCACCATCGGTCGCCGCTTCTACGCCGGCTGTCGCAACGTCGACACCGTCGAGTCCCTCGCCGCCGAGCACGCCAAGGCGCTGTTCGGCGCCCGCCACGCCTACGTCCAGCCGCACTCCGGCATCGACGCCAACCTCGTCGCCTTCTGGTCCGTGCTCGCCGACCGGGTCGAGGCCCCCTTCCTGGAGAAGGCCGGTGCCCGCCAGGTCAACGACCTCACCGACGCCGACTGGGCCGAGCTCCGCCAGGCCTTCGGCAACCAGCGCATGCTCGGCATGTCCCTGGACGCCGGCGGCCACCTCACCCACGGCTTCCGCCCGAACATCTCCGGCAAGATGTTCGACCAGCGCTCCTACGGCACCGACCCGGCCACCGGCCTCATCGACTACGAGGCCCTGCGTGTCTCGGCCCGCGAGTTCAAGCCGCTGATCATCGTCGCCGGCTACTCCGCCTACCCCCGCCTCGTGAACTTCCGCATCATGCGCGAGATCGCCGACGAGGTCGGGGCGACCCTGATGGTGGACATGGCGCACTTCGCCGGCCTGGTCGCGGGCAAGGTGCTGACCGGCGACTTCGACCCGGTCCCGCACGCCCAGATCGTCACCACCACCACCCACAAGTCGCTGCGTGGCCCGCGCGGCGGCATGGTCCTGTGCGACGACTCCCTCAAGGACCAGGTCGACCGCGGCTGCCCGATGGTCCTCGGCGGCCCGCTCCCGCACGTCATGGCCGCCAAGGCCGTCGCCCTCGCCGAGGCCCGTCAGCCCTCCTTCCAGGACTACGCCCAGCGCATCGTCGACAACTCCCGGGCGCTGGCCGAAGGCCTGATGCGCAGGGGCGCGACCCTGGTGACCGGCGGCACGGACAACCACCTCAACCTGATCGACGTCGCCTCCTCCTACGGCCTCACCGGCCGCCAGGCAGAGGCCGCCCTCCTCGAGTCGGGCATCGTCACCAACCGCAACGCCATCCCGGCCGACCCGAACGGCGCCTGGTACACCTCCGGCATCCGCATCGGTACCCCCGCCCTGACCACGCGTGGCCTGGGCACGGCGGAGATGGACGAGGTGGCGGGCCTGATCGACCGCGTCCTCACCACCGCCGAGCCGGGCACCACCAAGTCGGGCGCCCCCTCCAAGGCCCAGCACATCCTCGACCCGAAGATCGCGGACGAGATCTCCCGCCGCGCCACCGACCTCGTGGCCGGCTTCCCGCTGTACCCGGAAATCGACCTGGGCTGACCAACGCCCTCGCTCCAATCGCCCTCTCTTGAGTTGTCAAAGACCCGCGACTCTCGGAGATCGGCTCCCAGAGATCGACGCTCGGAGATCGACCTTCAAAGATCGATGAGTTCCTGTCGTGGCTCCTCCCGCGGCGGTCCGGCTCCCTGCCGGGCCGCCGCGCGGCGTATCAGCAGCGTGCCGCCGGCGCCGACCGCGATACCCAGGGCCAACCCGGGCACCGCCCACCAAAGACGGCCGTCGTCCGGGCCGGTCCCCGAAGGGGAGCTCCCGTCGGCGACGGTCTGCTGCTCGGACATGCCGAGCAGTCCCGACACAGCCAGCCGCTCGTAAGCCGAGCGTGGCGCTCGGTGCCAGCGGATGTCGTCGTCCTCCACGTCCGGTGCGGGATCGGTGCGCACCCAGGGCGAACCGTCGGCGGCCACGAACAGCTGGTCCTCCCGCTCGACCGCCACGTCACCGCCCGGCGGCCGGTTCGTCTGCGGCCAGCCGCCCACTCCCGTCTGCCCCCAGACCACGGTGATCCGCACCGGCGGATACCGGCCCTCGGCCCACGCCTCCGGCACCCGCTCCGTCCCGGTGTACGTCGGCTGCAGCAGTTGCCACAGCCGGGCGAACTCCGGCTCCCCGGAACGCAGCGCCGTCGTCCGCGCCGAGCCGCCCGTGACGACCATCGCGAGGTCGGGGACGTCCTGGCCCTGCGCCCGCAGGGCAACGACGGTTGCGTAAGAACGGTCCGTCCCGTCTACCGCCCCGGCTGCCGACGCGCCGCACACGACCAAAGCCACGGCCGCTTGCGCGAGGCCGGCAAGTCGTACCGGCCGTACCCCCGACCGCCTGTTCCGGCGTGTCATCCGTCCCCCCTCCCGAGCCTCCGGTCCTCATACGTCACGCAGTTCCTGCCGGGCACCGGGCTCCCGCCCCCGATGCCACCGGACCAACGGCTCCCGCGAGGCGAACGGCCGCAGAACCAGCGCCAGCAGGGCCCCGGCCCCCGCGCCCGGCAGGGCCCACCACCAGTCGGTGCCGTCATCCGTCCCGGCCGCGGAGCTGCCGGCCGTGACCTTCTTCGTCTCCGCGTCAGGAGTGGCCGCGGCATCCGTCCCTTCCGATTGCCAGGGCGCCGGGAAGATGCCGACGTAACCGTCGTCCGAGGCCTTGCCCATCACGCCCAGCTTCTTGAGCAGGGTGCGCAGCTGGGCCGGGTTTCCGGCGCGGTGCCAGTAGCCGTCGAGGTTGTCCGGCACATTGGCCGCCGTATGGATCCAGACGGCGCCCGTCCGCGAGTCGACGGGGAAGACGCGGTCCATCCGCCAGGGCGATATGTCGTGCGCCAGCCACGTGACGTTGATCTGGCGTGCGCCGGCCAGATCAGGACCCGGGGGCTTCTCCCGGGTGCCGGTGCCGGGTGGGCCGAGCAGGCGCTGCAGCTGTGCGTACTCCCCGTCCGAGTAGTACAGCGCGGAGGCCTCCCCGCTCGACGGCGATGTCACCAGCACGCTCGTCGGACCACCGGCCGAAGCCGACGACGCGCCCCACACCATCAAGGCGAGCGTCGCCGCCAACACCCCCATCAGTGCGGCCAGTTCACGAACCTTGCCCTTCCGCCCACGCATGACGTCCCCCAACCAGTCGGTCCCCTGCGGCCCGTCCGCGGGCCGCGTGTCACTTCTGGTACACCGCCCGACCCGCCGGGGTTCCCACCCCGACCTCCCTATTTCGAGGAGTCGCCGAGGGACTTCATCGCGAGGACTTCTCAAGGGACTCGGCGATCTCCACGGACCGGGCCTTGGACGCCCCCTCCAGCCGGAGCGTCACATCCTCCTCGCCGGTCCGGTGGGTCCACAGCAGCGTCGGACCGGCGGTCCGTTCCTTGCGGGTGAAGCGGTTCCCGTCCGCGTCCACCAGCCAGAAACTCAGCAGATGCGGGCGTGGGAACCACAGGGCGTAGTCCTGCACGCCGTCGGCCGAGGGCTCCCCGCCCAGCGCGATCCACTCCGGCGGCTCGCGCACCGTCTTGGCGAAGGCGGGGTCCAGCCGCTCCGGGAACTCGTCCAGCCGGACCGTGTGCCCGCCCTCGCGCCAGCACAGGCTCACCAGGAAGCGCCCGTGCGGCTCGCCCGTCACCGCCACCGTGTCCGGGACGCCGAGCGCCTTCGGCACCAGTGGCTCGAAGCCGGCCCGGCGCTCGGCCTGCCCGAGCGACACCGACCTGCCGCAGCCCGGTACCTCGGTGCCCGGCGAGGGCAGCGCCGACGGGTCGTAGCGCACCTCGACCCCGCCGAAGTCGAACCAGTCGAAGACCGCGGCCCGCACCGGGGGCGTGAGCACGAGCACCGTCAGCAGACCGCACAGTGCCGCGGTCAGCGAACGCCACCGCATCCGCGTCCAGCGCCGGACCGCCCGCAGCCGCTCACGCGCACCGGGCGGCTCGGCCACCGGGGCCGGTAGATGCTCGGCCAGTATCTGCCCCAGCACCCGCTCGACCATCGTCTCGGAGCCGATCGGGTCGCCGGCACCCTCGGCACCCTCGGTCCCGGGCGCGTCCAGCGACCGGCCCAGCGCCCGCAGCTCGTCCGGCAGCCGCGAAGGACCTCCGTCGCGTCCCCGTCCGCGCTCACGACCCCGCGGACCCGGACCCCAACCGGGACGCCGGTCGTCGCCACGTCCCCGTGGCCCCCGGCCACCGGCGCCCCCCGGACCGCGGCCACCCTCACCGTCGTACGCATCGCGTCCCTCACTCACGCTCATCACCCCCTTCCCGAGGCTCGAAATCCGGCAGAAGTCGGCCCAGCTTGCGCAAGGCGCGGTTGAGGCGGGACTTGACCGTCCCGCGGGGCCAGCCCAGGGCCTGGGCGGTCTCGGACTCGTCCATCTCCAGGAGGTAGCGGTAGGTGACGACCAGGCGGTGCTCCTCGCTCAGCTTCTCCAGGGCGGACAGGAGCGCAGCGCGGCGCTCCGTCTCCAGCGTCGCCACCGCCGGGTCCGCCGATTCCGGTATCAGCGGCTCCGCCTCCACCAACGCCGCCTCCCGGCCGGCGAGCGTGCGCTGTCGCGCCGCCGTGCGCACTGTGTTCCTCGTCTCATTGGCGACGATCGACAACAGCCATGGCCGGAACGCCGAGCCGTCCCGGAATCTGCCCAGCGCGCAGTACGCCTTGACGAAGGCCTGCTGCACCACGTCCTCCGCGTCCGCACCCGCCCCGAGCGCCGCGGCCGCCCTGAGCGCGATGCCCGTATGGGCCCGCACCAGCTCCGCGTACGCCTCGGGCTCCCCGGCGCGTACACGTGCGATCACCGCGGCCTCATCGACGATGCGGCCCCCCTCCCGCGTTCTCACACTCTTGTTACACCGCGGAAGGCGGATCGGTTCCCACCTGTTTCCGACCGGTTCCGGATCGCCCCCGGATACCTGAGAGAATGGTGAACATGGCCTCTGATCGTCCCCGCGTGCTCTCCGGAATCCAGCCCACCGCAGGCTCGTTCCACCTCGGCAACTACCTGGGCGCCGTCCGCCAGTGGGTGGCCCTGCAGGAGACCCACGACGCGTTCTACATGGTCGTCGACCTGCACGCGATCACGGTTCCGCAGGACCCGGCCGAGCTGCGCGCCAACACCCGGCTCGCCGCCGCCCAGCTCCTCGCGGCCGGTCTCGACCCGGACCGCTGCACGCTCTTCGTCCAGAGCCATGTCCCCGAGCACGCCCAGCTCGCCTGGGTCATGAACTGCCTCACCGGCTTCGGCGAGGCCTCCCGCATGACCCAGTTCAAGGACAAGTCCGCCAAGCAGGGCGCGGACCGGGCGAGCGTCGGCCTGTTCACGTACCCGATCCTCCAGGTCGCCGACATCCTGCTCTACCAGGCCAACGAGGTCCCGGTCGGCGAGGACCAGCGCCAGCACGTCGAACTCACCCGCGACCTCGCCACGCGCTTCAACGGCCGCTTCGGCGAGACCTTCACGATCCCGAAGCCGTACATCCTCAAGGAGACGGCGAAGATCTACGACCTGCAGGACCCGTCGATCAAGATGAGCAAGTCGGCGTCCACGCCGAAGGGCCTCATCAACCTCCTCGACGACCCCAAGGCCACCGCCAAGAAGGTCAAGAGCGCCGTCACCGACACCGACACGGTCATCCGCTACGACGCCGAGAACAAGCCGGGCGTGAGCAACTTGCTCACCATCTACTCGACCCTCACCGGCAAGACGATCGCCGAGCTGGAGCAGGACTACGAGGGCAAGATGTACGGCGCGCTCAAGACGGACCTCGCCGAGGTCATGGTCGAGTTCGTGACGCCCTTCAAGGAGCGCACCCAGCAGTACCTGGACGACTCGGAGACGCTGGACTCGATCCTGGCCAAGGGCGCCGAGAAGGCGCGCGCCGTCGCCGCGGAGACCCTTGCGCAGGCCTACGACAAGGTCGGCTTCCTGCCCGCCAAGCACTGACCGCGCACCACCGCACAGACGTACCACTGGGCAGAGCGCTGCACATCACTACGGTTGCGCCTGCCCGCAGCACAGCCGTGGCCGTACAGTCGATAGCCGACGGCTCAGAACAAATCCGTCACGACGACAGGAGACGAAGTGGGGACCGTAACGATCGGCGTGTCGATCGCGGTCCCGGAGCCTTACGGCAGCCTGCTCCAACAGCTGCGCGCGGGCTTCGGCGACGCCGCTGCTCACGGCATCCCCACACATGTCACGCTGCTGCCGCCGACGGAGGTCGACAGCGGCAACCTGCCGGCCGTCGAGGCCCACCTCACCGAGGTCGCGGCGAGCGGCCGGCCGTTCCCCATGCGGCTGTCCGGCACCGGCACCTTCCGGCCCCTGTCACCCGTGGTCTACGTGCGGGTCGTCGAGGGCGGCGAGGCGTGCACCGTGCTGCAGAAGCAGGTCCGTGACGCCTCCGGCCCCGTGGCACGCGAACTGCAGTTCCCGTACCACCCGCACGTGACGGTGGCGCACGGCATCGACGACCAGGCGATGGACCGCGCCTTCGAGGGGCTCGCCGACTTCGAGGCCGAGTGGCCGTGCACCGGCTTCGCGCTCTACGAGCAGGGCGCCGACGGCGTCTGGCGCAAGCTGCGCGAGTACACCTTCGGCCGCTCGGCGGTGCCACCGCAGGCCGGGCATGTGGAGCGGGGCACCATCCCGAGCCGATAGCCGGCTAGACCGGCAGCCGCCGGAACAGCCCGCGCGGCAGGTGCCGCAGGGCCGACATGACCACCCGTAGTGCGCCAGGTACCCACACCGTCTCCGAGCGGCGCCGCAGCCCCAGTTCGATCGCCGTCGCGACCGCCTCCGGGGTCGTCGCGAGCGGGGTCTCGGGCAGGCCCGCGGTCATCCTCGACCGTACGAACCCGGGGCGTACGACCATGACGTGCACGCCCGTGCCGTGCAGCGCGTCGCCCAGGCCCTGCGCGAATACGTCCAGGCCTGCCTTGCTCGAGCCGTAGATGAAGTTGGCGCGCCGGGCTCGCTCGCCGGCGACGGAGGAGAGCACCACGAGCGAGCCGTGGCCCTGCGTCTGCAGCGCGCGTGCGCTCACCAGGGCCGCCGACACGGCGCCCGTGTAGTTGGTCTGCGCGACGCGGACCGCGGCCGCCGGTTCGCGCTCGTCGTGCGCCTGGTCGCCGAGGATGCCGAAGGCGAGCAGCACCATGTCGACGTCGCCCTCCGCGAAGACCTTGCCGAGCACGGCCTCGTGGGCGTCGGGCTCGAGCGCGTCGAAGGCGACGGTGTGCACGTCCGGGCCCAGTGTGCGCAGTTCCGAAGCGGCCTTCTCCAAGGCGGGCGAGGGACGTCCCGCGAGCCACACCGTGCGGGTGCGGCGGGCGATCAGACGGCGTGCGGTGGCGAGCGCGATCTCGGACGTACCGCCGAGGACGAGCAGGGACTGGGGGAGGCCGAAGGCGTCCTTCACGACAGCAGCTCCTAGGGGGTGTTGTTTGGATCAGGTCGGCTGTGAGGAACGGTGCGTCCCGGCCGAGCCCGAGCGAGCGGGGTCTGGGACGGGCAGTTGCAAGGCGGAGGAGGGAGTCGACGCGGAGCGATGGGGGCCCCTCCCGCTCGGGCGAAGCCGAGAGTGGGGGAGAGTGACGACAACGCAACTGGGGCTCCCCCACGCCGTTAAGGCAGTGGGGGAGCGCGTGCCAGGGCCCGCGACGCCGAGCTGGTCCAAACGACAACACCCCCTCGGTGCCTAGAGGGCGAGACGGCGGGAGAGATCGGACCTGAACACACCGCGCGGATCGAGTTCCGCGCGCAGTGTCCGGAAGTCGTCGAGGCGTGGGTACATGGCGGCGAGCAGTTCGGGGCGCAGCCGGGAGTCCTTGGCGAGGTAGACGCGCCCGCCGGCCGCGGCGACCTCCGCGTCGAGCTCGTCGAGGAACGCGCCGAGGCCGGGCAGGTTCGCCGGGATGTCCAGGGCGAGCGTCCAGCCCGGTGCGGGGAAGGAGAGCCAGCGCGGGTCGGCGTCCCCGAAGCGCTTGAGGACGGCCAGGAAGGACGGGCACCGGCGCTCGGAGATGCGCCGCACGATCCGGCGCAGTGCCTCCTCCTGGCCGTGTCCGACGACGAACTGGTACTGCACGAAGCCGCCGCGGCCGTAGATCCGGTTCCAGTGGGGCACCCCGTCCAGGGGGTGGAAGAAGGTGGAGATCCGCTGCAGTTCGCCGGTACGCGCGCGTGGCGCCTTCCGGTACCAGAGCTCGTTGAACAGGCCCACGCTCCGGCGGCCGAGCAGGCCGTCGGGGAGGAAGGCGGGCGTGGCCGGGAACTGTGGGGTACGGAAGGCCAGCGGGGCTCTACGCGCGCGCGTGGGCAGCGCGTCGAGCGGGGCGTGGTCCCCGCGTGTGAGGACCGCGCGGCCCGTCGCCGCGCCGCGCGCCAGCAGGTCGATCCAGGCGACCGAGTAGCGGTAGAGGTGGTCGGTGGCGGTCAGACGGTCCATCAGGTCGTCGAGGTCCCGCGCGCGCTCGGTGTCGACCGACATCAGCGAGGTCTCCACCGGCTGCAGCTGCAGCGTCGCGGTCAGGATCACGCCCGTCAGGCCCATGCCTCCCGCGGTCGCGTCGAACAGGGGCGTGCCGCGGCCCACGGTGCGGATCTCCCCGTCCGCGGTGAGGAGTTCGAAGGACAGCACATGGCGGGAGAAGGAGCCCGAGACATGGTGGTTCTTGCCGTGGATGTCCGCGCCGATCGCACCGCCGACCGTCACATAGCGCGTGCCGGGCGTCACCGGCACGAACCAGCCGAGCGGCAGCAGCACCTCCATCAGCCGGTGCAGGGAGACGCCCGCGTCGCACAGGACGGTGCCGCCGTCGACGTCGATCGCGTGGACCCGGTCCAGGCCCGTCATGTCGAGCACCGTGCCACCGGCGTTCTGCGCCGCGTCCCCGTACGCCCGTCCCAGACCCCTGGGGATCCCTCCGCGGGCCCCGCAGTCCCGAACGGCGGCCGCGGCCTCCTCGTACGTCCCCGGACGGATCAGACGGGCCGCGGTGGGAGCTGTGCGGCCCCATCCGGTGACGGTGACGGGAGCGGTCTCGGCAGACATGTCGGTGACCGTATCGCCCTTATGTGAGCGATTAGTTCTGGAACATTACTCCCCTCCCCGAAATGGGTGATTAATGGGATGTCGCACAAAATGGTCGGAGCTCCGGCGGGGTCGGCGGGAACAGTGAGTCCACATGGATCACATGGACCGCCAAATCCTTTCTGCATTCCGGGCATGCGGCGGCGACCCGCGCGTCGCCGGCGCAGCCCGTGCCCTCTCCCGGGCCGGCGAGCATGGTGCGCTGTGGCTTGCGGCGGGCCTCGCGGGAGCCGCCGTGGACGGTGCGCGGCGCCGTGCCTGGTTGCGTGGCACGGCGCTCACCGCGGGCGCGCACCTCGCCAGCATGGGGGTGAAGAGGGTGGTGCGCCGTCCGCGCCCGGCGCACGTCGAGCCCTTGGTGCGCACCGTCGGCCAGCACTCCTTCCCGAGCTCCCACGCGACCTCCGCCGCGGCCGCCGCGGTCGCCTACGGGGCGCTCGGTGCGCGCGTGATCCGCCCGCTCGCCGCCGCGGTGTGCCTCTCCCGTCTGGTCGTCGGCGTGCACTACCCCTCGGACGTGGCGGCGGGCGCGGCCCTCGGGGCACTCACGGCGCGGCTCGGGTCGCGCTGGATGGCCGGGAGCGCTCATGACTGAGACAGCGCCCCTCGCGGGCAGCTCGCGCACGCAGGACGCGGCGCTCGTGGAACAGAGCACGCGCCGCCGACGTACCGCACCACCCCGGAAGGCCGTCCCAGGCGGCCTCCTGGCCGGGCTGCTGAAGACCGCGCGCCCCAAGCAGTGGGTCAAGAACGTCCTGGTCGTCGCCGCCCCGGCCGCCGCAGGGCAGCTCTTCTCGGGCCATGCCGCCGCCGAACTCGCCCTGGTCTTCGCCCTGTTCACCGCCTGCGCCGCCGCCGTCTACCTGATCAACGACGCCCGCGACGTCGAGGCCGACCGCGCCCACCCCACCAAGCGGCACCGCCCGGTCGCCGCCGGACAGGTCCCCGTACCCGTCGCGTACGGCGTCGGAGGCGCCCTGGGCGTGCTCGCACCGGCCGTGGCGGCATGGCTGGTCTCGCCGGTCGTCGCGGCGCTGCTGACCGCCTACCTCGGCATGCAACTGGCGTACTGCGTCAGCCTCAAGCACGTCCTCGTCGTCGACCTCGTCGTCGTCACGACCGGGTTCCTGATGCGGGCGGCGATCGGCGGGCTCGCGCTCGGCATCCCGCTGTCGCGCTGGTTCCTGATCACGACCGGCTTCGGCGCGCTGTTCATGGTGTCGGCCAAGCGCTACTCCGAAGCCGTCCAGATGGCCGGAAAGGCGGGCGCCACGCGCGCGTTGCTCACCGAGTACACCACCGGCTACCTGCGCTTCGTCTGGCAGCTCGCGGCCGGTGTCGCCGTCCTCGGCTACTGCCTGTGGGCGCTGGAGGAGGGCGGCGTCCCGCACGCGAGCATCCTGCCCTGGCGGCAGCTGTCCATGGTCGCCTTCATCCTCGCGATCCTCAGATACGCCGTCTTCGCCGACCGCGGCACCGCGGGCGAACCCGAGGACGTCGTGCTTCGCGACCGCGCCCTCGCCCTCATCGGGCTGGTCTGGCTCGCGATGTACGGACTCGCGGTGGCGAACTGGTGAGCACGCGCGCGTGGCCGAGCCGCCGCACATCGCGACTCACGCGCGCGTGCGCGGACCGACGCGAGCTGGCCGGATTCGCCGCTGTCGGCCTCCTCGCCTACGCCGCCGACCTCGCCCTGTTCACCTGGCTGCGCGGACCGGCCGGCCTCGACCCGCTCACCGCCAAGGGGATCTCCTTCGTCGCCGGCTGCTCGGTGGCGTACGCGGGCAACGCGCTCGGCACGTACCGGCACGCGCGCGTGAAGGGACTGCGCGCCTATGCCGTCTTCTGTGCGGTCAACCTCGCCGGTGCCGTCGTACAACTGCTCTGCCTCGCCCTCAGTCACTACGGCCTCGGTCTCACCTCGCAGCGCGCCGACACCGTTTCCGGCGCGGGGGTCGGCATGGCGCTCGCCACTGTGCTGCGCTTTTGGGGTACTCGCACATTGGTCTTCCGCACCGAGGGCAGAGTCGGATCATGGACTGGCTGAAGAAGCTCCCCGTCGTCGGGCCGCTGCTGGCGCGCCTGATGCTCACGCACGCGTGGCGGTCGTACGAACGTCTGGACCGGGTGAAGTGGACCCGGCTGGCCGCCGCGATGACGTTCACCAGCTTCGTCGCGTTGTTTCCGTTGCTCACCGTGGCCGCCGCGATCGCCGCCGCCACGCTCAGCAAGGATCAGCAGAACGATCTTCAGGACAAGATCGCCGAGCAGGTGCCCGGCATCTCCGACCAGCTCGACATCCAGAACCTGGTCGACAACGCCGGCACCATCGGTCTCATCGCGGGTGCCCTGCTGCTGTTCACCGGCATCGGCTGGGCCGGCTCGATGCGCGAGTGTCTGCGCGCGGTGTGGGAGCTGCCCGACGAGGAGGAGAACCCCGTCCTGCGCAAGGCCAAGGACCTGGGCATCCTCGTCGGCCTCGGCGGCGCCGTCCTCGTCACGCTCGCCACCTCCACCATCGCCTCCGCGATGGTCGGCTGGATCACCAAACAGCTGGGCATCGAGAAGGGAGGCTGGGGCGGGATCCTGCTGTACGTCGCCGCGTTCGCCGTCGCCGTACTGGCCGACTTCCTGCTCCTGCTCTACGTCCTCACCCTGCTGCCCGGCGTCGAGCCGCCGCGCCGCCGTCTGATCGTCGCCGCGCTGACCGGCGCGGTCGGCTTCGAGCTGCTGAAGACGCTGCTGAGCGGCTATATGCAGGGCGTGGCCGCGAAGAGCATGTACGGCGCGTTCGGCGTGCCCGTGGCCCTGCTGCTGTGGATCAACTTCACGGCGAAACTGGTGCTGTTCTGCGCCGCCTGGACGGCGACGCAGAGCAAGGAGCCGGAAGAAGCTACGGGCGAGTCCGACGACGTACCAGATCCGGCAGCGGCCAGCGGAGGTTGACCAGGAAGGCGGCGGCCGCGAGGAGCACCACCAGCCCGCCGGTGATGCCGAGCGCCACCCCGATGCCGCCGGAGCCGGTCCTGGCGGAGGCGTTCGCGGCCGGAGAGGCGGACGCGTTGCCCGCGCCGCCCGCCTCGCCGGGCGAGGCGTTGGCGCCCGGCTGGGCGCTCGCCTGCGCGCTGCGCGGCGGCACCAGCTCGCCCACCGAACGTGCCTTGTCGGCCGCCTTGAAGCCCCAGTCGAAGAGCTTGGAGGTCTCCTTGTAGATCTCGTTGTGCTCGTTCTTCTCCGGGTGCATGACGGTGACGAGCAGCACCCGGCCGTTGCGCTCGGCGACTCCCGTGAAGGTGGCGCCCGCGTTGGTGGTGTTGCCGTTCTTGACGCCCGCGATGCCCTGGTAGACGGAGATGTCGGAGTCGCCGGTCAGCAGCCGGTTGGTGTTCTGGATCTCGAAGGAGTCGCGGACCGACTTGCCCTTCTTCTTCGTCGTCCCGCCCGGGAACTTCGCCCGCACCGTCGAGCAGTACTCGCGGAAGTCCTTCTTCTGCAGGCCGGAGCGTGCGAACAGCGTCAGGTCGTATGCGGAGGAGACCTGCTTGGGGGCGTCGTAGCCGTCGGGCGTCACTACGTTGGTGTCGAGAGCCTGGAGCTCCTCGGCGTGCTCGTTCATCTCCTTGACGGTGTTGTCGACGCCGTCGTTCATGGCCGAAAGTACATGCACCGCGTCGTTGCCGGAGCGCAGGAAGACGCCGAGCCACAGGTCGCGGACCGTGTACGTCTCGCCCTCCTTTATCCCGACCATGCTGGAACCGGCGCCCATGCCCGCCAGGTCGGCCGGCACCACCTTGTGCTTCTCGGTCTTCGGGAACTTCGGCAGCACCGTGTCCGCGAACAGCATCTTCATCGTGCTCGCCGGGGGCAGCCGCCAGTGCGCGTTGTGCGCGGCCAGCACCTCGCCCGACTCCGCGTCCGCGACGATCCAGGAGCGCGCGGTGATGTCCTTGGGGAGCACGGGGGCGCCGCTGCCCAGATCGACCTGTGTGCCCGCCTGCCCGAGGCGGGTGCCGCCCACGGACGACATCTTCGCCGGGGGAGTGGCCGACGGACTCGTCGAGGGACTGGTCGACGGGCTCGGGGCGGCGAAGGAGACCGGCGCGGTCAGCGCGAGCGAGGACAGGGCGGCGGAGGTGACCAGCAGGGATCGCCTGACGGTCTTCTTGGGTGCGGGCACGGACGAGAACGTACATGGCACAGGACGTGAAGTCCCGCCTCCCACCCCACCCCGGAGGCGGCGCCAGGATCCGGACGGCGATACTGAACTCATGAAGCTCAGCCGCCCGGTGTCCTGGTTCCTGCTCGCTTTCGGGGTGTGGTCGTGGATCATCTGGGTCACTTTCGTAAAGAACTTGATCAAGGACAGTAGCGGGCAGGCCTTCGACGACGGCCACCCGACGGCGTTCTTCTGGGTGCATCTGACGCTGGCCGTCGTCTCCTTCGTATTGGGGACGGTCGTCGGGGCCATCGGGTTGCGCGGACTGCGCGCTTTGCGCCATACCTCATAGCCGTGGGCATTGTCTTCGCAGGATTCGCCCTGCTCGCCCTCGGCGTCCTGGTCGCGGGCAACTGGTACCTGTGGCGCCGTCTGTTCCGCGACACGACCCGCGGCCCGGGCCTCGCCCGCCGCGCGGGCGTCGCGGTGGTCGCCGGCGGCTGGGTGCTGGCCATCGGGGCCGTCGTCGGCGAGCGCGCGGGCGCGCCCTTCTGGCTCCAGCAGGTCCTCGCCTGGCCGGGCTTCCTGTGGCTCGCGCTGTCGATCTACCTGCTGCTGGGCGTGGTGGCGGGAGAGGTCGTACGACCCCTGCTGCGCCGCTTCCTGGAACGGCGGGCGCGCGTCACCGCGGCCGTACCGCAGTCGGAGCCCGAGCCGGTCCCCGCGGGCGCCGTGCCTCCGAAGCCGCCCGGGCCCGAGCCGGACTCCGCGCCCGCCCCGGAGCCGTCCCGGCGCCTCTTCGTCTCGCGCGCGGTCGCGGGCGCCGCCGCCGTGGCGGCCGTGGGGACCGTCGGCTACGGCACCTACGGCGTGCTGCGCGGCCCGCGCGTGAAGCGCGTCACCGTGCCGCTGGCCAAGCTCCCGCGTGCGGCGCACGGTTACCGCATCGCGGTCGTCAGCGACATCCACCTGGGCCCGATCCTCGGCCGGGGCTTCGCGCAGCAGGTCGTCGATACGATCAACTCCACCCAGCCGGACATCGTCGCGGTCGTCGGCGACCTGGTCGACGGCAGCGTGAAGGACCTGGGCCCGGCGGCGACACCGCTCAGGCAGCTGAAGGCGCCCTCGTACTTCGTCACCGGCAACCACGAGTACTTCTCCGGCGCCGAGCAGTGGGTCGAGGAGGTACGGCGGCTCGGTCTGCTCCCCCTGGAGAACGCCCGTACGGAACTGCCGTACTTCGACCTGGCCGGTGTCAACGACATCGCGGGCGAGAGCGAGGGCCAGGGCCCCGACTTCACCAGGGCGCTCGGCGACCGGGACACGGCACGCGCGTGCGTGCTCCTCGCCCACCAGCCCGTCCAGATCCACGACGCGGTCAAGCACGGCGTCGACCTTCAGCTCTCCGGCCATACGCACGGCGGCCAGCTCTGGCCCGGCAACTTCATTGCTGCGGCGGCGAATCCGACCGTCGCGGGACTGGAGCGCTACGGCGACACACAGCTCTACGTCAGCCGCGGCGCGGGAGCCTGGGGCCCGCCCACGCGCGTGGGCGCACCCTCGGACATCACGGTGATCGAACTGGCCTCCACGCGGGCGTGACGGAGCGCGCGGCCCGTAGAAACCGCCTGTAGAAACGATCCGCCGCAGACCCTGTGAGGGCGCTGTGAAATCTGATGGAAACCCCTTGCGGTAACTTCTTTCTCAACTCGACAAATCCCTCTTCCCCCAGCTGAAACACGTGTGATTAGGTGAGCCGCGCCACTAGGGGAGTGGCATGTGGGGCGGGGCCCGTCGGGCCCGGGGAGGGCAACCGATGCGCTCGGTTCGCATGCGCATTCTCGCGACGCTGCTCGTACTTGCAGGCGTGGGAGTGGGCGGCTGGCAGCTGCTGCCGTCGCAGAAGGACAGCGACAGGACGATCACGGTCGGCACCACGGACGAGGTCACCGCACTCGATCCGGCGGGCGCCTACGACGCGGGCTCCTGGGCGTTGTTCAGCAACGTTTTCCAGTCACTGCTGACGTTCGAGCCGGGCGGCGCCGCACCGGTGCCGGACGCGGCCCGCTCCTGCGGGTTCGTGGGCGGCGGACTGACCACCTACCGCTGCAAGCTGCGGCCGGGGCTCACCTTCCCCAGCGGCCGCACGATGACCGCCGAGGACGTCAAGTACTCCTTCGACCGGGTCAAGTCGATCAAGTCCGACGTCGGCCCGTCCTCCCTGCTGAGCACACTGCGCTCGGTGGACGCCGACGGCCTGACCGTCACCTTCCGTCTGGCCTCGCCCGACGCCACGTTCCCGTTCAAGGTGGCCACCGGCGCCGGCGCGATCGTCGACAGCCAGAAGTACCCGAAGAACGGCCTGCGCACCGACCTCGGCGCGGACGGCACCGGACCGTACGAGCTGACGGCGTATACGAAGGCCAAGAAGGCCGTCCTCACGCCGAACCCGAACTACAGGGGCGCCCTGAAGGACACGGGCCGGCCCATCGACCTGCTCTACTACGCCACCCCGGAGGCCCTCAGCAGCGCCTGGAAGGACAAGAAGATCGACGTCGCCACCCGTCAGCTGCCGCCCACGGTGCTGTCCGGGCTGTCGGCGAGCGACCCGGACCAGCGCCTCTCCGAGTCCGACAGCTCCGAGACCCGCAATCTCTACCTCAACACCCGCGCGAGCTCGCCCCTGCACGACACCCGGGTCCGGCAGGCCATGGCCTGGCTGATCAACCGCGAGCAACTGGCCGCCACGGTGTACGCGGGGACCGTCGACCCCCTGTACTCGCTGATCCCGACGGGCATCACCGGCCACACCACGTCGTTCTTCGACGCCTACCCGAAGCAGGACGCGAAGAAGGCGCGGACCCTGCTCACCGAGGCCGGTGTGACGCTGCCGGTCCGCTTCACCTACGGCTACGGCAAGGGCCGCGGCTCCGCCGAGCAGGAGGCCCAGGCCGTCAAGAAGCAGCTGGAGTCGACCGGCCTGTTCAAGGTGACCGTCAAGGGCTACGAGTGGTCCGACTTCCAGAAGCGCTGGGCCACCGGCAAGCTGGACGCGTACGCCGTCGGCTGGGTCGCCGACTACCCGGACCCCGACACCTTCGGCGCCCCGCTCGTCGGCACCGGCGGCACCATGAACACCGGCTACAGCAACAAGGCGGTGGATCAGCTGATTCGGGCCAGCCAGCAGTACGCCGACCGCGGCGACGCCTCGTCGGACTTCCGCACGCTGCAGGAGGACGTCGCCCGCGATGTGCCGGTGATCCCGCTGTGGCAGGGCAAGGAATACGTCCTCAGCAGCGAGGACGTCGGCGGCAGCCAGTATCTGGACGACGGCACCGGCGTGTTCCGGCTCTGGAGCCTCACCTGGATCTGACGCGAACTCGCGGCATGACATTCGCCCGAGTGACGCCGGGCGCTCACCCGACGCAGGACGATGTGACGGAGGTGTGCGTGGGGTGAGGAGCAAACGTGTTGAGACGCAACTCCTTCCGGCTGCCCCGGCATCCGGCTTCCGTCGGTCTTGCCCGGCGCCGGGTCCGGGACCATCTGGCCGACTGGGGACACGGACCGGACGATCCGGCGCTGGCCGACGCCGTCCTGCTGGTGTCCGAGCTGGCGACCAATGTCGTACGCCACGGCCCGCTCCTGGAGCGGGAGTTCGAGGTGGCGGTGACGGCGCTGGCCGACGGTTCCTGTCTCATAGAGGTGTCCGACGAGGGCCAACTGGAGCCCCGCTTACGGGTGGTCGGCGAGTGGGAGGAGACCGGCCGCGGACTGCATATCGTGGAGCACATCGCGGCGGCCTGGGGCGTGTGGAGCAGAGGACGTCACGGCAAGACGGTGTGGGCGCTCGTCATGGCCAACGTCTGAAGGCCGCACAACCTCCAAAGGCCGTACGAGGATTCACGTCCGTACGGCGGCCGTCCGCGCCGGCAGAGTGACCGTCACCGCCAGGCCCTCGCCCGGCGCCGTGCGCACCGCCACCTCCCCGCCGTGCGCCTGCACCACCCCCTGAACGATCGCGAGCCCCAGACCGCTGCCCGCGCCGCCGCCGGCCCGGAAGAAGCGGTCGAAGATGCGCGCCGCGTCCTCGTCGCACAGCCCCGGGCCCTCGTCCGTGACACACAGCCGTACGACCCCGTCCTCCCGCTCCACGCCGAGCCGCACCGGCACGTCCGCCGGCGTGTGCGTGCGCACATTGCCCACCAGGTTGCCGAGCACCTGTCTGAGGCCCGACTCGTCGGCGTGCACGAGGAGGGAACCGTCGGCTGCCACCTTGATCGGCCGGTCCGGCTGCTGCACCCGCAGGTCCTCCGCCGCGTCCCGCACCAGACGGCTCACGTCGACGTTCCGGAAGCGCAGTTCGGGCTGCTGGTCGAGGCGGGCCAGCGTGAGCAACTCGTCCACCAGGCGCCCCATGCGGTCCGTTTCGGCCAGCACCCGCTCCCAGGCACGCTTGCGCTCGTCCGGGTCGCTGAGCATCCCCTTGTCGTACAGCTGGAGATAGCCCCGTATCGCGGACAGCGGGGTGCGCAGCTCGTGCGAGGCGTCGGCGACGAAGCGGCGCAGCTGGGCCGCGCTGCGCTCGCGCGTGCGGTACGCCGACTCGACCTGGTGGAGCATCGAGTTGAGGGCCAGGCGCAGCTGCTCGACCTCCTGCGTCGGATGGTGGCTGGAGGGCACGCGCCGGGTGAGGTCGCCCTCGGCGATCGCCGTCGACGTCTCCACCATGTCCTCCAGCGGCCGCGTCCGGCGCCGGACACTGACCATGGTCAGACAGGCCAGCAGCATCAGCAGCAGGGTGCCGATGGCGAGGTCGAGCTTGAGCGCCTTGATCATGCCCTTGTGGAGGGCCTCGGTGGAGGTGGCGAGCAGGATGTACGTGCCGTCGGCGAGGCGGGTCGCCGTCACCCGGTACTTGGCGCCGTGCACGGTGACGTCGTGCGGATCGGGGTCCTTCACCAGGGCGCGCGGATTGCTTACCGCGCCCGCCAGGCTGCGCTGGGCCTCGGTCGGCTTGAAGCCGAACAGGCCGGCGGGCTTGCCCTTGCCGTCGACGGCCGCGTAGATGGAGTCCGGTGCCGAGTGCTCGTCGACGTGCTCCGGGGCGAGCCGGTCGCGGACGAAGCCCACCACGCTCAGCGAGTCGATCTGCCGCATGGTGAGCTGCACACTGCCCAGCGAGTCACGGGTCTTGGTGAGCTGTGTGTCGACCTGGCCGAGCAGGTAGTACCGCATGCCCATCAGGCTGACGGCGGTGGCCGCGACGATGCCGAGCGCGAGCAGCACGACGTTCGCCAGCGTCAGCTTGGCGCGCAGCGAGTGGATGCCGCGCTCGCAGTGCGGCCACCGGATCTTCCTCATGCCAGCCCGTATCCCACACCGCGCCGCGTGGTGATCACCGGCGGCCCGAGCGCGTCCAGCTTGCGCCGCAGATAGCTGATGTAGGTCTCCACGACGGTCGACTCGGGCGGGGTGTGTTCGTACTGCCAGACGTGGCGCAGGAGTTGCTCCTTGGGCACGATCCGCCCGCCGTTGCGCACCAGGAACCGCAGCAACGCGTACTCGGTGGGGGTGAGCTCGACGCTGCGTCCGGCGCGGTGGACGCTGTACGTCGTCTCGTCCAGCTCCAGGTCGCCGTACCGGAGCGGCGGCCGCTGCGGCAGGAGGTCGGCCGGGCGGGTGCGGCGCAGCACCGCGGTGATGCGGGCGACGACCTCGTCGATGTTGAACGGCTTGGTGATGTAGTCGTCGCCGAAGCCGAGGGCGCCGACTATCTCGGCCGGCGAGTCGCGCGCGGTCAGGAACACCAGCGCCAGGTTGGGCTGCGTGGCGCGCAGTTCCCGTCCCAGCGCCCGCCCGTCCCCGTCCGGCAGCATCACGTCGAGGAGTGCCGCGTCGGGCCGGGTGCGCTCGGCAAGTGCGCGGGCCTCGCGGACGGTGCCCGCGATCATCACCTCGAAGCGGTGGTAGCGCAGGGCGATGGCGAGGACGTCCGCGATGCTCGGTTCGTCCTCCACCACCAGCACGGTGCCTGGAGCCGTCGTCATGCCCCCAGTATCGGGCGGGCCACTGACAGCCGGGCCGGATCGGTCTTTGGAGTTCCTTGAGAGTCGAGCGTGTCCCGTGTCCACGCGCGCGTGCCGCGGCCAATCCTGTTGCCCAGGACCTGGGGGACCGACCGACGAGCGAACGACTAAGGAGCGTTGATCGTGGCGGCATTGGCACGGTGGTGCTATCGGCACCGGCTGGTGGTCCTGTTGCTGTGGGTGGGGGCACTGTTCGGCCTGGGCTTTTCGGCCTCGACGGCGGGCACGAATTACGCGAACGTCTTCTCCCTCCCGGACACGGACTCCAAGAGTGCGTACGACCTGATGGAGAAGGCCTTCCCGAACACCTCGGGCGACACGGACACCGTGGTGTGGAAGGTCGACGACGGCTCGGTGAAGGACACGGCGGTCCAGAACCGCATCCAGCCGGCTCTCGACAAGATCGCGAAGATGAACGGGGTGGGCGAGGTCACCAGCCCCTACTCCGGCGCCCGCGGGGCGGCACAGATCAGCGGCGACGGAAAGATCGCGTACGCCCAGCTGACCTTCACCCAGCGCGCGAACGAAGTACCCAAGGAGCTCGTCCAGAACGTCCTCGACACCGCGCAGGGGGCTGAAAAGAGCGGTCTGCAGGTCGAGTTGGGCGGCCAGGCCATCCAGCGCGTGCAGGAGCCGCCGCAGGGCCTGTCGGAGATGGTCGGCATCGTCGCGGCGGCCGTCGTGCTGTTCCTGGCCTTCGGCTCGTTCTTCGCGATGCTGCTGCCGATCGCCATCGCGGTCTTCGGCGTCGGCACCGGCCTGTTCTCCACCCAGCTGCTCAGCCACGCCACCGACGTCCCCGACATCGCCCCGCTGCTCGCCTCCCTGATCGGCCTGGGCGTCGGCATCGACTACGCCCTGTTCATCGTCACCCGGCACCGGCGCGGCATCCAGCGGGGCATGGACCCGGAGGAGTCCGCGGTCACCGCCCTCAACACCTCCGGGCGCGCGGTCCTGTTCGCGGGCGGCACGGTGTGCATCGCGCTCGCCGGCATGCTGGTGACGCGGCTGCGCTTCCTGGACGGCGTGGTCGTCGGCACCTCCCTGACGGTGGTGCTCAGCGTGCTCGCCGCCACCACCCTGCTCCCGGCGCTGCTCGGCTTCCTGGGCCCGCGCGTGCTCAGCCGCCGCCAGCGCCGCAGGCTCGCTGCCGACGGCCCCGAGTCGGAGAAGGCGAGCGGCTTCGCGGCCCGCTGGTCGACGAACGTCGAGAAGCGCCCCCGGCGGATAGCGGCACTCGCCCTGGTCGTCATGGCCGTACTCGCCGTCCCCGTGCTGTCGCTGCGCCTGGGCGCCACCGACCAGGGCAACGACGACGCGTCGACGACCACCAGGAAGGCGTACGACCTGCTCGCCGAGGGCTTCGGGCCCGGCTTCAACGGCCCGCTCCAGGTGGTCAGCGACGGCGGTGACACGGCCACCCTGGTCAAGGACATGGAGGCGACCCCCGGTGTCGCCCGGGTCGCCGCGCTGCCGCCCGCCAAGGGTGTGACGGTGATACAGGTCGTCCCGAAGACGTCACCGCAGTCCGAGCAGACCGACCAGCTGATCGACACGCTGCGGGACGAGGTGATCCCGAAGGCCGGGGCGCAGGCCCACGTCGGTGGCGTGACGGCCGTCTCGAAGGACTTCGCGTCCGTCACCGGCGACCGACTGCCGCTGTTCATCGCGACCATCATCGGCCTCGGCTTCCTGCTCCTGCTGGTCGCCTTCCGCTCCCTGGTGGTGCCGCTGACGGCCGCCCTGATGAACCTGATCGCCGCGGCCGCCTCCTTCGGCGTCCTGGTCGCGATCTTCCAGTGGGGCTGGGGCCTGGACCTGCTCGGCCTCGGCAAGGAGGGCCCGATCAACGCCTTCCTGCCGGTCATCATGCTCTCGCTGCTGTTCGGCCTCTCGATGGACTACCAGGTGTTCCTGGTGAGCCGGATGCACGAGGAGTGGGTGCACACGCGCGACAACGCGCGCGCGGTGCGCGTCGGCCTGGCGGAGACCAGCAGGGTCATCAACTCCGCGGCCCTGATCATGGTCTGCGTGTTCCTCGCCTTCGTGCTGAGCGGCGACTCGGGCGCGGCGATGGCGGGCGTGGGACTCGCGGCGGCGGTGGCGCTCGACGCCTTCATCCTGCGTACGGCGCTGGTGCCGGCCGCGATGCACCTGCTCGGCAACTCCAACTGGTGGCTGCCGGACTGGCTGGAGAAGCGGCTGCCGCACCTGGCGGTCGAGCCGAAGGAGGAGGCCGAGCCCGAGTCCGCGAACGGCCCCGCCTCCGCGGTCCACGGCTTCGTCCGCACCGCCGACGGCGAGCCGGTGGAGAACGCCTCGGTGGCCCTGTTGTCGAAGGGCGGCCGTCAACTGGACCGCGTCGACTCCCTGGCCGACGGCTCGTACATCGTGTCCGTGCCGGCCCCGGGGACGTATCTGCTGTCGACGGCGGCGCCCTCGTTCGGCACTCGCGCGACGCAGGTCGTGGTGACCGACGGCCCGCTGGTGTACGACGTCGAGCTCGCCGAGGGCGAGGTGGACGCGGTCAACTGACCGCCGCAGCTCAGGACTTGCCGGGGGTGGGGAGCACCTTCGTCATCCCCGGCAGGAAGTCCGTGAACAGCTCGTGCACCTCCCGCACGAGCGGCCGCAGCACCCGGAACCGCGCCAGCGACACACCGCGCGCGGTGAGCCGCGCCCCCCGCTCGGCCAGGCGGTAGCTCCGCTCCCGCCCCTCGGTCCGGTCGAAGATCCAGTACAGGACCAGCCCCATCTGGGACAGCCACATCAACTCGGGGAGCACGTCCCGCAGTTCCTCCGGGACCTTGGTCTTCGTCGCGCCCGCCAGTACCTCGCGGTGGACGGAAATGGCCTCCACGCGCGCGTGCTCCGACTCCGGGGAGAACGGGCTGAGCGGGCTGTCCGGGTCGGCGGCGTTCTTGAAGAACTGCACCGCGAACTCGTGATACGGCGTCGCGATGTCCAGCCACGTCCTCAGGACACCCGCAAGCCTCGCCTCCAGGTCGGTCTCCCGGGCCAGGACCTCGCGGACCGCCACCTGGTGCTCGGTGGCGATCCGGTCGTAGAAGCCCTGGATCAAGTGCTCCTTGCCCTCGAAGTAGTAGTACGCGTTGCCGACGGAGACCCCGGCCTCCTTGGCGATGGCCCGCATCGTCGTCTTGTCGTAGCCGCGCTCCTGGAACAGCCGCATGGCCGTCTCCAGGATCAGCGCGCGGGTCTGCTCGGACTTGCTGGGCGCACCGCCCTCTTCGGGCTCGTCGCTCTTGGGGCTGTCGTTCTTCGCAGGCACGGACAGAGAGCCTACGGGGTGGCGCAGGCGCCGTCGCCGCAGCCCGGTGTGGTGTACGTCCACCCCTGCCCCGGGTCGTACGACCAGCCGTCCGCCTGCCGGTAGACCTGCCCGCCCCACTGCGTCCGCTGCCCCTGCCCCCACTGCGAGCCCCGCCACTTGGCCGCCGCCAGCGCCGCCCCCTTGGCGAACGGCGCCCCCGCGGGTGTGCTGAGCCGGTGGGCGAGCGGCCGGTGCTCGCGCAGCGCCCACAGGGTGACGATCCAGGCGGCGGGACCCCGGTAGACCTGGCCCGCGTCGCCGACGACGGTGATGTCGTCGAGGGTGGCCCGGTGGTCGAGGGTGGGGAAGCGCTGCCGGGCCCGCTCCGAGGCCGCGGGCACCAGTTCCAGCGGCACCAGCTGCGGCTGCCGCATGAGCCAGTCGCGCAGGAAGGCGCACAGGGAGCAGTCCGCGTCGTACAGGACGGTGAGCCGGCGGACCGGGGTCCGGTCCGCCGTGGTGGCGCCCATGTCCGTCACGCCCCGACCCAGTCCTGCGGCGCGACGGGCGGCACCTGCTCGCGCTCCAGCATCCCGCGCCGCCGGATCTTGTTGAGGACGTACACATTGCCCAGGTGCATCACGCCGAGGACCAGCAGCACCACGCCCAGCTTGGTCGACAGGGCCTCGAAGATCTGGCGGGTGTCCTCGATGGTCTCGTCGCCGCTCAGGTACAGGGCGACGAAGCCCAGGTTGACCAGGTAGAAGCCGACCACCAGGAGGTGGTTGACGGCGTCGGCGAGCTTCTCGTTCCCGCGCAGTACGTCGGCGAGGAAGATCCGCCCGTTGCGGCTGAGCGTGCGGGCCACCCAGACGGTCAGCGCGATGCTGACCAGCAGGTAGATGACGTAGGCGATGACCGTGCGGTCCATGCCCCACCCCTTCTTGAACGCGTTCAAAACGCTGACAGGGAAGACTGTAGACCTACTTTTGAACGCGTTCAACGTGAGGGGGGTCTCAGGCCTCGGGGATCTCGGGGACTTGTGGTCCGTCAGGGGCGGCGCCCGAGCTCCGGTCGCTTGGAGTAGTCCGTGAATCCGATGACGTTCCCCCACGGGTCGGCCACCTCGACGGTCCAGCCGGTGGCGACGGGGAAGGGCTCGTCGAGGAGCGGGACGTCGGCCGCCTGCAGGGTCCGGGCCGCCGCCCGTGCGTCGGCCACCTCGATCCACAGTCGCGGGGAGGGCCACGGCGGCGGCCGGTTCCCCAGCTCCTCCTCCTGTCGCAGCAGGATCCCGGGCGTCTCGCCCCCGACCTTCAGCAGCGCGATCCCGGCCTCGTCGAACCGGAAGCCCACCGCGAACCCGGCGCTCTCGTAGAAGCCGACCGCCGCGGAGAGGTCCCCGACGGGCAGCAGGACGTTGTCGAATCCGAGCAGTTCGTACGACTGGTCATCTGACATACCGTCAGAATAGGCCTCTGATCGGCCGGAACCGGTGATTGTCAGTGGCGCCCTCTACTGTCGTCGGCATGGGATTCGTGACGTTCGTCGACGAGACGACTGCGGGGGAGCGGGGCGCGGGCTGGGAGCTCGAGGTCGCCGAGGAGCGGCTCACTGTGGGTGAGTTGATCCGGCGTCGGGTGTTCCAGGAGGTCGCCGAGTACAACGCGCGCACGCCGGGGGTGTTCCAGGGGCTGGTGCAGCCGCAGGACGCCGAGCGGGTGCTGAACGGATACGCGCTGCGCACGCCCCGCCGGATAGACCCCGAGACCCAGACCGAGCTGGCGCTCAGGGCCTTCGTGGGCAACGGGTTCCTGGTGCTCGTGGGAGACCGTCAGGTCACGGACCCGGACGAGGAGATCGAGCTGCCGCTGGGCACCGAGGTGACGTTCCTGAAGCTCGTGCCGCTGGTCGGTGGCTGATGATCACCTCGCCTTCCGAGTACGCCCGGCTGGTCCGCGACATCTTGGCCCTCGTCGCGGCCGAGGACGCCGACCGGCTCGTCCCTCAACTGCTCGCACACGCCGAGATGGTCGACAACCACTGGGGCTGGGAGCACCGCAAGGTGATCGACGCGGTGCGCGACGCGGACGGCTCCTTCCGGGGCCGGCTGGTGCACGCCCTGGCCGCCCGCTACCACGAACTGGAACCGGGTACGCCTGCCCGGCGCAGCATCGTGGCCCTGCTCGGCAATCTCCGGCTGCCGGAGCCGCACAGCGAGACGCAGCCCCTCGACACACGCGCTGCGCTGATTCGCCTGGCCGGCGAGCAGGACGTGCACTACAACACCTCGGAGCTGGTCCGGCTGGCCGAACTGGAACTGGCCGACGGTCGAGAGCTGCCCGGGGAGTTCGTCGCCGTGGTCCGACGCACGTATCTGACACTGTGGAACGGCAGAGCGGAGCTGGGCCCCTTGGTCGCGCAGCTCAGCCGCCCCGTCCTGAACGCCGGGGAGGCCTGGGCGGACTGCGCCCTGGCCGAGCTCCGCGACCTCGACCCGGGATGGTGGCAGCTGCTCGCGCACGCGGCCACCGCCACCTCCGCCCGCCCCTCGGCCAAGTGGGAGCGGACGGCAACGGCACTGATCGAGCCGCTGGGTGCCGAAGCGGTGCGCGAGCGGGTGACGGCCTGGCTGCGGCTGGTGGGCAGGCCCCGCACGCGCCCCCTCCTCGACCGGGGTTACGGTGCCGACCCGAACGTGACCTTCGACCCGTACAACGCGGATGCGCTGCGCGGTCTGACCTGGCTGCTCTCCTTCCTGCCCGGCCGACCCGAGAGCGACCGCGCGCTCGGCGCCCTCGCCGAGACCGCTCTGCGCAGGGTCCAGGGCCTCGGACCGGTGAACCCCAAGATCGCCAATGCCTCGGTCAACGCCCTCGCCCGTATCGACGGTGAGACCGCCCTCGCCGAACTGGCCCGCCTCGCCACCCGCGTCACCTACAAGGGCACGCTCAAGCTGCTGAACGCCGCGCTGGAGACACGCGCCAGGGCCCTCGGCCTCAGCCGTGAGGAGATCGAGGAACTGGCCGTGCCGGCGTACGGCCTGACAGAGGTCGGACGCGCAGAGTTCCAACTGGGCGAGGCGACCGCCGTCCTCGAAGTACACGGCACCAGAGCCCAGTTGGGCTGGCGCAACGCGGCGGGCAAGACCGTGAAGAGCGTCCCGGCGGCCGTCAAGCGCGATCACGCCGAGGAGCTCAAGGAGCTCAAGGTCTCCGTGAAGGACATCGACAAGATGCTCTCGGCGCAGAGCGAGCGCCTGGACCGCCAGTTCCTCGCCCGCCGCACCTGGTCCTACGGCACCTGGCGCGAGCGCTACCTCGACCACCCCCTGGTCGGCACGCTGGCCCGCCGGCTGCTGTGGACGGTGGACGGCACGACGGCCGGGTTCGCGGACGGCGAGCTGCGCACCCTCACGGACGACCCGGTCACCGAGGGCGCGGAGGTCGGACTCTGGCATCCCGTCGGCCATGCGCCCGCCGAGATCGTCGCCTGGCGGGACTGGCTGGAGCGGCACGCGATCACCCAGCCGTTCAAGCAGGCCCACCGCGAGGTGTACCTCCTGACGGACGCCGAGCGCGCCACGGGCACGTACTCGAACCGTTTCGCGGCGCACGTCCTGCGCCAGCACCAGTTCAACTCCCTTGCCGCGATCCGCGGTTGGCGCAACAAGCTGCGCCTGATGGTCGACGACGAGGCACCACCGGCCTCCCGCGAGCTGCCGCAGTGGGGGCTGCGCGCGGAGTACTGGATCGAGGGCGAGGGGGACGGCTACGGCGACGACACCACCGAGTCCGGCAGCTACCTCCGGCTGCGCACCGACCAGGTCCGCTTCTATCCGATCGACGCCCCGGGGAACTCGGCGCACTGCTGCGGCGGCGAGTACCGCATGTGGCTGCAAAACGGAGCCGACCCGGTCGCCCCGCTGCCCCTCACCGGGATCCCGCCCCTCGTCCTCTCCGAAGTCCTGCGCGACGTCGACCTGTTCGTGGGCGTGGCGAGCGTCGGCAACGACCCGACCTGGCAGGACGGCGGCCCCGGCGGCCTCTTCCGCGAGTACTGGTCGGGCTACAGCTTCGGCGAGCTCAACCAGAGTGCGGAGACCCGCCGCGCGCTGCTCGACCGCCTGATACCGAGACTGGCGATAGCCGACCGCTGCACCATCGAGGGCCGCTTCCTGCACGTGAAGGGCGAACGCCACACGTACAAGATCCACCTCGGCTCGGGCAACATCCTGATGACCCCGAACGACCAGTACCTGTGCATCGTCCCGAAGTCCAACCCCGGTACTCCGCAGGCCGGTTACCTGCCGTACGAGGGCGACCGCGTGCTGGCGGTGATCCTCAGCAAGGCGATGATGCTGGCCGACGACACGAAGATCACGGATCCGACGATCCTCAGCCAGCTGTAGACGCGACTGAGCCCCGCTGCCGGTCGGAAACCGGAAACGGGGCCCACGTCACCGTAGAAGAACGGAGATCAGAAGCGGCGCGTGATCAGCGCCTTCTTGACCTCGGCGATCGCCTTCGTGACCTCGATGCCGCGCGGGCAGGCGTCCGTGCAGTTGAAGGTCGTGCGGCAGCGCCACACGCCGTCGCGGTCGTTGAGGATCTCCAGTCGCTGTTCACCCGCCTCGTCGCGCGAGTCGAAGATGAAGCGGTGCGCGTTGACGATGGCGGCCGGGCCGAAGTACTGGCCGTCGTTCCAGAAGACCGGGCAGGACGAGGTGCACGCGGCGCACAGGATGCACTTCGTGGTGTCGTCGAAACGCTCGCGGTCCTCGGCCGTCTGGAGACGCTCGCGCGTGGGCTCGTTCGTGTCCTTCGTGATGAGGAAGGGCATGACGTCCCGGTACGCCTGGAAGAACGGCTCCATGTCGACCACGAGGTCCTTCAGGACCGTGAGGCCCTTGATGGGCTCGACCGTGATCGGCTTCTCGGGGTTGATGTCCTTGATGAGGGTCTTGCAGGCAAGGCGGTTCTTGCCGTTGATCCTCATCGCGTCCGAGCCGCAGATGCCGTGGGCGCAGGAGCGGCGGAAGGTCAGCGTGCCGTCCAGGTCCCACTTGATCTTGTGGAGGCCGTCGAGGACGCGCTCCTTCGGGTCGATCTCCAGCTGGAAGTCTTCCCAGACCGCTTCCGCCGAGACCTCGGAGTTGAAGCGGCGGATGCGGAAGGTGACCGTGATGTACGGGGAGTCGGCGAAGCCGGGCTCGGGGGCCGCGTCCGCCTTCTCCAGAGTCGGGGTTGCCATCAGTACTTACGCTCCATCGGCTGGTAGCGGGTCTGGACGACCGGCTTGTAGTCGAGACGGATGGACTCGGTGCCGTCGTCGCCCACCTCGCGGTACGCCATGGTGTGGCGCATGAAGTTGACGTCGTCGCGGTTCGGGTAGTCCTCGCGGTAGTGACCGCCGCGGGACTCCTTGCGGGCCAGCGCGGAGACGGCCATGACCTCGGCCAGGTCGAGCAGGTTGCCCAGCTCGACGGCCTCGAGCAGGTCGGTGTTGAACCGCTTGCCCTTGTCCTGGATCGAGACGTTCTTGTAGCGCTCGCGCAGCTCGGCGATCTTCTCGACGGCCGTCTTGATCGTCTGCTCGGTGCGGAACACCATGACGTTCGCGTCCATGGTCTCCTGCAGCTCGCGACGGAGGACCGCCACGCGCTCGGTGCCCGTGGAGGAGCGGAGCGCCTCCACCTGGGAGACCACCAGCTCCGCCGGGTTCTCGGGCAGCTCGACGAAGTCGGCCTTCTGCGAGTACTCGGCGGCGGCGATGCCCGCCCGGCGGCCGAACACGTTGATGTCCAGCAGCGAGTTGGTGCCCAGACGGTTGGCGCCGTGCACGGACACGCAGGCGACCTCACCGGCGGCGTACAGACCCGGCACGACTGTGGTGTTGTCCGACAGGACCTCACCCTCGACGTTCGTCGGGATGCCGCCCATCGCGTAGTGCGCGGTCGGCTGGATCGGGATCGGGTCCGTGTACGGCTCGATGCCGAGGTACGTGCGCGCGAACTCGGTGATGTCCGGGAGCTTGGCGTCCAGCTGCTCCGGGGGAAGGTGCGTCAGGTCCAGGTAGACGTGGTCGCCCTCGGGACCGCAGCCGCGGCCCTCGCGGATCTCCGTGTAGATGGAACGCGAGACGACGTCACGGGACGCGAGGTCCTTCATGACCGGCGCGTACTTCTCCATGAAGCGCTCGCCGTCCTTGTTGCGGAGGATGCCGCCCTCACCACGGGCGCCCTCCGTCAGCAGGATGCCCATGCGCCAGATGCCGGTCGGGTGGAACTGGAAGAACTCCATGTCCTCCAGCGGCAGCCCGCGGCGGTACACGGCGGCCTGGCCGTCACCGGTCAGCGTGTGCGCGTTCGACGTCACCTTGAAGAACTTGCCGCAGCCGCCGGACGCGTAGATCACGGCCTTCGCCTGGAAGACGTGGATCTCGCCGGTGGCCAGCTCGTACGCGACCACACCCGCCGACTTCTTGACGCCGTCGACCTCGGTGATCAGCTGGTCGAGGACGTAGAACTCGTTGAAGAACTCCACGCCCTCCTTGACGCAGTTCTGGTACAGCGTCTGGAGGATCATGTGGCCGGTACGGTCCGCGGCGTAGCAGGACCGGCGGACCGGGGCCTCGCCGTGGTTGCGGCTGTGACCGCCGAAGCGGCGCTGGTCGATCGTGCCGTTCGGGGTGCGGTTGAACGGCAGGCCCATCTTCTCCAGGTCGAGGACCGAGTCGATGGCCTCCTTCGCCAGGATCTCGGCGGCGTCCTGGTCGACCAGGTAGTCACCGCCCTTGACCGTGTCGAAGGTGTGCCACTCCCAGTTGTCCTCCTCCACGTTGGCCAGCGCGGCGGCCATGCCGCCCTGCGCGGCGCCCGTGTGGGAGCGGGTGGGGTAGAGCTTGGTGAGCACCGCGGTGCGGCTGCGCTTCGTGGACTCGATGGCCGCGCGCATGCCCGCGCCGCCGGCGCCGACGATGACGGTGTCGTACTTGTGGATCTTCATGATTCTCGCAGCCCCGTGCCTAGCGGATGTTCGGGTCGAAGGTGAAGATCACCAGCGTGCCCAGCAGGATGGTGAACACCGTGGCCGTGTAGAGCAGGCCCTTGAGCCACAGACGGGTGTTCGCGCGCTCCGCGTAGTCGTTGATGACCGTGCGCAGGCCGTTGGCGCCGTGCAGCATCGCGAGCCACAGCATGAGCAGGTCCCAGACCTGCCAGAACGGGCTCGCCCAGCGGCCGGCCACGAAGGCGAAGCCGATCTTGGAGACGCCGCCGTCCAGGACGAGCTGGATCAGCAGGTGGCCGAGGACCAGGACGACCAGCACGATGCCGGACAGGCGCATGAACAGCCAGCCGTACATCTCGAAGTTGCCCCGGGTGGACTTCGGGGACTTCTTGGTGCGCTTGCGCGGGGCCTCGATGAGGGGCGCCGGGTTGTCGACGTTGTAGAGGGACTCGCCCTCGACGGGGCCGACGCCGGAGGTGGTTTCGGTGGTGGCCATCGGTGTCAGCTCCCGAACAGTTCACGAGCGGCGTGGCCGAGGACGGGGTAGATCGCCCCGAGCATCAGCACGACCCAGATGCCGACGACGGACCAGAGCAGCTGCTTCTGGTAGCGCGGGCCCTTCGACCAGAAGTCGACGGCGATGACGCGCAGGCCGTTCAGTGCGTGGAAGAGGATGGCGGCGACGAGGCCGTATTCCAGCACTGCGACGATCGGGGTCTTGTACGTGGCTACGACCTTGTCGTAGTCCTCGGGGGAGACACGGACGAGAGCGGTGTCCAGCACGTGAACGAACAGGAAGAAGAAGATGAGGACGCCGGTGACTCGGTGAGCCACCCAGGACCACATTCCTTCCCGGCCGCGGTACAGCGTTCCAGCCGGCACGGAAGTCCCTCCGGGAGCGGGGATTGGGGCCGCGCCGGCTTGTGCTGTCGGTCGGGCCCGGCCGGGTACGGTCCACCGGCCCCCAGCATCGTAGCCACCGTTGCCTGCAGCGCTTACGCCGGGCCTACCGGTGTGATCAAAGTGGCACGCGGATGGGTGATAGTTGCGGCCTCTGGTGTGGCGTGTCCTGTTATGTGCCGGGTGTGGGTCCGTGGGGGCTTGTCGCGCAGTTCGCCGCGCCCCTGAGAACCTCGAGCAAGCGTCCCCTTGCCAGGCGCCGGAGCTCTTCGGCCGCCACCACCCGCTCCTCCTCCGGATCGTTTGTCAAACGTGACCGGATGCCCGCCAATGCATGGTCCAGGGTCTCGTTCGTGTCGAGGCCGTCCAGGCAGATGACGAAGGCGTGGCCGAACTTTGCCTCGTACGCCGCGTGTGCAGCACTCAGAGCCGTATAGGCGACTGCATACGTTTCGTCCGGAAGTGGCGGCAATGTCTCGGCGGCCAGCGCTTCCGACAGATCCGCGGAGGTCAGGTCGTAGGCCGCCTCGTCGGATGCGGCGAGGAGGGACTCGATGTCCGGGTACGGGCGGTGCGCTGCCACTCGATGGGACCAACACAGGCTGCGCAGGCAACCCAGAAGCAGGCGCTGGGCCTCATCTGTGGGGGCGGTGTTGAAGGCGGACAGCGCCGTCGGGGACGGTGGGGTGCGGGTCTGCTCGGGCAGAGCCGGTATGGCGACTGGGCCAGGAAGGTGTGTGGGCGTCACGTGTGTTTCGGCAGAGGATGCTGTGAGAGGTGTGGCTGCACGTTATCGAGAGTGGGCGTGACGTGTCCGACGGATGCCCGAATTTCACCCTCAGGGGAGAGTTTCGGAACGTGTGATGGACGCATCCGGCCATCTGTGCGTTTTAGGTTGGCGGGGTGAGCCAGCACCGGCGTCGGCCTCCGGCGCAGAACGTGAAGCACAGGCAGATGATCGTCGCGGGCGCGTTTGCCGGGACGGTCGCGCTCGGGATCGGCCTCGGATTCTGGGCCTCCGGCGACGAGAGCGGACCCGCGGGGTCGGCGCAGTCGCAGCAGCCCTCCGCGGCGGAGAGAGCCGAGGGCTCGCCCGGCGTCTCGCACGCGCGCACGCCCTCGCCGAGTCCGACGCGTTCGTACGCCCTCTCGCAGGCTCCTCGCACCATTCCCGCCGTGCGCTCGCACACCGCGGCGCGCGGGCCCGGCTGGCGTCCGGCGCGAGGCGAGCGGGTGGTCGTGAACGACGCGGAGCTGGCCGACGAGGGCCGGCTGATCGCCGGTGAGCTGGGACTGACGTACGCCGGTGAGAAGGACGACGTGCGGCCCGGGGACGTGCGGCTGGCGCTCAACGACGACGAAGGGGCGAACCCGGAGTCGTACGGCATGACCGTCCGGGGCGGGCGGGTGAGCATCAGCGGGCTGAGCGACGCGGGTGTGTTCTACGGCACGCGCACGCTGAAGCAGGAGGTGCACGGTGGCGGTACGGCGCCCGAGGGCGTCGTACGGGACCAGCCGGCCAAGGCGGTGCGCGGGTTCATGCTGGACATCGCGCGCAAGCACTTCACCGCCGGGTGGATCGAGGACCGGGTGCGCGAGCTCGGGGACCTGAAGTTCAACCAGCTGGGGCTGCACTTCTCCGACGACCAGGGGTTCCGGATCGAGTCCGACACGCATCCCGAGATCGTGTCGCGGCAGCATCTGACCAAGGCCGAGGTGAAGCGGATCATCGACCTCGCGGCGAGCCGGCACATCACGGTCGTGCCCGAAATCGACTCGCCGGGGCATTTGGGCGCTGTCATCGCCGCCCATCCGGATCTGCAGTTGCGCAATGCGCAGGGCGTGGCTGCGAGCGGAGCCGTCGACATCTCCAAGCCGGCCGCCGCCGACATCGTCGACGACCTGCTGAACGAGTACGCCGGCCTCTTCCCCGGCAGCCAGTGGAATCTCGGCGGTGACGAGTACCGGGCGCTGATGGTGTCCAACCCGTCGGCCTCCTATCCGCAGCTGGCCGCCGCGGCCAGGGAGAAGTACGGATCCGGCGGGACCGTCTCCGACCTCACCACCGGGTGGCTGAACGACCGGGCCGACACGATCCGGGCCCATGAGCGGACCATGCGGGTGTGGAACGACGGGTTCTTCCGGGGGACGTCGGTGCAGCCCGCCAAGGACCTGCAGGTGGCGTACTGGACCGGGAAGGAGATCGGGGCGCGCCAGCCGGTCGAGTACCTGAGCGCCGGGCGCAAGCTCATCAACTACAACGACAAGTTCCTGTACTACGTCCTCGGGCAGCCGAACCAGTTCTTCTACCCGACCGGGCAGCGGATCTACGAGCAGTGGACACCGCTCGTCGTGCGCGGCACGCAGCCGGTCTCGTCGAGGTACGACGAGCAGATCCTCGGCGGGTCCTTCGCGGTGTGGTGCGATCTGGCGAACTCGCAGACGCAGGACCAGGTCGCGGCGGGCATCCGGATGCCGCTGCGGGCGACGGTCGACAAGCTGTGGAACCCCGGGCGGCCGAAGCTGACCTGGACGCAGTTCAGGGCGCTGGCCGGCAAGCTCGGCTGATCCCGGGGCTCCTCTTGGTGCATACGGCTGCGAACGGTCGTACGACTGTGGTGTATTCGGCGCGAGCCGAAGCCGACGACGCCGTGGGGGAACGGGATGGGCTACTGGGGGTATTTCGTCGTGGGGTGCAGTGAGCGGCCGCTCTCGGAGCTGGACGCGCTGGCCGGGGCGAAGGAGGGCATGGAGCTGCGGGACGAGGCGCCCGGCGGGTGGCAGCTGTGGGAATACCCTAACGGGGAGGGCGACGTCGGGAACATGAACGTCCTCGCCACGGAGACCGGGGCGCCCGCGCTCTTCGGCTACGTCATGGACAGCGACTGCGTGGTCGTGGAGGCGGCGGCGCCCGGGAGCGGGGCGTGGACCACGTGTCTCGCACGGGCCGCGATGGCCGGGTACCTCGGTGCCGGGAACGAGGGGCTCACGCTCGAGGACTACTTCCTGGAGCCCCGCGACGCCGCCGACCGGGCCGTCGCCTGGGCCGCCGAGGCCGGGCACGACGTCGACGCGGAGCCGCTGGTCGACGTGTTCACCGCCGAGCCCGACCCGTTGGCCGAAAATCTCTTCTTCCGGCTGCTCGACCGGCTGGGCGTGGTGCCGCTGTGACACTCACGGTCCGTCGCACGCAGTAAGGGGAAGTGCGGGCTCCGTTAAGGAAGGCGCCCGGTCGAGCCTTGTAGAGGGCCCGCAGAGGGAGGCGTGGATGAGTCTGGTTGAGCTGATAGCTCAGGCCGACGAGCGCGGACTGGCCGCCAGCGGGCTGGCTTGTTTGGATCGGTGCGTGCCGCTGCTGGGCGGCGACGACGAGATCCTGCGGCCGCTGTGGGCCAGCCTCTCCGACGCCGGTGACGCCGACGACTGGGGTGCCGCGCTGGAGCAGGCGCGCGGGAAGCTCGGCGGTGCGGACGAGTACGACGAGTCCGTTGAGGACGAGGCGGCGGTGCTGGCTCGGCGGATGCTTGCTGCTGCGCCGGCCGACCGGTCCGCCGGTGAGGTTCGGCTGTGGGCCGACGCGTGCTCTGTCGCCGCCCTGCAGATACATCGGCTGCTGGATCCCATGGACGATCCGGCGTCCTCGGTCGACTCACGTCGTGAAGGGCGTACGGAGGGGATGTCGCCGTTGGTCGCTGCGGAGTTGCGGCGGCAGGTGACGGTGTTGGAAGTGCTCGCGGGCCACGGTGCGGGTGGGTTGCGGCGGGCCTTGGAGGTGTCCATCGAGGGGCGGCGGGTCTTGCGGGCCGTGGTGTCGCGGAGGGCTCGCCGGGGGTAGTGCCGCGATTGGTTCGGGTGCGGGTTCGTTCGGGCTGGTCGCGCACACGTGGCGGAGCCGCAAACAGTCACAGCCCCGCGTCCCTGAAGAAAGGGCGCTGCAGGCCCCTGGGGATCTCAGCGCAGTAGGCATTTCACCACCGCGTCTCCGTACTCGGCCGTGCGCGTGTAGAAGGCTGTCAGGTCTCGGTGGGTCGAGGCGAAGAGGCCGTGGGTCTGCTGTTCCGTCTCCTTGCCGCCGTAGCGGGGGAGCAGGTCGTCGCGGGCCTCGTGCCACAGGGTGTTGATGTTGGCCGACTCGAGGAAGGCGGCGACCCGGGACGTCTGCGCCGCCGTCAGCAGCAGGAAGGGTGGTTTGTCGGGGTCGGGGTGGGGGATCGTGTGGCCGCCGAGGACCACGTCGGCCTGGGGGTAGAGGACGTCGTGGTCGGCGTAGTGGTGGTCGAGCATTTCCTCCCGGTGTCGGTCGATCCGTCGGCGCACGGTGTCCCAGTCGTCCTCGAACAGCCGCTGCAGCCATTTCGCGCTGTTGCGCAGGGCCGAGGGCGGCACCGCGCGGAGATGGAAGTACATGCTCATCAGTGAGTGGAGCGCATGGAAGGGGCGAAGCGTCACTCCCGGGGCAGAAACCCCACCTGAGTGGGTCCTGTGGCCTTCGTGCGGCGGCGGTGGGGCGGTCCTGCACCGGTCTCGGGGAAGCACGGGAAAACGCGTGACACAAGGCGCGCCGATCCCGCTCCTGTCTGTGTGACTACCTTCCACGAGACCAGGCCGAACGCGGCGACGAAGCCCGTGCGGTGGGCGGCGGACACGGTCGCGGCGATGCGCGAAGGGGCGCGGCTGCGGCTCGACTACTCGGCGCAGAGCCTGTGGCGCGTCGACCGGTTGATAGAGGAGATACGGCGGGACGAGGCGCCGTACGCCGCGGTGGAGAGCGTGTTGCGCGGTTTCGGCGCCTACGCCGGTGAGGTGATCGTCCGTCAGACCGGCGCCGAGTGGTGGGCGGGAAGCGGCGACCACTGGATACGCACCCCGGACGGGCGGATGTGGGACCCGATCGACGAGGCCCGCCGCTGTTTCGGGGGAGAGGGTTCGCTGCGGCTGCTGTGCCGGGACGCGACCGATGGCGTACGGCAGTGACCGCGGCGGCAAAAACACCGTAATAAGAGACGCTGGCGTTCCCAAACGGGCGGCGGCGGGCGCACGATGGCCGTATGGCTGACAACCGTCGTTGGTGGGCCCTGGTCGTCATCGCGCTCGCCCAGTTGATGGTCGTCCTCGACATGACCATCGTGAACATCGCCCTGCCGTCCGCCCAGGCCGACCTGAACATGTCGGACGGGAACCGGCAGTGGGTCATCACCGCCTACACCCTCGCCTTCGGCGGGCTGCTGCTGCTCGGCGGCCGGGTCTCCGACCTTGCGGGGCGCAGGAAGACCTTCGTCATCGGGCTGCTGGGTTTCGCCGCCGCCTCCGCGCTCGGCGGGGCCGCGACGGGCTCCGGGATGCTGTTCGGGGCGCGGGCCCTGCAGGGCGTGTTCGCCGCGCTGCTCGCGCCGTCCGCGCTCGCGCTGCTCGCGACGACGTTCACCGATCCGAAGGAACGCGGGAAGGCCTTCGGGGTGTTCGGCGCGATCGTCGGGGCCGGGGCCGCGATCGGGCTGCTGGCGGGCGGTCTGCTCACCGAGTACCTGGACTGGCGCTGGTGCCTGTACGTCAACGTGCCCGTCGCGCTGATCGCGTTCGCGGGAGCCTGGGTGCTGCTCGCGCCCGGGGAGCGGCACCCCGACGCGCATCTCGACGTGCCGGGCGCGCTGCTCGGCTCGGCCGGGATGCTGTCGCTGGTGTACGGCTTCTCCGAGGCGGAGTCGCGGAGTTGGGGCGACGCGCTGGTGGTGACGCTGTTGGTCGCCGGGGTCGTTCTGCTCGCCGCGTTCGGGTTGTGGCAGACGCGGGCGCGGGTGCCGCTGCTGCCGATGTCCGTCGTCAAGGACCGGCAGCGGGTCGGTGCCTTCCTGACCACGCTGCTCGTCACCGTCGGGATGTTCGGCGTCTTCCTCTTCCTGACGTACTACATGCAGGGCGTCCTGAGGTGGTCGCCGCTGAAGACCGGGCTCGCGTATCTGCCGATGACGGCCGCGATGATCGTCGGGTCGACACAGATCGCCGCGAGGCTGCTGGGCAAGGTGCCGCCCCGCGCCCTGATGGTGCCGGGACTGCTGCTGGCCGCGGGCGGCCTTGCGGTCATCGCGCAGGTCGGCGTGGAGCCCGCGTACGCCTCGCACGTCCTGCCCGGCATGCTGATGCTCGGCCTCGGCATGAGTACGACGATGATGACCTCCATCTCGCTGGCCACCGGAAGCGTGCCGCCCCGGGACTCGGGAGCGGCCTCCGCCACCTTCAACACGGCCCAGCAGGTGGGCGGTTCGATCGGTACGGCGCTGCTGAACACGATCGCCGCGACCGTGACGGCGCGGTATCTGACGGCGCATGCGGGGCCCGGGGTGAATCCGCGGGCACTGCAGGCGGAGGCGACCGTGCACGGCTTCAACGTCGCCACCTGGTGGGCGATGGGGGCGCTGCTGCTGGCCGCGGCGGTCGCGGGCGTGGTCGTGAACGCGCATCGGGCGCCCACCCCGCAGACTGCGCGGGAGCGGACGCCCGAACCGGTGGACTCGGCGATGTGAAGGGCTACTTGATGTAGACCAGGCCGTCCGTCGTGACCGTCGGACGGCCGCTGGTGCCGACGACGACGATCTTCACGGTGTGCTTGGCACTGCTCGACCAGGTCTTCGTCCAGATCGCTTGGCGGTACAGGGTGGTCGAGGACTTCAGGTCGACCGTGCTCACCTTGACGCCGTCGACGTAGACGTACGCCTGACCCGAACCGGACGCCCGCGAGACCACCCAGGACGCGGAGCGCCCGGTGAAGGTCCAGGACAGGCTCGCGCCCTTGGTGCCGCTGGAGTACGACTTGCCGCCCAGGTAGCTGCTCGACGAACGGACCGTCCACGTACCGGACTTGGTGGTGGACGTCTCCTGCAGTATCACCGGCGTGTAGGACGGCGACGAGGTGCTGGTGTTGCCCGCGTAGTCGTACGCCTTCATCGACCAGGTGCTCGCGGTACCGGACGTGACGGTACGGCTGGAGCTGGTCGTCGTCGGGCCGAAGGTGGCCGTCGTCGGGGACAGCAGGCTCACCGACTTCAGCGCGGCGCTGTCGGTGGCCTTCCAGGCGAGGGTGACCGGGACGGCGGTGGTGTTGACCGTGCCGGTGCGCAGGGAGATCTTCGGCGTCGTCGTGAAGGCCGGCGCGGTGGTGTCCGTGACGAAGTTCAGCGCGGTCGTCGTCGCCGTCCTGCCGGACTGGTGCACCGCCCGTACGGCGACGGTGTGGCTGCCCGAGGCCAGGGTGGTGCCGGCCGAGGTGGCCGTACCGGAGGCGGTGGCGGCGACCTTGCCGTCCACCAGCAGCTCGAACCTGGAGATCAGCGAACCCGGCGTGGTCGTCGACCACTTCACCGTGATCGCGCCCTTGGTGTAGTACGTCGAGCCCGACAGGCTCGCGCCGCCGACGGAGGCGACCTTCAGTCCCTGCACCGGTCCGGACGCCCAGGCGCGGACGGTCGGCAGCTGGGCGTAGAGCGAGCTGCCCGGGCACTGGGTGTTGTAGCCGTCGCGGTGGCCGGAGACCCGGTTGAAGGTGTAGCTGCTGCCGGAGGTGAAGCTCGTACCGAAGTAGTTCGTCTGGGTCGCGCCCGCCTTGAGCTGCACGGTCGAAGCCGGGTCGGCGTTGTACTGGCCGAGCTTCCAGGCGGCGATACGGGCGACGGAGGCCAGGGCCGCGTTGCTCGCGCCGGTGGAGGTGTAGTCACCGAGCACGGCGATGCCCGCCGACTCACGGTTCCAGCCGTAGGTGTGCGCGCCGAGCACCGGCAGATCGACGCCGCCCTTGCGGCCCTCGAAGATCGTGCCGCACTTGTCGACCAGGAAGTTGTAGCCGATGTCGTTCCAGCCGTTGGTCTGCGTGTGGTACGCGTAAATGCCGCGCACGATCGCCGCCGAGTCGGAGCACGCGTAGTCGTTCGTGCCGTCCGTGTGGTGCACGAACACGGCCTTCACATCGGCGTTGTACTCCGACGGGTCCGGGCTCAGCGACTCGTCGGCGCCCCAGCCGGCCCGCGAGGTGATGGGCGGCTCGGGCACGGTCGACGGTGGCGCGGTGGGCGCGGTGGCCGTCGGGGAGGTGGAGGGCGACGCGGACGTGGTCGCCGTCGGCGTCGCGGAGGCGCTGTCGCTCGGGGAGGCCGAGTCGGTGGGCGTCACGGACTCGGTCGGCGACGCGCTGTCACTCGGCGTCTCCGCCGCCACGTAGGCGGCAGGCTCGGCCTGCTTCTGCTCTGCTGCGGTCGCCACACCCGGGTCGACCAGGTTGACCTGGAGGCCCTTGGGCAGGCCCGAGCTGGTGGAGCCGTCCTTGTGGACGACCTGGACCTGCACGCCGTCGGAGGGGCCGACCCACAGCGGCTCGGAGGCGCCGCGCGCGTCGGACCCGGCCTCGGGATCCTGCAGCGGATCGACGTCGGCCTCGAGGTCCTGCCAGGCGGTCCACTCGCCGGTCCTGAGGCTGTGCGTGCGCACCTGGGCCGTGCCGTGCAGCCGCTTGCCGGCGCCCGTCCAGGAGATGCCGAGCATCGAGAACTGCTCGGTGTCCGTGCGCGGCAGCTCCCGCTTGCCGTTCGCCGTGCTCTTCAGCGCCAGGTCGTAGACCTTCACCGGCCGCTTCGGCCGGAGCTCGGGCGAGTGGCCGGAGGACGGGCTGGCGACGGCGTACGTCACCACGCTCCCGCCGCCCAGCACCACCGCGCCCAGCGTCAGCCAGGCCCGGCGCCTCAGGTTCAGCGGTCTGTACGCTCGCGTGCCGCGAGGACTCAATTACCCCACCCCTAGACAAAAGACCATGAATGCCACACCTGTCACATAGCAGGTTGGCACTTACACACAGCGTTCTCCTCTGGCCAAACGTCACTCGGTGGGTCCGAACACGTCTGCCGTTGACGGGACTTGACCTGCGCCCCCCGCGACACGCCTGACGTCCTGTGACACTTCCGTGACGCCTGACGCAGAGGAGCGTGGAGGCGTGCGCGCGCGAGGACGTGCCGCACGGCGCGGATTCCGTGCAATCCGCCACTCGCGAATCACTCGTACGGACACCGAGGACTGTGTTGGGCCAGGGACGGGAACCCCGCCGCGTGCAGGCGTACGACGGGGAGCTGGGCGCGGCCGTCGCGCGGGCCCAGGAAGGCGACGAGGCGGCATTCGCGGTCGCGTACCGGATCGTGCAGCCCGGTCTGCTCGGCTATCTCCGCGGGATCGTCGGCGACGACGCCGAGGACGTGGCGTCCGACGCCTGGCTGGAGATAGCCCGCGACCTCGGGCGGTTCAAGGGCGACGGGGCGGGCTTCCGCGGCTGGACCGCGACCATCGCCCGGCACCGCGCGCTGGATCATCTGCGCCGGCTGAAGGTGCGGCCCCGGTCCTCGGCGCTCGAGCAGGACGTACTGGAGCTGCCCGGTCAGTACAGCACCCACGAGCAGGCGCTGGAGGCGCTCTCCACCGAGCGCGCCCTGGAGCTGGTCCGCACCCTGCCCCGCGACCAGGCAGAGGCCGTGCTGCTGCGGGTGGTCGTCGGGCTCGACGGCCCCGCCGCGGCCCGCGTCCTCGGCAAGCGACCCGGCGCGGTGCGCACGGCCGCGCACCGCGGGCTGAAGCGCCTCGCCGAGCGGCTCGGCGGCCCGGGTGTGACGAATGAGGATCCCCGGACGCTGGGGGAGTCGAAATGAAAGGCAGCTGCGGCACGAACGCCGGCAGTCGCATGAACGCCGACGGCGGCGCATACGTCAGACACAGCAGTTGCGCCGGATACGGCAGTTGGATCAGTTACGTCAATGGCGGCAGGGGCGGCGAGAACCGCCGGCCGTCGGACACGGATGGATACGGACATGGGTGAGCGGCAGAGCGACGGCAGTGCCCCCGGCCGTCGGCGCGTGCACCCGGGCGGCACGGTGCCGGGCCCCGAGGACCGCCTGGACGGCCCGCTGCTGGAGACCCTGCTCGCCGGCGCGATGCGCCCGGAGGTCCTCGACGACGAGGCCGAGCAGCGGGCGGTGGCCGCGTTCCGGGCCGCCCGGGACGCCGGGACGCACCGGGCACGCACCCGGCGCCGGGACGACTGGCGGCCGAGGGAGCGGCGCTCGCGCCGCTCCCTGAAGGCCACGTTGGCGCTGGCGCTGGCCGGCCTGACCGTGGGCGGCGTCGCCTTCGCGGCGATCGGCACGGGCGGGCACTCCTCGGACGACGGTCACGCGGCCCGGCAGCGCGAGCACCGGCCGGTCGGCACGTCCGGGTCGGGCTCCGGCACCCCGGACACCCCGGCGACCCCGGACCGTCCGGCCACGGCGAACGACACCGAGGCCCACTGCAAGGCGTACGAGAAGAAGCTCGACGGCAACGGCAAGGCGCTCGACTCGACGGCCTGGCAGCGGCTGATCGCGGCCGCGGGCGGTGAGCAGAACGTGGCCGCCTACTGCGCCGAGCAGCTGGGCCGGGCGACGGCCACGCCTTCGGCGAGCAAGCCGGGCAACAACGACAAGAGCAGCAAGACCGGCAAGGACGGCAAGCCGGAGAGTTCGGCGAAGCCGGAGAAGTCGAGCAGCGGTCAGCAGTCCGGCAAGGACAACGGGAAGAGCAACTGACCCTGCCCCGACACCCTGTGGGGAAGGGAAGGGGAACAGGGCGGGAAGACCGACGTACACAGTGGCGCTTATGTGTGCACACTCCCCGAAGAGCTCGCAGCTCAAGCTGCTCCTGGTGATGCCCAGTCACCAACTCGTGCGAAGAGGAGCCGAGTTGGGGTTCCGCATCTGGTCGGTATGGGATCCGTCACAGCTCGAGGCCGACTTCGCGCCGCGCGTCGAAGAGGTCTCCGAGGAACTGCTGCTCACCGACTTCACCGACGAGACCGGACTGCGCGAGGCCGTCGCGCGGACCGCGCGGCGCCACGGCATCGGCACCGTGCTGCACTGCGGACACGGCAGCTCCGTCCTGCCGGTGGTCCGGGAGGCATGGCAACTGGGCCTGTCTCCGAACCCCCCGGCGGTGCACGAACGGCTCCAGGCCTGCGAGGAGGACGACCGGGTCCCGGCAGAGGCTCCCAGGGTGAGCGTCGAGACGCTGACCGTGGACGGGACCCACCATGTCGTCGGGATGACGGCTGAACGCACCACGGGGCCACCGCACTTCCTGGTGACGGGCTACCTCCATCCGGCGCCGTTGACCGACGACGAACGAAAGATCATCGGGGCGGCGGTCGAGGAGCGGCTGACGGCGTGCGGATACCGCTTCGGCCCGGCTCACACGCAGGTGGCGCTGCTGCCCCACGGGCCGCGGATCGTGTCCTGCCGCGCGCATCTGGGCGCCGACCGCATCCCCCTGCTCGTCGAGATCGCGCGCGGGTTCGACCTGGAGGCCGCGGTCTTCTCGGGCCTCCTGGGCGGCCACCCGGCCGTGCCGAACGCTTCCCGGTACGCGGAGGTCGGCTTCTTCCTGCTGCCCGAGGGGCGGCTGGAGACGTACACCGGTACGGAGGACATCGCCGTGACCCCCTGGGTCCGGGGAGCCCGCTTTCCGTATACGGTCGGCGACCGGATCCCGCCCGTCGGCGACCCACGGGCCCGGCGCGCCTATGTGGTGGTCGAGGGGGAAACGCCGGAACTGACCCGCGAACGAGTCGCCAAGGCGCGAGAGGACCTTGTCGCCGATATCCGACCGGCCACCCGATGACGCGCACCGGGTAGTTATGTTTTCCTTCTGAGCGAGGAGAAGGCACGGGGGACGGGACGCGGGATCGAACATGCCTGGTGCATGGCCTCCGCGAGAGGATCTATTCTCGCGGTGACGTGTGTCCCATCCCCCGCTGACGGGGGGAGGGCAAGGGTGCGGGCCGCGCCATCGATACAAATTGAAGACGAAACAAGTCCCAGGCCGGAATTCGCCGTTCTGGGGTCTTTGGAAGTCCGCAGCGGCAGCGAACTGGTATCGGTCAACGGGGCTCTGCAACGGCGCGTTCTCGTAATGCTGCTCCTGGAGGCCGGGCGCGTCGTGCCCGTCTCCCGTCTGGTGGCGGCCGCATGGAACGAAGAACCGCCCGACAGCGCCGAGCACCAGGTGCGCAAGACGGTCGCCAAACTGCGCAGCCGTATTCCGCACGGCCCCGACATCATCGTCACCGACGGACCCGGATACCGCGCGGTCGTCGACACCGGGGAACTCGATCTGCTGCGCCACCAGAAGCTGTTGAAACAGGCCAGGGAATCGCTGAACACGGGGGAATCGGAGCGGGCCACCGCACAATTGCGTGAGGCGCTGGCGCTGTGGCGGGGGCCGGTGCTGTCCGGTTCCGGCGGCCGTGTGGTCGACGCCGCCTCCACGGCTCTGGAGGAGCAGCGGCTGGGCGCCGCCGAGCAGCTCTACGATCTGTGCATCGACGCGGGCGAGGGCGCCGGGATCACGGGCGAACTGCGGGTCCTCGTCGACGAGCATCCGCTGCGCGAGACGCTGCGCAGCCGGCTGATGCTCGCCCTCTACCACTCCGGCCAACAGGCCGCCGCGCTCGACGAGTTCGCCCGCGCCCGAGAGCACCTCGCCGACGAACTGGGCATCGACCCCGGCACGGAGCTGACCGGACTGCACGAACGCATCCTGCGCCAGGACCCCTCGCTCACCCGCCCGGAACGCGCCGTGTCCCGGGTGCCGCACCAGGTGACAGAGGCTCCGCACGCGCTGCCGTTCGACGTGCCCGACTTCTCCGGCCGCAGCTCCGAGCTGCAGTGGATCTGCGACGCTGCCCGGCGTGCCCCGGAGGGCTCGCCGACGGTCCTGGCCCTCGACGGCATGGGCGGCGGCGGCAAGACGGCACTCGCCGTCCGGGGGGCCCATCAACTCGCCGAGCAGTATCCGCACGGCAGCCTCTTCATCGACCTGCACGGCTTCACACCGGGCCAGACGCCGCTCAGTGCGTTCCAGGCACAGGGAGACCTGCTCGCCGCCGCCGGCATCCCCAGCGAGGAGGTGCCGACGGTCCCGGCGGGACGCGCCGCGCGGTGGCAGTCCTACATGCGGGGCCGTCGGATGCTCCTGGTGCTGGACAACGTCGCCGCCTCGGAGCAGGTGCGGGAGCTGATCCCCGCCTCGTCCGACAGCCTGGTCCTGATCACCAGCCGGCCGCGGCTGACCGGACTGGACGGCGCCGAGTGGCTCTCCGTGGGCGCCCTGCCGGAGCTGGACAGCCACCAGCTCCTGCGCAACACCCTCGGCGCCGCACGCGTCGAGAAGGAGCCGGAAGCGGCCCGTGAGCTGCTGCGGCTGTGCGGAGGGCTCCCGCTGGCGGTCCGGATCGCCGCCGCCCGGCTGGCGAACCGTCCGCACTGGACCGTCCAGCGCCTCGCCGAACGGCTGCGGGACCACGACCGGCGCCTGGACGAACTCACCAGCGAGGGCAGGGGAGTTGCGGGCGCGCTGCTGCTGTCGTACCAGTCCATGCCCCGGGAACAGCGGACGGCCTTCCGGCTGCTGGGGCACCACCCCGGACGCTATCTGGACGCCGAAGAGGCCGCCGCACTGCTGGACACCGATGTCCTGACGGCCGAGGACGTGCTGGAAGAACTGGTCGACGTACGGCTGCTGGAGGCCAGGGAACCGGGGGTGTACGCCCTGCACGACCTGGTGCGCAGCTTCGTGCAACGGGTCGCGCAGGGACAGAAGGCGCCGGAGGACGGGCAGGCGGTGCGGCGGCTGCTGGATCACTACCTGAACACGGCGGAGCGCGCGTGCGACACGCTGTTTCCCGGACGGCGCCGCTTCGGGGACCGCGACGAGAAAGGCCGGGCACGCGACGAGTTCGACCACAAGGACAAGGCGCTCCAGTGGCTTGACCAGCACCGCGAGAGCCTGCTGGCGGCGGTGGACGCCGCGTATCACGAGGGACTGCTGTGGCACGCCGCGCGGCTGCCGCGTGAGCTGGGCTTCCACTCCAGCATCCGCGCCTACGACGCCAGCGCCAACGCGGCGCTGGAGAAGGGTGTCAGCGCGTCGCGACAGCTCGGGGACCGGTCGTTGACCCGGCTGAACCTGATGAATCTGGCCATGGGCAAGTGGCGGCTGGGGCAGTTGAGCGACGCGGTCGCCCGGCTGGAGGAAGCCGTCGACCTGTCCCGGCAGATGGAGGACGTGCACAGCGAGGCGGAGTGCCGGGCCCGGCTCGGACAGGCGTGCAACAGCATGGGGGAGCTGGAACGCGCGCTGCAGCTGTGCCAGGACGCCAACGCGCGGGCGCAGGAACTCGGCTTCACCCGGCTCGACGGCTCCTCCCTGAGCACGCTCAGCCTGGTCCAGGTGCGGCTCGGGCGGTTCGACGAGGCGGCTCGGTCGGCGGAGCGGGCGGTGGCCATCTTCGACTCGATCAAGGAGATCCAGCTCTCCGTGGACGCGCTGAGCAACCTCTCCCAGGCGATCGAGCGCCTCGGCCGCTTCGAGGAGGCGCTCGCCTGGGCCGACGCGGCACTGGAACGGTGCCAGCGCATGAGCATGCCCTCGGTGCTGCCGCTCGTACTCGCCCGCAGAGCCGACGTGCTGGTGCGCATGGGAGAGCTGGCGGAGGCGGCGGACAGCGCCGACCACGCCCTCGCCAAGGCCACCAGCAGCACCGACGACATCCACCGGGCCACCGTGCACCTCTCGGTCGGGCGGGTGCGGTACGCGCAGGGGGACCTGGACACCGCGCAGGCGCAGCAGCTTCTGGCCCACGAGATCGCCTGCCGTATGGAGTTGCGCTACGACGAGGCGTGCGCGCTGTGGGGCCTGGGCCGTACCGCCGAGGCCCAGGGACACCCGGAGATGGCCCGGCAGCACCGCTCGGCGGCGGACAACCTCTTCTCCCTCATGAAGGTGCCGGAGACCGCACGGTGAGGCCTGCGCAGTGCGCGGCCCACCACGCGGGGATCGGGCGGGTGTCCAGAGGGGAACAGGCCGGGAAGACGGATCGGGAGCATCAGCGGAGTCAAAACGGCCTGCCTCTCCAAAGGAGTTCACACATGCGCTTCGCCCCTGTCGCCGCCGCCTCCGTCATCGCTCTCGGCGCCCTTCTGGGGGGACTCACGGCCTCCTCCGACGCCGACGCGTCGCAGACGGTCCAGCAGCGCACCACCGCGTCGGCCCCTTTGACGAACGTGGTCGTTCACGGGACGACCGACAACAACGGCAACGGCTGAACCGCTGGGAGTCGGTCCTTATCGAGGGGGAACACAATGACCATTCGGGTGCTCATCTGTGATCAGTTGCCTGTCATCGCGGACGGTCTCAGGACCCTCCTCGACGCGGTGCCGGACATCGACGTGATCGGCACGACCGACAACGGCATGGAGGCCATCGTCTCCGTGCGCACCACGCGGCCCGATGTCGTCGTCACGGATCTGAGCCTCCAGACCATCTCCGGCCTGGAGATGATCCGCAGGCTCGGCAAGGAGGACGACCCGCCCAACGTCGTCGTGTTCACCGCGTCCGACGCGGACAAGACGGTGAGCGACGTGCTGCACGCCGGCGCGAGCTGTCTGCTCGGCAAGGACGCGAGCCCGCAGGAGCTGATCACCGCGATCCAGGCGGCGGCCGCCGGGCAGACCATGCTCGCGCCGAACATCGCCCAGCGCCTGGTCACCTGGTTCCTCGAGCAGCCGGAGCGACAGGAGTCCGATCTGTGCCCGGAGGTCACCGAACTGACCCCGCGGGAGCGGGAGGTGACCCGGATGGTGGCGCGGGGCATGTCCACCGAGGAGGTGGCCCGCGAACTCATCATCGGTGAAGCCACGGTCCGTACCCACCTCTACCGGGTGCGCACCAAGCTCGGCGTCCGCGACCGCGCCGAGCTCGTGTCACTGGCCTACCGGACCGGGCTCATCCACTCGGCCGGACAGCCCCTCGGTGACGAGAGGCTGGAGCCGGTCATCGGTCTGCGGGCCGGCTGACCGCTACCGCCGCGCCGCCGCCGTGACGAGGGAACCCTCGCCGGCGGCGGCGCGCCGTGCCGTCCGGACCCGGTCTGCGCCGACGATCCGCCACAGTGCGGCGGGATCGCCGTACCGGGCGGACTCGGCCGCGGCCAGCCGGAAGTACCGGTGCAGCCCCAGTTCCGCCGTCATCGCGCGCACCCCGCAGCTCTGCATGCTCAGCCGCACCACCTCGCGGGCGGTCTCGGCGGCCGTCGCCAGCGCCACGACGGGCGCGGTACCGACCTCGTCCGGCTCGCAGTCGACCGCCCAGGCCGCCCGGTACACCGCCGCCCTGGTCGCACGCAACGCCACCATGGCGCGTGCCAACGGGAACGAGACCGCGGGCAGATCACGCAGCCTGCTGCCGAACTGCCGCCGGAAACCGGCATGGTCCACCGCGACCTGGTGCGCGCCCTCGGCGATGCCCAGCAGATAGGCGGCCTGCCGCAGCCGTGCCCGCGCGAGCGGACCGGTGGGCGAGTCGTCCAGCGCCCCGACCACGTCGGCCGCGGTGACCGGCGTGGCCTCGAACCGGACGACCGGCGGCCAACTCCCGCTCCCTGTGCTCCGGCCGGCCGCATCACGCGCCACCGCGACGAGTACCGGCCCGCCGTCCGTCCTGGTGGCCACCAGCAGCGTGCCGGGATCCCCGTCGTCCACCGTGGCCGTTCCGGTCAGTTCCCAGCCGTCCCCGCGCGGGGTGGCGACGACCCCGGTGCCGGTCGGCAGGGTTTCCAGACCGGCCAGTGCCGTGCCGCCCGGGCCGCCCAGGTCGGCCGCCAGCGCGTCGGCCCGGTAGGAGTTGCCGCGTGCCGCGCGGCCGAGTTCCTCGCTGACCAGCGCCCCGGCCGTCAGGCCGAGGCCGAGGCCGCCGGCGGAGGCCGGCCGTTCGAAGTCGGCCGCGCCCAGCTCGTCGAGGACCGTCCGGGCCGGGCCGGACGCCCCGTCGGCCACCGGCGCGCCGTGCACCCCGTCCAGGGCGGGCACCCCGGAGAGGCCCGCGCGCAGTGCCTTGCGCGACTGCACGAAGAGGGGGTCGGGGGTGAGGTCCATGTCAGTGCTCCTCCTGTCCGATGGAGTCGAAACCGGTGGCCATGATCTGGAGCATCACCTCGGAGGTACCGGCCGACAGCGTGAGCCCCGGCGCCTCCCGGAAGGCCGAGTCCAGGGTCAGAGCCGCTCGTGTGCGGTCGGCCCGCTGCTCAGGGGTGGGGATGTCGACGGCCCATGCCGCGACACTCTGGGCGAGTTCGCTGCTGTGGTACTTCGCGACGGCGGTCGAGACCTGGTCGACCCGGTCCGACGCCAGGCCGGTGAGCACCTCCCAGGCGAGGACGTGGTCGGCGGCGAGCGCGCCGTACCAGCGCCCGATCTGTTCGAGCTGCGCATCGTGCGGGTCGTCCGCCCCGCGGTCGACCAGTGCCTCCAGCGCGGCCTCAAGCCAGTGCTCCGCCTTGAGGTAGTAGTCGAGGCCGGTGCGTTCGATGGCCAGTGCCTGATTGAGCAGCGGCCAGCCCTCGTCGCGCGGCCCGAGGAGGTCGTCGCCCGACACCGGCACCGCGTCCAGATCGATCCGGTGGAAGTGCTCGTCGCCGATGCCCGGGATGACCGACACCGCGACACCGGGAGCGTTCATGTCGACCAGGAACAGACTGATCCCCTGGTACTTCCCGGCACCCGGCGTCGTGCGGGCCGCGCACAGCCCGAGGTCCACGAACCGGGTCTTCAGGCTGAACACCTTGGTGCCCGTGATCCGGTGGCCGTCGCCGTCCGGTTGGGCCACGGCCCGCAGCGCGCCGAGGTCCGATCCCGCGTCCGGTTCGGTGTAGAGCACCGAGGCGAAACTCTCACCGCGGGCCATCGCGGGCAGATGCCGACGCTTCTGCTCGTCGCTGCCCGCCATCAACAGGAACTGGCCCACGATCTGGATGGTGTTGACATGCAGGGTGTCCGGCACCCCCGCGCGCACCAGTTCCTCGGCGACGATCGCGGCATCCGTCAGCGGGCGGCCCTCTCCGCCGAACTCGACGGGCCAGTGCACCGCGAGCAGCCCCAGCTTGCCCAGCAGGCGGTAGAGCGGACGCGCGTCCGGCTCGACACCGTCCGCGCCCGTGGCCTCCGCCGCCGCGGCACGCACCTCCGCGGAGCGCAGCGTCCTGCGCACGCTCGCCCGGAACCGTTGTTGTTCCTCGGTGAATCCGAACCGCATGTACGTCTCCTCAAGACGCGAGCGTCGCTTCGACCGCTGCGACGACCCGGCTCAACGCCGGTTCTGTGAACAGGGTGTAGTGGTCGCCGGGCACGCTTTCGACCCGGAACGGACCCGTGCACACCGTCCGCCACTGCTCTTCCATGGCGATGTGCGGCGAGGCGGTGAGCACGGTGACCGGTCCGCCGTACGGGCCCGGTGGCCGGTAGGCCTGCATCGACAGGGCGGAGGACCGGAAGGTCCCGAAGCGGGAGGCCAACTCCTGCTCGGTGAGCTCCAGTTCGACGCCGAGGCGCGTCAGTGTTTCCCCGACGTCGACCACGCCGGCGACCGGGTCGTCGAGGACACCGCGCACCGTCCGGCCGTCGCGTCCCGTGAGCCTGGCGACGTCGTGCACGAACCGCTGCCGTACCGTCGGCTCGTCGAGCGGCTCGGTGTCCTCGTCGTAGGCGGCGTCCAGCAGTACCACCGGCGGCCGCCCTCCGGTCCGCTGCTCGATCTGCCGGGCGACCTCGAAGGCGAGCACACCGCCGTAGGACCAGCCGGCCAGACAGCACGACTCCGGCAGGCCCCTCTCGACCAGGGCCTGCGCGATCCGGGCGGCGGTCGCCGCCATCGCGTCGTGCGGGGCCACGGCGGCGTCCTGCGGATCGGCGGAGAAACCGATCACGCCGAGGTCCTCGCGCAGCGCCCGGACCAGCGGTACGTAGCAGAACAGTTCACCGCCCGACGGGTGCAGCAGGATCACCTGCGCCGGGCCCGACGAGCGCATCACCACCGGTGCCCGTTCGTCGAGCGGATCGTCGTCGTCGCGCCGTGCGGCGCGCACGGAGTCGACGGTGGCGGCCAGGTGCGCGACGGTGGGGGAGACGAAGAAGTCACCGAGCGAGATCTCCACCCCGAACCGGCGGTTGATCGCCGACATCAGCTGAACGGCCTGGAGACTGTTGCCGCCCGCCAGGAAGAAGTCGTCGTGCACGCCGAGCCGGCCGTCGTGCAGCAGGGGAGCGAGCACGTCGCGCAGCAGCCTGCGCTCCGTCTCGGTGAGCGTCTCGTCGCCCGGTCCGTCGTCCGTACGCGTCAGGTCCGGCGCGGGCAGCCTGCGCCAGTCGACCTTGCCGCTGCTGGTGATCGGCAGCTCGTCGAGCACCACGAAGTACGACGGGATCATGTACGACGGCAGGAGCGTGCCGAGATGCTCGCGCACCGACGGCACCTGCTGCTCGGTGACGCCCGTCAGGTAGCCGACCAGGTGCTTGGCACCGGCGTCGTCGGTCCAGGGCCGTACGCTGACCGGCCCGATCCCGGCGAAGCCGGTCAGCGCCGACTCCACCTCGCCCAGTTCGATCCGCAGCCCGCGGATCTTGACCTGCTGGTCGAGCCGGCCGAGGAAGACCAGCCGTCCGTCCGCCAGCCGCTTGACCAGGTCGCCGGTGCGGTACAGCCGGCCGCCGGGCGCGGTGCCGAACGGGTCGGTGACGAACTTCTCCGCGGTCAGCTCCTCCCGGCGGAGATAGCCGCGCGCGAGCCCGGCACCGCCGATCACCAGCTCACCCGGCACACCGACCGGCACCTGGCGAAGGTCACCGTCCAGCACGTGCGCCACATGGTTGGCCATGGGCAGACCGATCGGCGGCGAGGCCTCCCAGGTGCCCCCGCACTCCTCCACGATCATCGTCACCGTGCACTCGGTCGGCCCGTAGCCGTTGAACAGCCGCCTGCCCGGGTTCCACCGGTTCACCAGCTCACCGCTGAACGCCTCGCCGCCGACGAACGCGATCCGCAGGGCGGTGAACCTCTCGGGCGCCAGCAGCGGCATCACGGTCGGGGGCAGGTCGATGACGGTGATGCCGGCCCGTTCCATCAGCGACTGGAGCCGGTCCACGGACAGCCGCTCGTCCTCGGTCGCCAGGTACAGCCGCGCTCCGGTCAGCAGCGCCGAGAACGTCTCGAACACGGAGACGTCGAAGGTCACCGAGGCGAACCCGAGCACCCGGTCGGCCGGCGTCAGATCGAACAGGTCGCGCGTGGAGTCGACGAAGTTGACGACGCCTCGGTGTTCGAGCAGCACGCCCTTCGGCCGGCCGGTGCTGCCGGAGGTGTAGATGACGTACGCGACTTCGCCGGGCTTCGCGGCGAGCGGCGGGTTCCCGTCGGGCATCGCCGCCAGTTCCTCGCGGATGTCGTCCAGCGTCACGACGGGCGCGGCGACCTCGCTCACGGTCCCTGCGACCTCGGCGTGTGCGATCACCGCGCCGACCTCCGCGTCGGCGGCGATCTCCGCGACCCGGGCGGGAGGGTGTGTCGTGTCGAGCGGCACATAGGCCGCGCCCGCCTTGAGCACCGCGAGCATCGCGGTCGTCACGTCCACGTTCCTGCGCAGGCACAGGCCGACCCGTGAGCCCGGCTCGATGCCCTGCGCGCGCAGCAGGGCGGCGAGCCGGTTCGCGCTGGCGTTGAGTTCGGCGTAGCTGGTCTCGACACCGGCGACGACGACCGCCACGCTGTCCGGCGACTCCTGGACGCGCGCCTCGAACTCCGCGACGACGGTGGATTCGCGGATCGGCCGCATCGGCCCCCTGCCGACCTCGGCGAGGAACTCCTTGTCCGCCGGGCTCAGCACCTCCGCGGCGGACAGCGGGGCGTCCGGCGCGGACGTCAGGGTGCGCAGCAGTCCGTCGTAGTGCCCGGCGAACCTGGCGATGCTGTCGGCGTCGAACAGGTCGGTGTTGAACTCGATGTGCAGCAGAGCCCCGGCCCCGGTGACCGACGGCCGCGTCAGGCTCCAGCTCATGTCGAAGCGGGAGGCTCCGGACGGGACGCGCTCCTGCGATGCGACGAGACCGGGCCAGCCGGCCGTGGGCACGCCCTCCGTGCCGAAGTCCTCCGCACCGAAGACGATCTGGAAGATGGGTGAGCGGGAGGGGTCGTGGACCGGGTTCACCGCGTCGACCAGCTGGTCGAACGGCAGCCCGCCGTGCTCGTCCGCCTCGGACGACACCCGCGCGACACGCCGGACCAGCTCACGGAAGGTCGGGTCGCCTGAGACATCGGCGCGCAGCACCCGCATGTCGGTGAAGAGTCCGACGACGGAGGACAGTGCGTCGTGCGAACGGCCCGCGACCGGCGAGCCGATCACCAGGTCCTCCAGGCCGGAGTAGCGGTGCAGCAGGGTGAAGAAGGCGGCGGCGAGAACGTCGAACGGGCTTGCGCCTTCCTTCCGGGCCAGCTCCCCGGCCCGCTCCCATCCCTCGTGCCCGACCGTGAAGTCGCCGCTGCCGCCGGCGAAGGTCCGGCTGTCGCCACGGGGACGGTCGGTCGGGAACTCCAGCACCTCGGCGCCCGCCAGCCTGTCCCGCCAGTAGCCGCCCAGCTTGTCCAGGTCACCGCCGTCGAGCCGGCCGTGCTGCCACACCGCGTAGTCCGGGTACTGCACTTCAGGACCGGACAGCCGCGGCGCGTCGCCGTCGCACGACGACCGGTAGCACTCGGCGAGTTCCCGCAGCAGGACCTCCTGCGAGCGGGCGTCGCACACGAGCCGGGGGATGTCGAGCAGGAACAGGTGATCGTCCTGCGCCACCCTGATCAGCGTCGCGCGCCACATGGGCGTCCGGCCCGGGTCGAAGGGCGCCCCGGCCCGCTCCCGGACCAGCGCCCGCGCGGCGGCGAGCCGCTGCTCGTGGTCGTCGCCCGGGGCCTCGACCAGCGGCAGTTCGACCGGGACCGCGGTGGCGACCACCTGCATGGGGCGGCCCTCGCGTGCCACGATCGCGGTCCGCAGCGCCTCGTGCCTGGCCACGACGCCGGCCAGCGCCGAGCGCAGGGCGCTCACGTTCAGCCCGCCCTGGAGGCGCAGGCACAGCGGCACGTCGGAGGCCGGGCCGTCCGGGGCCGGGCGATCGAAGAACCGGAGCGTGCGCTGCGCGGGCGACAGCGGCGCCGGACCCGAGTCACCGCGCGGCGTCGGACCCCGCCGGGCCGCGGCCGCCATCTGCTCCCTCAGCCGGGCGAGGAACCGTTCGCGGCGCTCCGCGGGCAGCGCGGCGAGGCGCTCGGTCATGCCGGTCACCTGAGACTCCTCACGGGCTGCGGCGCGTGGGCCGCCGGGTCGTCCGGGCGGACGGGCAGGTGTGCCAACTCCGAGACGGCGATGGTCAGCACGTCGATGCCGCGCATGTAGTCCGACAGCAGGATGTGCTCGTCGTCGGCGTGGTCGAGGCTGCTGTCGCCCGGTCCGTAGGTCGCCATCGGGATGTCCCAGACCTCGGCCAGGGTGTTCATGTCCGAGGTGGCCGTCTTCACCACCAGCCGTGGCTGTGCGTGCAGTTGCCGGACACCGGACACCAGCGCGCGGACCGCCGGGTCGGCCCGGCCCACCCGGCAGGCCGCCACCGAGTTCAGGACTTCGAGGTGGCCGGCCGGCAGCCGGTCACGCAGCTCGCGCACCAGCTCGTCGACGTCGAATCCCGGCGGGACACGGACGCTGAGGTCCGCCGTCGCCGTGGTCAGGTCGGCGTTCAGCCGGCACAGCGTCGCGCCCGGCCGGTCGAACGCGCCGTGGCTCGCATCCGGACCGAGCAGCTCGACCAGCGCGTCCCAGCAGGCGACCGCCAGTTCGGACGCCTTCGGCACCGGGTTGCTCGGGTGCGTGGCAGGACACTTGACGGTGTAGCGCAGGTCCAGCTTGCCCTTGTAGCCGAGCACCACGCTCGACCAGCCGCTCGGTTCCCCGATGATCAGCGCGTCCGGCCGGTCGTGGGTGGCCCGGATCGCCATCGCGCCGCGGGAGCGAGGGGTCTCCTCCTCGACGACGCCGATCACCACGATCCGCCCGCGGAAGTCCACCGCGCCGGCCGCCGCGCAGATCATCGCCGCGAGCGGTCCCTTCGCGTCCACCGAGCCCCGGCCGTAGAGCCTGCCGTCCTCGGAGCGGACCGGGACATGGCCCGAGACGGTGTCCATGTGCCCCAGCAGCATCACCGTGGGGCCGACGCCGCGTTCGATCACGCCGACGACGTTGCCCACCCCGTCGATGTGCGCCTGGAAACCCAGGTCGCGCATCGCCTCGGCCAAGTAGTCGGCCAGCGCGCGCTCCTGGTAGGACGCGGAGGGGATCTCCAGCATCTTGCGCAGCAGTCCGAGGGCGTAGGTCTCGGTGACGCTGCCGGACGAAGTGAACGCCCAGTTCATCGTTGCGCTCGTTCCAGTAGGTGGTCGACGATGTGGTCCGCGACATCGACCCGGTCGCCGAGTGCGGATTGGAAACCGGTGAACTCGACCCGGTGGTTGACCTCCAGGACCAGCAGCCGGCCGTCGCGGTCCTCGATCAGGTCGACACCGGCGATGTCGGCGCCGACCGCGGCGGCCGCGTCGAGGGAGAGCTTGGTGATCTCCGGGGTCACCTCGCACGGCCGGGTCTGCCCGCCGAGCGCCACATTGGTACGCAGGGACTCACCGGTCCGGTAGACGGCGCCCAGCACCTGACCACCGACCACGATCACCCTGATGTCCCGTTCGGGCTTGTCGATCAGCTCCTGCACATACCCGAGGTGCGACTGCGGGCCGGGCAGCGCGGCGACGTACTCGAGCACACCCTCCGCACTGGCGCGGTCGGGCAGTTGAACCACCAGCCGGCCCCACGAGCCGACCAGCGGTTTGATCAGCGCCGGGTAGCCGATGGAGTCCAGGGCGGCCAGCGCGGCCTGCGGAGTGAGGCCGAGCGCGGTGCGCGGCGTCGGCACCCAGGCCGCCTCCAGGGCCATGGTGGTGCGCCATTTGTCGCCGCACACTTCGGTCGCGTCCGCGCTGTTGACCACCTCGACTCCCGCCGCGGTGAGGCAGCGGGCCGCGTACGCGGCGCGGACCTGGCCGATCTCCCGGTTCAGCGCGAGACCCCAGGGCAGGCCACGCCGCCCGGCCAGGAACCACTGCCGACGCGTGTCGACGTGGTCGTAGGGGACACCGCGTCGGTCGAAGGCGTCGAACAGTCGTTTCTCGTCCGCGCCGACCCTGCTGGCGAGCACCGCGATCCTGCGGTCACCCGGGCGCTCTGGTGTCGCTGACACGTGACCTCCGTATTAGAACCACTGATTGACCGGACGGAATGACCGGCCTGCCGCGTGATAAGGAAACTACGAGCACGCCTGCACCGTGTGCGTCCGCGACAAGTTCAGGTACGGGGACGTGTTGCGTTTACTTCCCCCTGCCACGGCTGCGAATTCTGATTACCCGGCTCGGACGGCCGCCGTGTCACTCTTGACCGGATTCGAATACCCGTCGAATTAGTTCACTGCACGCCAAGGAAGAGGGGGAAATCGTGGGGCACAACCCGGAGCGGATCCCGGTACTCGCCATGTGGAGCGCGCCGCGCTGCCGCTCCACCGCGTTCGCGCGGATGATGACGGAGCGGGGCGACCGCGTCGTCGTGCACGAGCCGTTCTCCCAGGTCGTCGACTTCGGTGAGGTGGAGGTCGCCGACCGGGTCGCGCACAGCGAGCAGGACGTGCTCGCGGCGCTGCGTGCCATCGCGGCTCAGCAGCCGGTGTTCTTCAAGGACACCACGGACTTCCACTACCCGGCGCTGCTCGCCGACGAGGCCTTCCTCTCGGCCGCGACCCACACGTTCATCATCCGTGACCCGGCCGAGGCCATCGCGTCGCACCACGCGCTCAACCCGGTTCTCGGCCGCGACGAGATCGGCTTCGCCCGGCTGTACGAGATCTTCACCGCCGTGGAGGCCGCCACCGGCACCGCGCCGGTCGTGATCGACTCCGACGACCTGCTCGACCGGCCGGCCGAGACCGTGCGGGCGTACTGCTCGGCGGTGGGCATCCCCTTCCTTCCGGAGGCGCTGAGCTGGCAGCCGGGCATGCGGTCGGAATGGCAGTCGACCAGCAAGTGGCACAAGTCGACGAGCGAGACCGCCGGCTTCACGCGCGGCAGGAGCGGCGGAGCCGAGGCGGTCGCCGCGGACCCGGTGCTGCGGGCCTACCGCGACTACCACCAGCCGTACTACGAGAAGCTGCGCGCCGTCGCGCTCCAGCCGTGACCGTCGAGGTAATCACGGTGCGGACGAAAAGTTTGGACGACCGGGCTAGGTTCGAAATGCAAAACGGTGCTTCAGTGAGGTGGGTCACTTGACGGGCATTTCGGTGTCCTCCGCCAGAACAAGGTTGTGCGATCCGGTCGACATTTCCGGCCATCGCAACAACACGGCGATCTCCGCGGCGGCGGAGACCAGAGCGGGGGCATTCAACGTTTGGAGAAACTCGTTCGCGGCCGAATACCTGCCCGCGGGCAAGAGCCTCGTCCACGTGGACGGCGTTCCCTTCGAGTTTCCTCCGGTCTGTGACGGACCGGACAACGTCCGCTGCGCCGGACAGTTCATCCGTGTCCCCGAGGGCCGCTACGACTGGATCCACGTCCTGGCGGCGTCCGAACGCCGCTGCGAGGACACCGTCGAGTTGAGCTTCGCCGACGGCACGGTCGACGCGGAACCGCTGCGGGTCTCCGACTTCTGGGCGGCGCCCGCGTGGTTCGGCGAGGTCAAGGCCTTCGAGAGCCTCGTCATGCACTACCCGCACCATGTGCAGCGAGGCGTTCCGGCGGTCATGTGGGCGCAGCGCGTGCCGGTCACCCGGCGTGCCGGCCTGACCGGCATCCTGCTGCCCCGCAACGTCGCGGTGCATGTCTTCGCGGTCACCCTGCAGCGGACGGAGCCCTGACATGACCGTCGACGTGACGACACGGACGTACATGATCACCGGGCCGGAACCCGAGTGGTGGTACCGCGACCTCCTCAGCTGCCTCCAGTCCACGTTCGGTGCGCTGTTGATCCGGGAGGGCGCCGACCCGCTGGCCGTGCTCGGCGCGGGCTGGCGGTTCCTGCACCTGCCGGGCGACGTGAGGTCCGAGGAGTTCTACTACCCCTGCCCCGCCGACGAGTCCGGCGCCACCGACCTCGGTGCCGCGCTGGCCCCGCACCACGAACTGCACGCGCGCTGGTGGCAGCCCGCCGACGAGAACGACGTCTGGCGGGAGGTGCGCGAGACACTGGCCGACAACCGGCTGGTCATCGCCGCCGTGGACAACTTCCACCTGCCGTTCCGGCCGGCATACGGAGATGTGCACGCCGCGCACCTCGTGGTGATCTACGGCCTGGACGAGACCCGTGGGGTGGTCTACGTCTCGGACGCGATGCCGCCCGCGTTCCGCGGTGCCGTCCCGATCGAGGAGTTCCTGCGCAGCTGGGGTTCGGCGAACCCGACCGACGTCCAGGACGCGTTCTTCAGCGACGCACGGATCGGCCGGCGCTGCCTCGACGTCCGCCTCGACGCCCCGCCCGCGCCCCTGACGCCCGAACTGCTCGGCGGCTTCCTGCGCACCGACGTCGACGGCTTCACCACGGCACCCCCGGACAACTCCGCCCGTACCGGTCTCGCCGGGTACGACGAGTTCGCCGCGGAGCTCCTCGACCGGTGCCGGGCCGGAGACGCCGGGGCGCTGCGCGAGCTGTATCCGTTCGGCTGGGGCATGCAGGCGCAGGCATCACTGCACGGTGAACTGCTGCGCCGCTGCGGCCACCAGTGGGACGATCCGGCGCTCGCCGGAGCGGGACGCGCGGTCGAGGCCGTCGCGCACGCCTGGACCGGACTGCGGTTCACCGGTGCGCACGGGCTCGAGGACCCGCGCGCGGCCGCACCCGACATCGCGCACCACGCCACGGTGCTGCGCGGCGCGTACGCGCGTGCGGTCGACGCCGTCGGCGCGGCGGCGGCACGGCTGTGACCGCGCACGTATCGACCACCGTGACCCTGTGGACTGGAGAGTGATGAGCAAGCTGGCAGCGTTCGGCGGTACGGCGGCCGTGCCGAGGGACCGGCGCCATGTGCAGTGGCCGTTGGTCGAGGACGAGGACCGCAAGGCCGTCCTCGACGCGCTCGACGGCCCGCGCCTGGTGTCCGACACCGACGGGGTGAACGCGGTGTCCCAACTCGAGGAGTACTGGGCCCGCCGCTTCGGCCACGAGCACTGCGTCGCGGTGTCCAACGGCACCGCGGCACTGGCCCTCGCGCTGGCCGCGCTCGGCGTCGGGCCGGGCGACGAGGTGATCGTGCCCGCGCTCAGCTTCATCGCCACCGGGCTCGCACCGGTGCACCAGATGGCCGTTCCCGTGTTCGCCGACATCGACCCGGTCACCTTCAACATCGATCCGGAGGACGTGGAGCGCCGGATCACGGACCGGACCAGGGCGATCATCCCCGTGCACCTGCACGGCGCCCCGGCCGACATGGACCGGCTCACCGCCATCGCCCGCAAGCACGGCATCGCCGTGGTCGAGGACGCCGCCCAGGCGCCCGGCGCGACCCACCGCGGGCGGCCGGTCGGCTCGATCGGCGACGCGGGTGCCTTCAGCCTCCAGGTCAGCAAGAACATCCCGACCTGCGGTGAAGGAGGACTGCTCGTGACCCGCGACGCCGACCTCGCCGACGCGATGCGCCGGGGCCGGCAGTTCGGCGAGGTCATCGAGGCCGGACGCGACCGCGACTACATCTCGTACGGCCTGGGCTGGAACTACAAGATGAACGCCCTCCAGGCCGCGTTCACCATCGCGCAGCTAGACCGGTTCGACGACTACGAGCGCGCCCGGCAGGACAACGTCACCGCCTTCCTCGCCCGGCTCGCCAAGCTGCCCGGCCTCCAGGTGCCGACCGCGCTGCCGGACACCACCCACGCCTGGCACATCCTGCGCTTCCGGTTCGACCCGGCCGCGTTCGGCCTGGACGGGGTGCGGCCCGAGGCACTGCGCTCGGCGCTGCGGCGGCTGCTGCGCGCCGAGGGCGTGCCGATGTCGCAGTACCAGCTGATGCCGCTGCCCGACCAGAAGGTCTTCGTGGACCGCGTCGGCTTCGGCTCCGGCTACCCGTGGTCCGTGACCGGCGCGCCCGGCACGGTCGCGGGTGAGGGCCACCCGGTGACCCGCGCGGTCATCGCCGACTCCCTCACCATCCAGAAGCGCCATCTGCACCCGGGGGCCGGCGAACTGCTCGGCCTGTACGCGGACGCCTTCGAAAAGGTGTGGGCGAACAAGGACATGGTGGCCACGCTCGCGAAGGCGGCAGCATGACGACCGCCCCCGTCCTGGAGCGGGACACCCTGGACACGGTCGCCGCACGCATCCGCTCGCACGTCGTCGACATGTGCGCGGGACCCGAAGGCGGCCACCTCGGCGGCGCGTTCTCCTGCGCCGACGTGCTCGCCGCGCTGTACTTCTCGGTCCTGAACGTGGATCCGCAGCGGCCCGACGCCCCGGACCGCGACCGCTTCCTGCTCAGCAAGGGCCACGCCGCCGTCGGCCTCTACGCGACGCTGGCCGAACGGGGCTTCTTCCCGGTCGAGGAACTCGCCGGATACGGGCGCCCCGGCAGCAGGCTGATGGGCCACCCGGTGCGCGCGGTCCCCGGCGTGGAGCTGCCGACCGGGTCGCTCGGTCACGGACTCGCGCTCGGCTGCGGGTTCGCGCTCGCCGACCGGTACGCCGGCCGTGACACGCGCACCTTCGTCCTGCTCGGCGACGGCGAGCTCCAGGAAGGTTCGGTGTGGGAGGCGGCCATCGCGGCCGCGTCGCTGCGCCTGGACCGGCTGGTCGTGATCGTCGACCGCAACGGACTCCAACTGACCGGTGCCACCGACGGCATCGCGCCGATGGAACCGCTGGCCGACCGCTGGCGCAGCTTCGGCTGGGCGGTCCGCGACGTCGACGGCCACGATCCGGACGGCCTCGCGGAGCACCTCGGCTCCGCGCCGTGGGAACCGGGCAGGCCCAGCGTGCTGATCGCCCGTACGGTCAAGGGCCGCGGCCTGCCGTTCCTCGAAGGCCGCAGTGCCAGCCACTACGTGACGCTCTCGCCGCGCAACCACGCACGGGCGGTCCGCGCCCTACGAGCCACGGAGGACGCCGGATGAGCCGCGCGACCCGAGAGGCGTACCGGGACACCCTGCTTCCCCTGCTGCAGCGGCATCCCGAGCTGATGTGCCTGGACTCCGACACCGGTCTGTTCAACGCCGAGTACGCCGCCGCGGCCGGCGAGCAGTACCTCAACCTCGGTATCGCCGAGCACAACCTGATGGGCATCGCCGCCGGGATGGCCGCGTGCGGGCGGGTCCCGTTCGTCAACACGATGGCCGCCTTCGCCACGTCCCGGGCCCTGGAAGCGATCAAGATCGACATCGCCTACAACCGGCTGCCGGTCCGCATCATGGCCACCCACGGCGGTCTCGCCGCCGGTCACCTGGGCCCGACGCACCAGGCCCTGGAGGACCTCGCCGTGATGCGGGCGCTGCCCGGGATGACGGTGGTGGTGCCGGCCGATGCCGCCGCCACGGAGGCGTTCGTCGAGCAGAGCGTGAACGTGCCGGGACCGCTCTACGTCCGGCTCGGCCGCAAGCCGACACCGGAGCTGCCCGCGGCCCCGCCGCCGGTCATCGGGCAGGCGCAGACACTGCGCCAGGGCGAGGACGTGGTGCTCGTCGGCTGCGGCCCCTACCCGGTGCTCGCCTGCCTCGACGCGGCGGACGAGCTGGCCCGACAGGGCATCGGGGCAACGGTGTTGAACATGCACACCCTGCGCCCGTTCGACGCGGAGACACTGGTGGCCGCGGCCCGCCCCGCGTCGCTCGTGGTGACCCTCGAGGAGCACTGGCGCAGCGGCGGCCTCGGCGGCGCGGTGGCCGAGACACTGGCGGAGCGGGCGCCGAGACGGGTGGTGCGGCTCGGCATGCCGGACCAGTTCGTCGACGAGGTGGGCAACCAGGAACACCTCGTCGCGCACTACGACCTCACCGCCGAGCGGGTCGTGCGGGCGGTCCGTACCTCCCTCGACGCGGCCGCCGTCATCGTGTGACCGCGCGCTTCACCGAGCCTCTTCCGCCCCCGCGTGAGCAGCAACTGCGCGGGGGCGGAAGGGGCTCGTTTTCACGTTGTCCGCGGCGGCGCCGTGATGCGGTAGTCGAGCGCGCCCATGACCCTCGCCACGCGGGCCCGCAACTGGGGCAGGGAGCCGGCGGTGACCGTGAAACCGAGGAAGAAGTTCTCCTGCTCCAGGTTGGTCACCCGGTAGCCGTCGACGACGTCCGCGTCGACCACACCGGGCAGTTCACGCAGGTCGTCCGCGCCGGTGCCGATCTCCACGGTGCCGAGCTCGTCGGCTTCCACGTAGACCAGGCCGGTGATCGGCAGGTCGGGAACCGGCTCCAGTTGTTCCGGTGCCATGGTGAACTCGCCCAGCGACATGGAGATGAACGCCTCGATCGGGTCGATCCCGCCGGGCTTGTGCACCGCGGGGAAGTGCATGCCGCGACCGGGCCGGGGATTGATCTCCACGAGCTCCGTCCGGCCCTCCTCGGTGCTCCGGCCCTCGACGTGCAGCCAGAGCTGGTCGAGGCCGAGGTCCGTGCAGAGCACGCTGATCGCCTCGGCAAGGACCCGCACACCGGCACGCACATGTTCCTGCTGGGGCGGATGGAGGTTGATCCCCGCGTCGTGGTGCCTGGTCTCGTCGAGGTCTGGCTTCTCGCCCGCCAGGACCGGATGGAAGCGGCCGGCGACGACGGGGCCGTCCACCGTGTACTCGGTACCGGGCAGATACTCCTCGACGATCAACTCCGTGTCCGCGAGGCCGAGTTCGGCCAGGTGGCTCTCGTAGGCACGAAGCTCGTCGGGCCCGTCCACCCGGCGTACGAGCCGCGAGGCCCCGGACTCGCCGGACGGCTTGACGACGGCGGGGAAGAAGTCGACCCCCGCCGGATCCCCGGAGAAACGGATGCCGGACAGCCCCAGGGCCCGCATGCGCTCCCGGACCAGCGTCTTGCTGAGCAGCACGCGACGGCCGGCGTCACCGCCCGGAAGGCCGTAGTGCGTGGCGAGGGAGATCTGCCACGGCATCAACGCCTCGAGCATGTTGAGGACGGCGATGGGCTCGATGTCGTGCCGCTCGAGCCGCGAGGCAAGCGTGGGCAGGTCATCGCCGTCCCAGTCCACCAGGACATGGGCGTCGCAGGTGGCGCGGTTGCGGTCGTCGGGAAGGTCGGAGATCAGTACCGGACGCAGACCGCGGCCGCGCAGCCGTTCGACGGCCGGGGCCACGCCGCCGGCGTTCCATTTGGACAGGATCAGTACGGACTTCACGTCGTGACCTCCAGGGCCGGGGGAGGGCGCGGACGGGGGCCGCGCAGGGGTAAGCGAGATGTTCAGTCGCACGCCAGAGAGGTCAACGCACCGTGTCCCCGCGAATGAACTTGCCGCGGACTCGCACGGCGACGGCGCGGGCGTACCGTCCTATTCGACGCGGCAGACCGGTTGAGTCGTCCGGTCGACCAAGGGTCTACCGAGTGAAAGGAAACCGTCACATGACCACCACCCTGCAGGCCTGCCCGGAGTGCGAGGAGTCGGTACAGATCGGCGATTCGGTGCGGCTCAACGAGATTCTGGAGTGCGTGGGCTGCCGGAGCGAGCTGGAGATCGTGGCGCTGAGCCCCACGGTGCTCGCCCTCGCGCCCGAGGTCGAGGAGGACTGGGGCGAGTAGTCGCACCAGGACGATCACGGCAAGAGCGCGACCCGCCGCGTCGCGCTCGCTGCCCTATCGGGGGCTGCCGTCGTAGAGATGTTCCTGTTCGATCTGTCGCAGCGTCCGGTAGTCGGCGAGCAGCTGCGCCGGATCCTCGGAGATGAGAAACACGTAGCCCGGCTGTGTGGCGACATCGATCGTCGGCGGGAGCGAGTGGCCTTCCGGATGCCTCATGACGGTGAAGGCATGGGACGGCAGCGCACGGATGGCGGCCATCGCCTCGTGCGACGGGATGACGCCGTGCTCCCGCGGATTGATGAGATGCACGAAGCGGTGGTGCTGCAGCAGTTGGTACGCGGTGGTGGGCAGACGGTCGAACTCGTCCGGCCGCGCCACGGACAGCGCGAGCAGCTCCACCTGGTTGGTTCCGAAGAGGCGGTTGTAGATGTCCGGAACCTGGCCACCGCCCATGCGCGCGGCGCTCTCGACGAGCACCGGTCCCCTTGAGGTCATCATGATCTCGGTGTGACCGGCCGCGTTGCGTACCTCCAGGGCGTCGAGCACCTGGTGCGTGTAGGCCTCCAGTTCCTTGGCGACCGGATCGTCGGGTGACAGCGGCTCGTTGTAGTCGTAGATGATGTTGCCGCCGGGCAGGCGCGTCTTGTAGTAGCGCCAGACCTCGACGGTGTGGTGGCTGCCGTCCCGGCTGACGGTGTTGACGAAGTACTCGTCCCCTGCCAGGAACTCCTGTGCGAGCACCGTGGTGTTGGGCATCCCGTGACGGTCGGTACTGCTCATGATCTTGTCGTGGACGGCGCGCACCTGCTCCGGGGACGAACATGCCACCACGTTGTCCGTGCTGGAGCTGGCGACCGGTTTCAGGATCACCGGATAGCCCACCGTCTCCTCGACCCACGCGATGATCTCGTCGGCATCGGCCGACACCAGGCCGGCCGCGTGCGCCAGGCCGGCATCGCGCAGCGCCAGGCCCATCTCGTACTTGTTGCGGCGGGCGGTCGGCCGGCTCATCCCGTTGCCGGGGGTGCCGAGTTCGGCGGAGAGCCGGTCGGCCAGTTCGACCCCCGCTTCCTGGCCGGCGATCACATGCGTGACCTCGTGCCCCCGCAGTACGTCCGCCGTGGCCGCGACATCGCCGGAATGCCGGGTCTCGTCGAGGAACGTGTCCGGGGCGCTCGACAGCAGGATGTCGGGGTTGGGCGTGCGGACATGCACCCACTCGATGCCGTACCGGTCCAGTACGGCCGGCAGCAGGCTCCCTGTCGAGAAGGCGTCGACAATCGCCACTCGCTTTGTTCGGGTACCGAGGTCTGTTGACATCGTCAGTCACTCCCATTCTGAGCTGGGCGAACACCCGTATTGCGCGGCCGAGTTCAATGGACTCGGAAAGGCCGGGCACACATTCTTATGAGGCCTCCGTAGCGAAGGCGCTCAATCAATCGGGCGGCACAGTCAACCTAGGAACTCACCCGTGCCTCGCGCGTCAACAAAAGGCGTATTCACCGCGACGCACCCGGCTTACGGAACGGTGAATCGGCTACGCGCAAGGATTACTTGGCACGCACGTTCATGCGCGCGGGCGCTTCGCGTTGACTTCTCTCCGCCGCAACTACGTATCTCGCTTAGGAGATACGAGCCCCGACCGTGCCACTCTTGGCGTCGACCTGGGTGAAAATCGCCGTCGGAGGGGAGTTACGGAAGATGTCACGCAACCACGCGCTGACCGAGCGGTACTTGGAGAAGTTCCGACGAGTTCTGCGTCCGGTGCACGACACCGAGTTCATTCGTGTGTTCACCAGAGGGCAGTACGCACTCCGTCCGGTGTTCCTCTCCGCAGAAGAGATCCATCAGTTGACCCGGGACCTGGAAGTGCTACGCGGTGCGCTCTATCGCCTCCCGCACCTTCTGTTCGACGGGGACATCGCCGCCTTCGCCCGGGCGAACGGAATGGAGAAGGCGCAGATACGTGCCGTCGAGCGCTCGTCCGCCGCGGTGCCGAACTCCCTGACCGGCATGGGGCGAGCGGACCTCTTCCTGGACCGGTCGGGTTTCCGCGTCATGGAGTTCAACATGGGGAGCACGATCGGATTCGACGGCGGAGACGTATGCCGTGGAGTCCTGGCGGACCCCGAGTTCAGCCGCTTCGCCGCGGAGGAAGAGCTCCAGTACGTCGACACGGTGGCGGAGCAGATCCGCACGATGCGGCACGAGACGGGATGCGCGCCCGACGACCGCCCCGTCGTCGCGCTGACCGAATGGCCCTCGAACTTCGAGGAGATGGAGGGGTACCTGAGCGCTCTCGTCAGGGTGTGGCGGGAGCACGGCCTGGAGGCGTACCCGTGCCACCTCGGGCAGTTCGAGAGGCGGGACGGAAAGCTGTGGCTGGGTGACCGTCCGGTCGACGTCGTCTACCGCCAGTTCATGATGGAGGACCTGCTCGACGACGACACCGATGCGTTGCTGGAGCCCCTGCTCGGCGCGCTGGAAGCCGGCGAGGTACGCATGTTCACCTCGCTGGAGTCGGAGCTGTACGGAAGCAAGGCGTCCTTGGCCATGCTCTCCGATCGCGCGCACCGGCATCTGTTCTCGGACGAGGAACTGGATGTCATTGACCGGCTGCTTCCCTGGACTTCCTCGGTGACCTCCCGGCGCGTGACTGCGGAGGACGGAACCGAAAGCTCGCTGCTGGATTACGCAGTGGCCCGTCAGCACGAACTCATCCTCAAGCCCACTCTGTTGCACGGTGGTCAGGGAGTGGTTCCCGGCTGGTCGCCGGAGGTCACTCCTGAAGAATGGCGCAAGCTGCTGATCGAGGCCCTCGACGGCCCCTACGTATTGCAGCGGCGAATCCACCCGGTGCCCGAACTCTTTCCGGACCCCGATGGTGGCACCAAGCCCTGGATCGTCAACTGGGGAGTGATTCTCATGGCGTCCGGATACGGGGGGCTGCTGACCCGTTGCGCCCCTGCGGACGGGGACATCGAGGTGCTCAACCTCGACCGCGGAGTGCTCCTCGGGTCCGGATTTCATGTCGCGCCGGGTAAGCGCCACGCGCAGTCGCAGGGAGCACCGTAACCGCCATGCATCCCGGCGGATGAACTTGCCGCGGACGCACCTGATGACGGGGTGGCCGTAGCGTCCTTTCAACGCGGCAGACGGCCTTTCACGAATTGACCATCCGAGTGAGGATCACGATGAGTCCCTCCGAAGTGTTCGATCCCGACGTCCTCACCCTGCCGCTTTTCGACGACGCTCACCGCGCTCTCGCCGACGAGATCGGGCAATGGTGCGCGGACCGGGCCGAGGAATGGGCGAGCCTGGACACCACCGATCCGGCCGCCGCCGGCCGGGCCGTGCTCGCCGACCTCGGCCGGTCGGGCTGGCTGCGCCACCTCGACCCGGACCGGCCCGGCTCCGACGTCAGGTCCCTGTGCCTCAGGCGCCAGGCCCTGGCGTACTACGAGGACTTGGCCGATTTCACGTACTCGATCCAGGAGCTCACCGCCGCCGCGATCACCCGCCACGGCACCGACCGGCAGCGTCGCCGTTACCTGCCGGGCCTGGCCGACGGGAGCGGCGCGGGGGCGCTGGCCGTCTCGGAGCCCGGCGCGGGCTCCGACCTCGCCGCCGCGGTGCTCGAGGCGACCCCCGACGGGGACGGGTTCGTCCTCAACGGCACCAAGACCTGGATCGCGCAGGGCGACATCGCCGACGTGTGTGTCGTCCTGGCCCGCACCGGAGACGGTCCCGGCCCGCTGGGCCTGACCACCTTCCTCGTCGACTGCGACGACCCCGGCTTCAAGGCCGAGCCCATCGGCGCGATCGCGCCCCGCTCGTGGGCCGAACTGACCTTCACGGACGTGCGGGTGGGCCCGGAGGCCGTGCTCGGCGAGCGCGGCCAGGGCCTCGTGGTCGCGCTCGACGTGCTCGAACGGGCGCGTACGACCGTGGCCGCCGCCGCGCTCGGCTTCGCCAGGCGCGCCTTCCGGCTCGCACGTGACCATGCCCGTACCCGCAAGGCGTACGGAGGGCGGCTCTCGGACCTCCAGCTCGTCAGGTCCTCGCTCGCGGGCATGGACGTCAAACTCTCGGCCGCCTCTTTGCTGACCGCCCGCGCCGCCTGGGCGATGGACCTCGGCCGCGACCACGCCAAGCACTCCTCGACCGCCAAGCTCTACGCCACCGAGGCCGCCGGCGAGATCGTCGACAGCGCCGTCCAGATCTTCGGGGCCGCCGGGCTCGTCGCCGGCAGCGCGATGGAGCGGCTCTACCGCCAGATCCGTTCCCTGCGCATCTACGAGGGATCGTCCGAAGTGATCGAGATGACGATCGCCGACGCCCTGTGAAGCACAGCCCCGACGGGGCGGCCACCGCCCGCCACGAACACCCCTGTCCCCGTGCTCGACAAGGGAAGACACCCATGACGCCACCACACCTGTGGCTGCGCGCCGAGACCCACCCCGGCGAGCAACGCACCCCACTGACCCCTGCCGACACCGCCACACTCGTCAAGCAGGGCGCGCAGGTGACCGTCGAGCACTCGTCCGTACGCTGCTACCCGATCGCCGACTACCTCGACGCCGGCGCCCGGTCCGTTCCCGCCCGCTCCTGGACCGAAGCACCCGCCGGCGCCTGTGTCCTCGGGCTCAAGGCCCTCCCGGCGGACACCGCCTCCGTCGACGGCCGCCATCTGTACTTCGCGCACGCCTACAAAGGCCAGCAGGGCGCCCGGGAGCTCCTGGGCCGCTTCGTGACCGGAGGCGGCGAGATCCTCGATCTGGAGTACCTCACCGACGCCCACGGGCGACGCCTCGCCGCCTTCGGCCACTGGGCCGGCTACGTCGGCGCCGCGCTGGCGGTCCGGCACTGGACCGGGCACCTCGACCGTCCACTGCGGCCGACCACCAAGGACGTGCTCGACACGTTTCTCGGCCCGCTCGCGCGGCCGCCGCGGGTGCTCGTCATCGGGGCGCGCGGACGCTGCGGCCAGGGTGCCCGCGCCGCTCTCGAACGCACCGGCGTCGAGGCGACCCTGTGGGATCTGGCCGAGACCGCCGACCTCGACCGCGAGGCGATTCTCGACCACGACATCCTCATCAACGCGGTCCAGCTCACCGAACCCGGCGAGCCCTTCCTCGCCCCCGAGCAGCTGCGAGCCGACCGCCGCCTCTCGCTCGTCGTCGACGTGACCTGCGACGTCGGCGGCCCCACCCATCTGCTGCCGGTGTACGACCGCCTCACCAGCTGGGACGAGCCGGTCCGTGCCGTCGCCGACGGGCTCGAGGTCATCGCCATCGACAACCTCCCCTCCCTGCTGCCGCGCGAGGCCAGCGACGACTTCTCCGCCCAACTGGCCCCGCATCTGCAGCAGTTGCCCGACGGCGACTGCTGGGAACGCAGCCGCCGAGCCTTCCGCACCGCCCTGAGCGAGACGGGTCTCCAAGATGTCTGACCTCCCCATCCGGCCCACCGGGACCGTCCACTGGGTCGGCACCGGTCTGTCGACCGGCCGCAGCGGACTCGAGCTCCTCGGCGAAGCAGCCGAGGTCGTCCTGTGGGGCCGTACCCGTGAACGCGCCGACGCCCGCCTCGCGGCGCTCGCCCCGCGAACTCCGGTGCGGACCCGCGGCCTTGACCGCGACGACCTCGCAGCCACGCTGCGTCCCGGCGACGTCCTCGTCTCGATGCTCCCGGCCGGCCACCACCCCGGCCTGCTGCGCACCGCAATCGACGCGGGAGCCCACTTCGCCTGCACCAGCTACACCACGCCCGAGATCGAGGAACTGGCGAAGGAGGCGTGGGCGAGGGGCCTGGTGGTCCTCACCGAAGCCGGACTCGACCCCGGCATCGACCACCTCATGACCCACCTGCTCGTCGCCCGCGCCCGCGAAGTCGTCGGTGACCGCGCCGACCGCGTCTCGCTGACCTCCTACTGCGGGGGCATCCCCGCCGAACCGAACGAGTTCCGCTACCGGTTCAGCTGGGCCCCGCTGGGCGTGCTGACCGCCCTGACCGCCCCGGCCCGGTACGTACGCGACGGCCAGGTGTGCGAGGTCCAGCGGCCCTGGGAGGACACCGAGGAACTCGCGCTCGACGGTGAGGTCTTCGAGGTCTACCCCAACCGGGACAGCGTCGGCTTCATCGAGCAGTACGGCTTCCCCGAGGGCTGGAGCACCGACGCCTTCGTCCGCGGCACGCTGCGTCCACAGGGGTGGAGGGCGGCGTGGAAGAGCGTTTTCGACACCGTCGCCGCCGGCGATCGCGACCGCCTCGCCGCCCTCGCCGACGAACTGGCCGAGCGCTATCCGACCACCGACACCGACCGTGACCGGGTCGTCCTCACCGTCGGCCTGGAGGCCGAGGGCGACGGCCGGCACTGGGCCGGCCGCTACCGGCTCGACGTGACCGGCGACGACACCGACACCGCGATGGCCCGGTGCGTCTCGGTCACCGCCGCCCTCGGCATCGAACGCGTCCTCGCCGGGGCCCTGCCGCCCGGCCTGCACCGGGCCGCCGCCGACATCCGGGAGGCGGGCAAGTGGCTCGAGGGGCTCGCCCGGTCCGGCCTGACCTGCACTCTCCAGACCACCGACCAGGAACGACAGCACTGATCCTCCACAGGAAGGACTTGACGTGGGACCTGTACCGAAGCCAATGACGGCGTCCGGTGCCGCCGAGCAGACCAGTCACCTCCGGCTCGTCGGTATCGGCGCAGGACCAGCCAACCTGAGTCTGGCCGCACTGCTGCACGGCGATGCGGAGCAGCCGAACCTCTTCTTCGACCGCAAGCCGAACTTCACCTGGCACGACGACCAGATGATCACCGGTGCGACCCTCCAGGTGTCGATCTTCAAGGACCTGGTGAGCCTGTCCGACCCGACCAACCGGTTCTCGTTCATGTCCTATCTGCATGAGCACGGCCGGATGTACCACTTCCTCAACGCCCAGTTCGCCGAGGTCCCGCGCCCCGAGTTCCGCAACTACCTGGCCTGGGCGGCCGAGACCAACGAGAACGTGGCCTTCTCCGAGACCGTCGAACGGGTCGACTTCGACGGCGTCTTCCGCGTCACCACCGATCGCCGGCAGGTCACCGCCGACAACATCGCCGTGGGCGTCGGCACCGTGCCGTGGGTGCCCGAGTTCGCCGAACCGCACCTGGGCTCCGGCCACTTCCACGTCAGCCAGTACCTGCGGCACGCGCAGAACCTGGCGGGCAAGCGGGTCGCCGTGGTCGGCGGCGGCCAGTCCGGCGCCGAGGCGTTCCTCGACCTGATCTCGCGGCCCGAGTCCGAGCGCCCGGCCTGGGTCTCCTGGATCTCCCGGCGCCGCAACTACTTCCCGATCGACGACTCGACGTTCACCAACGACTTCTACATGCCGGAGTACTCCGAGTACTTCTACCGGCTGTCCGAGACCAAGCGCGCCGAGCTCAACTCGGCCCACCTGCTGAGCTCGGACGGGATCTCCGAGTCGACCCTGCGGGCGATCTACCAGCAGCTGTACCGGCTCCAGTTCATCGAGCGCGACGAGCACCGCTTCGGGCTGCTGCCCAACCGGTCCGTCGTATCCGTCGATCGCACGGCGGGCGGAACCTTCGAGGTGACGCTGCGCCACAACGACGAGTCGGGCCAGGACCAGTGCCTGCCGGTCGACGCGGTGGTGTGGGCGACCGGCTTCCGCTCCGCACCCAAGCACTTCCTCGAGCCACTGATGGACCGTATCGAGACCGCGAACGGCGAGTTCCGAGTCGACGAGGACTTCGCGATCTCCTGGGACGGCCCGCCGGACCGGAAGATCTTCGTGCAGAACGCGGTGCGCGGCCAGCGCGGCCTGCCCGACGTGAACCTGAGCCTGAACGCCTGGCGGGCCCAGCGCATCGCCAACCGTCTGCGCGGCTGCAGCGCTCCGGAACTGGCGATGTCGTTCATCGACTGGTCGGCCAAGAACGGACGGGGCACGCAGTGGACCGCGTAGACCTCGCCGTCGTCGGCGGCGGAGTCATCGGCGCGCTCGTCGCCCGGGAAGCGGTCGCGGCGTTCCCCGACGCGACCGTCGCCGTCCTGGAACGCGGCCTGATCGGCCAGGGCGCCTCCAGCCGCTCGGCCGGTGTCCACTTCCCGCGCGGTGCGACCGGGCGCGTCCGGTCCATGTCCGAGCACTCCGAGCGGGTCTGGAAGCACCTGGCCGCCGAACTCGACCTGCCGATACGTGAGTTGGACGCGACGGTAGTCGCCGGCGACGCCGACGCGGTCTCCGCCACGTACCTGCGACTCGGTGCCGAGACCGCCCCGGCCGACCCGGCCCGCGGCTGGGCGGCCCCGCCGGGCTCCCGGGCATGGGAGCTGGACGGGTGCCAGTACGCCGACGTCCAGGGAGTCACCGGGCGCGTTCTGGCCAGTCTGCGCGACCGCGTGAGTGTTCTGGAGGCAACCGAGGTCACGGAGCTCTCGTACGACGGCGAGTACCACCGCCTCACCCTCGGCCAGGGGCGCGAGTTGCTCGCACGCCGGGTCGTCCTGGCCCCCGGCCCGTGGCTCGCGCACCCCGCCTGGGCCGATCTGGTCGCCCCGCTCGGTCTGCGCGTCAAGAAGGTCGTCGCCACCCACATCGAATCGTCTCCCGCGCCCGACGACCCGCTCACGATCTTCCACGACGAGGACGCCTTTCTGCTGCCGCTCCACGAGCGCGGCCACTACCTGTTCAGCTACACCTGCGACCGCTGGGACGTCGCCCCCGACGACGTGGACCTCGTCCTGGAGGCGTCCGACCTCGACGACGCCCGGGCCGTCCTGGGCCGCTTCGCGCCCGGCCTGGTGGCCCGGTGCACCTCGGGCCGGGTCTTCTGCGACGCGTACAGCCCCCGCCGCGAACCCGTCGTCGCCGAGCTGCGGCCCGGCCTGGTCTTCGCCGGAGCCGCGAACGGCTCCGGCTACCGCCTGGCTCCCGCCATCGCCGCCGAGACCGTCGCCGCCCTGGATCTCACCCCGACCGGAACCATCTCCCAGCCACTACAGAGGCAGTCATGATCCTCAACCAGTACAGCGAATCCGAACTGTCCGAAGCCTTCGGCATCGAGATGTCCTCGGTCGAGGGTCTCGGTGTCGGTGCCGGCTGGGGCCGTGTCGCCCCCGGTGCCTCCTCGCGCACCGACCGGCACGACGAGACCGAGTTCTTCGTCATCGTCGCCGGTACGGGCGAGCTGACCGTCGACGGCCGCAGCCACCCGGCCCGGCCCGGCACCGTGGTGCTGTTCGAGCCGTTCGAGTCGCACATCATCACCAACACCGGCGAGACGGACCTGGTCTTCTTCACCCAGTACTGGCGCGACTCGGCCCGCGCCCGTGCCTCGGCGACGTCGCGTACCCGCGCCAACCACACCGACCGTCCCCAGTTCGTGTTCTCCACGCCTCCGACGCCCAACGGCGACCTGCACCTCGGCCACCTCTCCGGCCCCTACCTCGGCGCGGACGTCTACGTCCGCTACCAGCGCCTCATCGGCAACCAGGCCTGGCACCTGACCGGCAGCGACGACTTCCAGAGCTACGTCACGGCCGTCGCCGCCCGCGAGGACTCCACCTCCGCCGAGGTCGCCGCGCACTTCTCCGCCGAGATCGCCGCGACGCTCGAGGCGATGGACATCGAGGTCGACCAGTACTACGTCACGAGCACGGACGAGGGCTACCGCGAAGGCCTCCAGCGCTACTTCACCCGGCTCGTCGACTCCGGGCGCATCGGCCCCAGGGCCACACCCGCCCTGCTCGACTCCGAGACGGGCGACTACCTCTACGAGGTCAACGTCGGCGGCACCTGCCCCAGTTGCTCCCACGGCACGGGCGGCAACATCTGCGAGGAGTGCGGCGAGCCCAACCTGGTCGCCGACCTCGTCGATCCGGCCTCCCGCCTCAGCAGCGCCGCACCGAAGACCGCCGAAGTCGAGCGCTACACGCTGCCGTTGCACGAGTTCGCCGACGCCGTCGCCGACCACCACAAGCTCGGCCGTGTCCCGGCCCGCCTGCGCGAACTGGCCCAGCGGGTCTTCGCCCGCAAGACGCTCGACCTGCCGGTCTCCCACCCCTCCGACTGGGGCGTGCGGCCCGCCGAGGACGACCTGGGCGGACAGGTCATCTGGGTCTGGCCGGAGATGAGCCACGGCTTCCTCCACGGCATCGAACGGCTCGGCGCAGGTATGGGGGAGGAGTGGTCTAAGGAGGAGCCTTCCAAGGACTGGAAGATCGTGCACTTCTTCGGCTACGACAACAGCTTCTACCACTCGATCCTGTACCCGGTGCTCTACCGGCTGGCCCACCCCGAGTGGGACCCCGACATCGACTACCACGTCAACGAGTTCTATCTGCTCGAGGGCCAGAAGTTCTCCACCAGCCGGCGGCACGCGATCTGGGGCAAGGAGATCCTCACCCCCGACACCGTCGACGCCGTCCGCTACTACCTCTCGCGCACCCGCCCCGAAGCCGAGCGCACCGACTTCCGTCGCGCCGAGTTCGACCGCGCCCGTGCCGACACGCTCGTCGGCGAGTGGGAGGAGTGGCTCGTCGGCCTTGGCGACCGTATCGACCGTCACTTCGACGGCGTCGTCCCCGACGCGGGCACCTGGACCAGCGAGCACACCGCCTTCCTGGCCCGTCTGTCGATACGGCTCGACGAGGTCACCGCCGCGCTCAACCCGGAGGGGTTCTCGCTGACGGCCGCCGCGACCGCGCTCGACGGCATCGTCACCGACGTCCGTGCCTTCTCCCGTCAGCAGTCCGCCCTGGCGCAGGACGGCCGATGGAGCTCCGAGGCCCGCACCGCCCTCGCTCTCGAACTGGCCGCGGCCCGCCTCCTCGCCACCGCCTCGGCTCCCCTGATGCCGCGCTTCTCGGCCAAGCTGGCCGCCGCCCTCGGCATCCCGGCGATCGCCGGCTGGCCCGACACGGCCGACCTGGTCGAGCCCGGCAGCCGCTGCACCCTCTCGGGCACCCGCTTCTTCGGCACCGACGAGCAGCGATGACCGAATCGATCATCAACCGCATCGTCGCCACGAGGCCCTCCCACGACGGTGCCCTCACCGTCACCGGCCTCGGCCACCGCACCACCATGCCGCTGGCCGAGTTCCACGACCGGGCCAGGGCCGTCGCCGGAGCCCTGCGCCGGCGGGGCATCGGCGCGGGCGACCGCATCGGCATCCTCTCGGCCAACCGGCTCGAGTGGGTGCTGCTCGACCTCGCCGCCCTCATGCTCAAGGCGCAGACCGCGGGTTTCGAGCCCGGCAAGTTCAGCCCCGACGCCGAACTGGTCGAGCGCTACGGCCTCGATGTCCTCTACACCGACGTCCGGCTGCCCGACGACGCCCCGTCCCGGGTGATGCCGATGTCGGCCGTGGCCGGCCATGCCGAGGAGGCCACCGAGGCATTCGAGCCGACGGCGTGGGGCGCGACGGAGTGCACCACCGTCAAGTTCACGTCCGGGTCCACCGGAGTCCCCAAGGGACTCGAGGCCACCGTCGGCAGCATCGACTCCTCCCTGCACGCCGTGCAGAGCCTGTTCGAGCACCGGCCGGGCGACGACATCCTGACCTTCCTGCCCCTCTCGCTCCTCCAGCAGCGCTACTGGCTGTATTCGGCGCTGTACTGGGGCCACGACATCACGATCACGACGTACCAGTCCGTCTTCGCCGTGATGCCGACCGTCCGCCCCACCGTCGTCATGGGCGTCCCCGCCTTCTTCGACACCGCCAGGCGGCACCTCGAAGGCCGGCTCGCCGACGGCATCGAGCCGGCCAAGGCCGCCGCCGAACTCTTCGGTGACCGCATCCGCTACCTGTGGACCGGCTCGGCTCCCGCGGACCCGGCGACCCTGAGGTTCTACAGCGAGGCCGGGCTTGCCATCTACGAGGGCTACGGCCTCAACGAGACCTGCATCGCCACCAAGAACCACCCCGGCGCCCACCGCGAAGGCAGCGTCGGCCGGGCGCTCCCCGGCAAAGAGATCATCATCGACGACGAAGGCGTGGTCTGCGTCCGCGGCGACCACCCGGTCAACACCGCCTACACCTATGCCGCTCCCGGCGACAGTGAGCGCATGTTCCGGCCGGGCGGGATCGTCCGCACCGGGGACCTCGGCCGGCTCGACGAGGACGGATTCCTGTACATCCTCGGACGTACCGACGACGTCATCGTCCTCGACAACGCCAAGAAGATCATCGTCAGGCCCGTCGAGACGCGCTTCCGTGACACCGGCGCGGTGGCCGAATGCGTTCTGTACTGCCCCAGCCAGGCCGGACTGGTGGCCGTCGTCTCTCCCCACTCGGGATCGGTCGACACCGCCGCGATCGCCGAGGCTCTCGCCTCGGTCAACGCCGCGTCGGAACGCGACGAGCGCATCTCCCGCGTGATCGTCGCCGACGAGCCGTTCACCGTCGACAACGGGCTTCTCACGTCTCAGTTCAAACCGATCCGCAAGCGCATCGCGGACCGCTACTGCGACCGGATCGACAACCCGAAGGCAGGCATCCATGCCCACTGACCTCGACACCCTGGCCCGCGAGAAGCTCTCCCAGGTGCTGCGCGACCATCCCGACCCGGCGGGCCTCGACCTCGGCGAGGACCTCGTCGAGACCTATGGGATCACCTCGCTCAACAAGGTCCTGTTCCTGACCTCCCTGTGCAAGGCGGCCGAGGTCGGCCTCGACAACTTCACCGAGGACGACCTCGCCCGTATGCGCACCCTCGGCAATGTCGTCGACGCCCTCCGGCCGCACGCCCCCCTGAAGGGATGAGTTCCTTGAGCCGCACCGACTGGAGCCGGAGCGCTTCCGGGCTCCTCGAGAACGAGCACGTCGAACTCCACCCGATCTCGGAGGATGACCGTGAACCTCTGCGCAAGATCGCTTTCGACGATCGGATCTGGACGTACTTCGTTTCCCGTGTCGAGAGCGACGCTGATTTTGACCAGTTTTTCGACGCCATGCTCGCTGACCAGAACAGTGGCAGGCGCGCGGTCTACATCATCGTCGACAAGGGCACCGGGCAGGTCGCCGGAAGCTCCAGCTACGGCAACCTCGCCGAGGCCGACAAGCGTCTAGAGATCGGCTGGTCCTGGCTCGGTGTCGACTTCCAGGGGAAGGGCATCAACCGCTGGGCCAAGTACCTGCTTCTTCAGCACGCGTTCGACGTCCTGGGCGCCGAGCGAGTCGAGTTCAAGACCGACGTCCTCAACGCTCAGGCCCGTGCCGGACTGCGCAAGATCGGCGCGTACGAGGAAGGCGTCATGCGCAGCTTCAACCCCATGCCCGAGGGCAGGCGACGCGACGCGATCTACTACTCGGTGCTCCGCGCCGAATGGCCCTCGGTCGAGGACCAGCTCGGCCGGCTCGGCAAGGCAGTCAACCCGTGCGCGTGAACAACGTGCCGTTCCTCGAGCTGTCCGGCCCGCCGCGCGCCCGTGGCCTCACCCACGGGCGCGCGCTGGCCGGACGGCTGCGCGGCTTTCTCGACGACTCGCTCGCCCGCCTCGGCCACCTCAGTGACCGGCCGGTCGACATGGACTCGCTGCGGCCGGACATCGCCGCCCACCGTGAGGTCATCACCACGGCGCTGCCGGACCTCGCCGACGAGATCGACGGCCTCGCCGTCGGCGCCGGAGTCGACCGCGACGCGGCCTGGCTGCTGCAACTGCGCCGCGAACTGCTGGGCTACAGCCGTGTCACCGCCGGGGACTGCACCACCTACGCCTCGGTCCTGGGCGAGCCGGTGCTGGCGCAGACGGTCGACCTGAACGGGAACCTCGACGACCAGATCGCCGTCCTTGCGGTCTCGGGACCACGCCACCGCTCCCTGGTGCTCAGCTTCGCCGGTCTCCTCGGATACCTCGGTGTCAACGACGCGGGAATCGCCGTGGGAATCAACCTCGTTCTCGGCGGTGAATGGGAGCCGGGAGTGCCGCCGTACCTGGCGATCCGGCACGTCCTCGACACCGCCGACACGGTCGACCGGGCCGTCGAGACGCTGCGCGAACTGCCGCTGGCCAGCTCGCGGTCGTTCATGGTCTGCGGCGAGGACCGGGCCGTGTGCGTCGAGGCTCTGGGCGCACAGCGAAGCCTTCTCGAAGGCGATGAGCTGGCGCACACGAACCACTTCCTGGACGCCTCGTTCGCAGAACGGGACGAGATCAACATCTTCGCCAAGAACTCGTCCAGGCGGCGTCTGGAGGCAGTTCGCGAGGCGGGCATCCCGAAGGCGGGCGACACCGCGGGCCATCACCGGCTGCTGTCGACACCGCCGATCCTCGTGCCGGACAACGGCGACATCCGACGCGAGCGGACCGTCGCGGCCGTGGTACTGCGCCCGGATCTGGGGGAGTTGCGGCTGTGGCCGGGCGACCCGTCCGCCGTACCGGAGCAAGTCCACCGCCTGCGGTAGCAGTTGAGATCCCCGCGTCATACGGGTTCGGCCCCGGGACCGTGAACACGGTCCCGGGGCCGAACGCTTCGACTCGGTGTGGGCGGACGCTCAGCGGCCGATGAGGTGATGCTGGTCCTGCGGCCGCAGTCGCAGGCTGTGCTGGCCGCCGTCCACGGCGAGCATCATGCCCACGGACGCGCTCGACAACGGGCTTGCCAGGTAGGCGATCGCGCCCGCGACCTCGTCGGCCGTCACCAGACGGCCCGGCGCGAGGAACTTGAGCAACGACTCCCGGGCGGCCTCCGGGTCCGCCGTCCCCTGCAGCTGCGTCTCCACCCACGGGGTGTCCGCCGTGCCGGGCGCGACACAGTTGACCCGGATGCCCTCGCGGGCGTGGTCGGCCGCCATGGCCAGAGTGAGCGAGTACACGGCGCCCTTGCTGGCCGAGTACAGCGTGCGCGTCTGGTGTCCGGCCCACGCCACGATCGAGCACGTGTTGACGATCGCGGCGGCGGGCGAGCGGCGCAGGTGCGGCAGGGCGTACCGGGCGACCCTGACCATGCCGACCACGTTGACGTTCAGGACGTTCAGCCACTCGTCGGAGCTGTTCGTGGCGACGTCGCCGACCGCGGGGATGCCGGCGTTGTTCACCACCACGTCCAGACGGCCGAACCGCTCGACCACGGCCTCCACGGCGGCCTCGACCTGTGCGTCGTCGCCGACGTCGGCCTGGACGCCGAAGACGCCGTCCGGCAGACCCTCCGTCTTGAGATCGAGCACGGCGACCTTGGCGCCCCTGCTGCTGAGCAGTTTCGCCGTGGCCAGACCGATTCCCTGGCCACCGCCCGTGACGATCGCCACGAGTCCTTCGAAGTCACTCACTAGTTCTCTCCTGTTTCATGTCGAACCATCAGGAAACTGCGGAGGCCGGGCGGCGGAGCCGCAGACTGAGCTGGGCGCTGAGCAGACCGAGGACGGCGACCATGGTCCACAGCGCCCACGGGGCGATCGCGTACACGGCGCCGCCGATGACCGGTCCGGCGCCCGTACCGATCGTGTATGCGGCGCCGTACAGCCCCTGGTAACGCCCGACCAGCCCCGGCGGAGTCAGACTCGCCAGGTGGGCCTGCGCGATCGAGGAGTAGACCATCTCGCCGAACGTCCAGATCAGCACCGTCACCGCGAGCATGCCCAGGCCGGTCGTGAACCCGGTCAGCGTGATGCCGACACAGGTGAACAGGTTGCCGACGGCCAGGACGTACTGCGGCCGGTACCGGGAGACCACGCTGATGAGGGGCAGCTCGAAGAGCACCACCAGCAGACCGTTGAGCGCCATGAGGAGACCGAAGTCGCGCGCGTTCATGCCCACGTCGCTGACGTGCAGGGGCAGGCCGACGGTGGTCTGGATGTAGACGAACATGGCGAACACGGCCATCAGCAGGAAGCGCACCAGGGTGCGGTCGCCGAGCGCCTGCCGGTACCCGACCGCCGAATCCCCCTGTGTTTCCTCGTCGTCGGCGTCGGACTGCGCCTTCGGCGCGTCCCGCAGCAGCACCGTCACGATCAGGCCGAACAGCAGGAGCGCGGCGGACTCTCCGAGGAAGAGCCCCACATAGGAGATGCTGGCCACCACACCGCCGACGGCCCCGCCCAGGGCGACGCCGATGTTCTGTGCGAAGCGCAGCACTCCGAAGGCGGCGAGCCGTTGCTCGGCCGCCACCGAGTCGACCAGCACGGCGGCCATGGCCGGCCGGTGGATCTGCGACACGAGGCCGATGAGACCGACCACGACGACGATGAGCGCGAGCGGTCCGAGGAACGGCACGAGCGCCGTCAGCCCGGAGGTGGCCACGACGGACAGCAGGATGGCCGCGCGCCGGCCGATGGTGTCGGTGAGGTGGCCACCGATGACGTTGCCGAGCACATTGCCCACACCGGACGCGCCGAGCACAAGCCCGGCGGCCCCGGCGGAGTAACCGCGCCCGGTCAGATAGAGCACGATGAACGAGGGCAGGAAGCTGCCGGCGTTCAGGATCAGGCTGCCGAGGCTGATGACCCAGACCCGGCGGGGCAGACCGCGCAGGGTGTCACGGAAGCGCGGCTTGTCGACGCTCGACCGGTCCGACGCCGTGGTGCTCACGCGACCGGCCCGCTGGTGGGTACGACATTGCTGGACAACGTGGCTCCTTTTCTCGCGTTTCCTCCCGGCGGTTCAAAAACGGACGCTACGACCGCGCCGGCGTCATGCGCGTCCGCGACAAGTTCATTCACGGGGACACATCGCGTTGACCTTTTCCGCTGCGGCTAAGCGTCCTGGTTACCCCGGCACGGCCCAGGGCCGTGCCACCCTCGATGCCGGTCCGGATTTTTCTTGATGCAGCCCTGTGAACTGGGGGAGTTTGAATGCCGCTCGATCCGATCTACGCGGGAATCCGGGACTATCGTGTCGCAACCGGATTCACGCCGCTTTACACCATGTCGGTGGATCAGGCCCGGGTGGCGGACAAAGAAACCGAGGCCGAGATCTGGGACTGGGTCGAACAACCCAAAGAGGTGTTCGACTTCGACATCGACGGTCCGACGGGTCCGCTGACGCTCAGGGCGTACCGCCCGCAGAGCAGGAGCGAGAACGACGGTCCGCTTCCCGTGGTGGTGTACTTCTTCGGCGGCGGCTGGGTCGTCGGCTCCCTGGACACGTCGGAGGCGATCTGCCGCGCGGTGGCGAGCCTGACTCCCTGCGTGGTCGTGTCCGTGGGCTACCGGCTGGCGCCCGAGCACCCGTTCCCGGCCGCCATCGACGACTGCTACGCCGCCGTGGAATGGGTGGGGGAGCATGCGTCCGAGCTCGGTGCCGACCCTGCCCGCATAGCCGTCGCGGGCGACAGCTCCGGCGGCAACCTCGCCGCGGTCATGGCCCTGATGGCGAGGGACAGGTCAGGGCCGGAGATCTCCGCCCAGGTGCTCGTCTACCCGCCGACGCGCAATGACGCCACGACGCAGTCCATGCAGGACAACGTCGATCCGATGTTCTTCAACGCTCATTCTTCGGCATGGTTCTGGGACATCTACCTCGCCGACCCCGCCGACGGTGAATCGCCTTATGCGTCACCGGCCAAGGCGGACGACCTCGGCGGACTTCCCGCGGCCTTGCTGATGACCGCCGAGTACTGCCCGCTGTACGACGAGGGCGAGGAATACGCGAATGCACTCTCGCGCGCGGGCGTGCCGGTGGAGTATCACCCGTACAAGAACCTGCCGCACGGTTTTCTGCAGCTGTCGGCCGTGCTCGAGACGTCCAGGAACGCCATGCGTCTGATCGCCGATTTCCTGCGCCGACGGTTGGGGTGACATGAAAATGACTGAAACCAACCGAGTGGTTCTGCGGGCGCCCAGGTATGTGCTCGGCGAGATCTCGATGGACCACACCGAAATCAAGGGATTTGCCGAATTCGTCGACGAGCGGCAGATGGTGCCCGATGCCCGGATGTGGGGATGGGGCGCCGTCCACCGTACGGAACTCGACACGGCCACGCTCGCCGTACGAGCCGGCCGCCGGACCTTGCAAGCGGCAGGCGTCGAGCCGGGCGAGGTCGACGCGGTGGTGCTGTGCTCCACCGCGTTTCCCGCCGAAGTCGGGGGGCACGGCGAGCTGATCGCGTCGGTCCTCCACGGTCTTGAGCTCAACGCCGTCCCGGTCACCGGGATCACGCTGAACCGGTGCGCGACCCTGCTCACCGGTCTGCAGGTTGCCGCCACGATGGTTGCCGCGGGCCGCCGCCGGACCGTGCTGGTGATCACCGCGGACCGGGTGGCCGACGAGTCCGCGCGGATGGCCGACTTCGCCCTGTTCAGCGACGGCGCGGCCAGCTGCCTGGTCACGCGGCAGGTGGACGGCGCCGTGGAGTCCTACGAGTGGGTCGCCGACGCGCACGCCCAGGACCCGGCCTCGATGGGCCGGGGCACCGAGATCAGCGCGGATCTGGCCAAGGCGGCCAACCGGCAACTGTTCGCCGAGGCAGGCATCGGCGTCGAGGAGATCGACGGCCTGCTGCACAACAACATCTTTCTGCCGATCGTGACGATGAAGGAGGTCCAGGCCGGGTTCGACCAGTCCCAGCTGGACACCTCGAACATCACCAGGGTCGGACACTGCTTCGCCGCGGATCCACTGATCAACCTGGTCGACCGACAGTCGGCCGGCACCGTTCGTCCGGGCGGGCTCTACCTGCTGGCATCGAGCGTGTCCGGGCTGCGGATGTGCGTCCTGCTGCGGGCGGACGGTCGCCGGCCAACCCACGAAGGAGTCACCGAAGTGCACAAGAGTCTCGACGCCGACCCCACCACGCTGTCGTGGCTGCAGACCACGGTCCGGGAGGTTCTGCAGCTGCCCGAGTCCGAAGACGTCGGGACGCGGACCCTGCGCGAGCTCGGCGCGAGCTCACTGCAGACGGTCGGCGTGCAGTACCGCATCCTCCAGGAGACCTCGGTCAGCGTGGAGATGAGCGAGCTGATCGGCTCGTCGACCGTCGCGGAGCTCGCCGTGCTGGTCGACGAGCGCAGGCCCACCGCCGCGTAGCACACGGTCGGACAAGGGGCCGGGGGCAGAAATGCCCCCGGCCCCTTGCGTGTGGAAACAGGACGCCGCCACCGTCTTCGACGGTGGCGGCGTCGCTCACGCATACGACAACTGCGTCATCGAATCCCTGAGGTTGGCCAGCTCCGTGGCGGTGGGTGCGGTGATGCGCAGGCCGGAGATGCGCCCCGGCTGCTTCCCGTCGAAGGCCCGTACGGCCACACCGTGGTCGAGGAAGAACCGGTGCGCCTCGACGGGGTCTTCGGTGGCGATGAAGCGGTAGTGGACGGGAACACCGCGCACCAGACCGGGGAACCGGTCGCCGATGATCTCCTCCAGGCCGAGGGCGTTGGTCAGCAGGGCGGACCGGGTGCGGTCGGCCCACTCGGTGTCGGCCAGAGCGGCGGTCGCGAGGGCGACGTCGACGTAGGAGAGCGTCCAATTGAGCTTGCGCTCGGCCACCTTGCGGTGGATCTCGGAGTTCAGCGTCCACAGAGCCCCGGTACGGGTGCCGGCGATCCCGAAGAACTTGTTCGGGGAGCGCAGCACCACCACGTTCGACAGACCGGTCTGCGTCATCGACAGTTCGGCGTACTCGGGCAGGAACTCGATGTACGCCTCGTCGACGATGAGGATGGAGTCCGGGTTGGCGCGGCAGATCTCCACCAGGTCGTCCCGGTGCAGATAGAAGCCCAGCGGGTTGTTCGGGTTGGACAGGAAGACGTAGGGATGGTTGCGCATCCCGAAGTCCACGCGGTCCAGGCGCGACTGGGGTGTCTCCACGGTCCCCGACGGAGGGTCGAGATGCGTGGGGAACCACCGGATGGTGTCGGTGTAGTCGGGCGTGACGACCGCGACCTGCTCCGTCGGGAGGAGCTGCGCGAGGACGCGGATGAACTCGGTGATCCCGCGCCCGGGTATCAGCTGCTCCGGCGCCGTCCCCATGAAGTGCGCATAGGCCTCGGTGAAGCTCTCCTCGGATCCGTAGGGGTGCGCGAGGAGATGTTCCGGCTTGATGGAGCGCAGTGCTGCTTCCACGACGGGCGGAGGGCCGTAGCGGTTCACGCAGGTTCCCAGGTCCAGATACTCCCTGTCGCTGAGACCTCTCAGGTCCCCGCCCTGTGTGTTCACTACTGTCGGCGCGTTGTCGATCAAGGCATGTCCCTACAGACGTTGCGGATGATGGATCGAACTGCTGGGGCGTACGGCGTCATACGACGGACGGCGCGAGGACGGCCCTCATCTCCCGTAGATATCCGGGGACGTTGAGCAGGAAGGCGTCATGGCCGGCGGGCGAGTCGGTGTCCCGGTAGTGGGTGACCTTCGTCAGGCCGGTGGCCGTCAACTGCGCCAGGAGTTCACCGGTGATGTCGCTGCCGAAGAGCCGGTCCGAGGCAAAGCTGAACACGTGGACCGCGGGGCCGTTGCCCGGTGTGAGCAGGTGCGGGCGCTCGAAGGCGCTGAACCGGTCCATCGCGGTCGTCAGATGGAGATAGCTGTTGGCGTCGAAACGGGCCACGAACTTGCCGGCCTGGTGCTCGAGATAGCGCTCGACGGCATAGCGGCCGTGCGCCGGACCGGTGGGCTCGCGGCCGATCTGGACGGCGCGCCCGAACTTGGTCTCCAGCGATTCCGGAGACATGTACGTGAGGTGGGCGACCATTCGCGCGATACCCAGGCCCTGCCGGGGGCCCGCCCCGAAGAGGCCGTCCGCGTAACGGCCCTGGTCGAACTGCGGGTCGGAGCGGATCGCCGCTCTGCCGACCGCGTGGGCCGCCAGACCGTCGGTGGTCAGCCGGGGCGCCGTCCCGATGAGGAAGAAGCGCCCCGCGTCGCCGGGGTGCCGCAGCAGCCACTCCAGCGCCTGCATGCCGCCCAGCGAGCCGCCGACCACCGAGTGCAGGCGGCCGATGCCGAGATGCGCGAGCAGCGCCCGGTGCACGGTGACCATGTCCCCGACGGTGATCTCCGGGAAGTCCGGTCCGAGCGGGCGGCCGGTCTCCCCGGGGGACAGCGGTCCCGTCGTTCCCGCGCAGCCGCCCAGCACGTTGGCGCACACGACATGGAAGACATCGGTGTCGACCGGGCGGCCCGGGCCGACCATCACGTCCCACCACCCGGGTATGTCGTCGGGGTCGTGCCGCGCCGGGTGCGAGTCCCCGGTCAGGGCATGGCAGACGAACACCGTGTTGTCGTGGTGGGGTGACGGGGTTCCGTACTGCTCGTAGGCGACCTGCACATGGGAGAGCGAACGGCCCGACTCCAGAACGAGCGGATATTCCTGGGTGAAGAGAGTGGCGACCTCCAGATGACGGCTGAGAGGTGCGGGAAGGCCGGGGGTGATGGCCCTGGGGTCTTCGGTGACGGGAAACGCGTTCAAGATTCTTGTCCTCCAGAAGTCAGCGGCCCGCCGTGTATTTCCGGGCAGCCTCACCGAAAGCGTGGAAGATCCTCCTCGACAGCCCGTCCGTGGTGGCGTACCACTCGGGATGCCACTGCACGGCGAGCCCGAAGGGGTGGCCGCCGGTGACGGCCACCGCCTCGACGACACCGTCGGGTGCCTCGGCCTCGATCCGAAGCCCGGCTCCCAGACGGTCGACGGCCTGGCCGTGGAGAGAGTTCACCCGCGCCGAACCGATGCGGTCGGTCAGCTCGTCCAGCGTTCCGCCCTCGACGATCCGGATCTCATGTGCGGGGAGGTACTGCTCGTCCCGGGGGAGCGAGAGGTCCTCGCGGTGAGTCCCCGGGTCGAGGGTGCGCAGGGTGCCGCCGTGGACGACGTTCAGCTCCTGCAGTCCCCGGCAGATGCCGAGGAGGGGGAGGGCGGCCTCGACGGCCGCCGGGATCAGTGCGAGCGCGAGCGCGTCGCGATCGGGGTCGAAGGGGCCGGGCCCGTCCGACGCTCCGTAGCGCTGCGGGGCGACGTTCGTCTCATGGCCGCCGAGCACCAGGCCGTCGAACCGGTCGAGTCGGCCGGCGAAGGTGTGGCCGTCCCCCGGGACGAGGACGACGGTGCACTCGGCCACCTCCTCCAGCGCGGCGACGTACTTGTGACGTACCGCGTCATGACGTACGTCGTCCCAGGTCTCGGCCGAGCAGGCGAGAGCGACGAGCGGCCGGGTCATGAGCGGTCCAACGCCTGACCGAGGTCGGCCAGCAGATCGTCGATGTGCTCGACGCCGACGGCGAGGCGGATGGATCCCTGGGTGACTCCGGCGGCGAGCTGCTCCTGCTCGGGAAGCTGGGCATGGGTGGTCGAGGCCGGGTGGGTGGCGAGTGAGCGCACGTCACCGACGTTCGTCGCATGGGAGACGAGCCGGAGCGACTCGATGAACCTGCAGCCGGCCTCGCGTCCACCGGTCAGCTCGAACTGGACGAGCGGACCGCCGTTCGCCCCGAAGTAGCGCGCGGCGAGCTCGGCCTGCTCGCCGGTGGCGAGGCTGGGATGGCGCACCGCGCCGACCTTGGGATGGGCCTCGAGGAATCGTGCCACCGCGGTCGCGTTCTCCCCGTGGGCACGCATCCGCAGATGGAGCGTCTCCATGCCCTGGAGCAGCAGCCAGGCGTTGAACGGGCTGAGGCAGGGACCCAGGTCGCGCATCAGGGTCTCGCGGGCCTTGAGCAGATAGCTGCTCCGGCCGAGCGGGCTGTCCAGGTTCTTTCCGGTGCGCGTCCACACCACGCCGCCGTGCGCCGAGTCCGGCTGTGTCAGCAGCGGGTGGCGCTCCGCGTGGAACTCCCAGTCGAAGCGGCCGGAGTCGAGGATGAGCCCGCCGAGGGTCGAACCGTGCCCGCCGATGTACTTGGTGGCGGAGTAGACCACGATGTGGGCGCCGTGCTCCATCGGCCGGCACACGTACGGGACCATCGTGTTGTCGAGGATCAGCGGAACGCCGGCCTGCTCGCCCAGTTCGGCGACGGCCTCGATGGGGAACACGCTCAGCCGCGGGTTGGGCAGCGTCTCCCCGAAGTAGCAGCGCGTGCGCTCGTCCGTGGCGGCGGCGAAGTTCTTCGGGTCGGAAGGGCTGACGAACCGGGTCTCGATGCCCATCCGCGAGAGGGTGTTGGCGAGCAGGTTCCAGGTGCCGCCGTACAGCTCGTTGGAGCTGACGATGTTGTCCCCGGCCTGACACAGGTTCAGCAGTGCGAGCGCGATGGCCGCCTGCCCGGAGGCGACGGCGAGCCCGGCGGCGGCACCCTCCACGGCGGCCATGCGCTCCTCGAGCACATCGCAGGTGGGGTTGTTCAGCCGTGTGTAGGCGTGTCCGTCCTGCTGGAGGTCGAAGATCCCGGCCGCGTCGGCCGTACTGGGAAGTTCGTATGCCGAGGTCTGGAAGATCGGCGTGACGATCGGCGGTGTGAGGCCGAGCCGCCATTCGTATCCGCCGTGGACGGCCGCCGTCTCCGCGGCGCGGAATGCCTTGCGTTGTGCGGGTACCTCATACCGGGACACCGTTGTCCTCCTCAACTCGGACCATGGAGCGGACTATCGCGGTGATCGCGCTGGGCTGCCCCTGCGGACCGGGGTGCCACAATCCGCCGAACTGGGCGTCCACCTCGGCGTACTTGGGGTCGCGCATCCGTATCTCGCGTGCCTGGGGCAGCTTGTAGAAGGGGGTACGCGGGTCGAGATGATGTTCCAGGTGGTAGTGGTCGTTGTGGATTCCGGTGAGCAGTCGCTCCCACAGGCGGCTCTTGCGGTTGCGCGTCATGTAGAGGTCCACCGAGGAGTCCCGCACCAGAGGTGTGTGCTCCGACAACTCGATGTACCAGCCCAGGATCTGAAAGCTCGTCAGATAGGGGACGACCCAGAAGAGCAGCAGCTCGACGAACCAGTCTCCGTGCCAGGCCACTCCCGAAACCGTCGCCCAGAACGCCCAGAAGCCGAGCCCGTCGAGTATCCGCTTTCGACGCTGCACGGGATTCGCGGGGGACGAGGACTTCTCCGCCGCCCCGGTGAGCACCCGGTAGCGATTGCGGATGAGATAACGGATGTACGCCCACGTCTGCGAGCCGAACAGCGGCATGAGCACCACCCGGCGGATGTACGACGGTGCCGTGTCCTGCTTGTAGGCCCCCTGCTCGATGAAGAAACGCAGGTCGGGATCGAGGTCGGGGCTGCCGAGGCGGGGGTGGTGCGTGTAGACGTGCGACACCTTGTACGCGTAGTGCTGCTGAAAGATCGGGTATGCGGTCAGCACGGTGCCGACGGCCATCTGCAGCCTGCGGTTCGATATGCCGACCCCGTGCGCGCAATCATGAAGAATCGTGGACAAGCCGCGCTGCCTGGCGCCGATGACGAGGGCTGCCAGGGGATAGAACCAATACGAGCCGTACACGCACAGCAGGACACAGCCGGCCATCCACACCAGGTCCTCGAGCCATGCGAGCAACGCGTGCCAATTGTCAGGCGTGTTCAGCGCCTTCAGGTCGCGTGCCACGTCGGTCGGAAAGCGATACATGGTGTATCGCCGGCCGGTGTACGCCCAGGTCGTTGTGTCGGTACTCACTCACCCTCCATTTCGTCGATCTGCCGCGCCGAAGGGACAATAAAGGCGCGTCTGAACCGTGCACGTCCGCGGCAGGCGAATGCGCGGTGACGTATCACGCTGACTGTTCTCCGCTGCGACTGCGGATTTTGCTTACCCAGGTATTTCAACTCGTCCGAGAGGGCGGCGTGATGCGGTAGTCGACCCGGTTCAGGGTGTTCTCCACGCGGTCGCGCAACTGGCTCATCGAATCGGCGACGACCGCGAAGCGGAGAAAGAAGTTCTCCCGCTTCAGGTCGGTGATCTCGTATGTGGCGGTGATCCGTGCGCCGATCACGCCGGGGAGGGCGCGCAGATCGTCCTCGGTGGTGCTCACCTCGACGGTGCCGAGCTCGTCGCCCTCCATGTCGATCCAGCCGACGATCGGCCGCTCACGCAGCGGAATCGGCTCTTCCGGCGTGAACTCGCCCAGGGCCATGGAGACCACTGCTCCGACCGCGTCGATCCCGCTGATCTCGAGGACCGCTTCGGGGATCATGCCGCCGCCGGGACGCGGATTGATCTCGATGAGCTCCGTCCGGCCGTCCTCGGTGGACCGGCCCTCGAAGTGCAGCCAGCACTGGTCGAGCCGGAGATCGGTGCAGAAGGCGTCGACCCTCTCGCACAGGGCGCGCACACCCTCACGCACGTGATCCTGCTCCGGCGGATGGAACTCGAGTCCCGAGTCGTGGTGCCTGACGTGGTCGTGCTCGGGCTTCTCGACCGCCAGGAGGGGATGGAAACGGCCGTCGACGACGGGCCCGTCCACGGAGAACTCGACGCCGGGCAGGTACTCCTCGACGATCAACTCGGTGTCGGCATGGCCGGCTTCGGCCAGGTGGCGTCGGTAGGCGAGCAGCTCGTCAGGACCGTCCACCCGGCTGACCAGCCACGAGGCGCCGGAGTCACGCGAGGGTTTGACGATGGCGGGGAAGAAGTCCACCGCCGCCGGATCGTCGCTGTAGCGCATGGTGGACAGACCCAGGGCCTTCATACGGTCGCGCACCAGCACCTTGCTGAACAGCACATGACGGTTCTCGTCGGCGCCCGGAAGGCCGTAGTGCGCGGCTGTGGCCAGCTGCCAGGGCGCCAGCCTTTCCAGCATGTTGACCACGGCGACGGGTTCGATGTCCCGCTGTTCGAGCCGGGTCGTCAGCGCGTTCAGGTCCTCGCTGTCCCAGTCGACCAGGACGTGGTCGTCGCACTTGTCGCGGTAGAGATGGTCGGAAAGCTCGGAGACCAGCACCGAACGCAGCCCGCGGGCCCGCACTTGTTCGGCGACAAGGGTCACATTACCGAAATTATGCGTGGAGAAGATGAGTACGGATTTCACGCGACCTCCGGGGGTTTGGTGTTCGGCAGTGATGGTCGATTCATTGGCGAAACAGAGCAAACCCCGCCCCTCATGGACCGGGACCGGGTGCGGGTTCTGCGTGTTCAAAAGTCAGGGTGGCACGGGCGGGATTGCGGCCGAGTAATCGGGATGCGTATTCATACGGCGGGAATGTCAGCCGTATGCGTCCTCGGGAATGCGTTTGTTGCGGACGTCTGCGGGGTGGATGGGCTCGTAGGTTGCGTTTTCGATGCGCCGGACATTTGTGCCGTTCGGTCGAGCACGTGTGAGTGGACGGGAGGGAGTCGCGTGGTGGTGGCCTTCAGCGGATCTGTGATCGGGGTGGAATCGTGATCCGGGTGGCGGTGGCCGGTGCGGCCGGCTACATCGGCGGGGAGTTGCTGCGGCTGCTGATCGGGCACCCCGAGGTCGAGGTGGTGGGCGCGGTCTCCTCGCGTTTCCCGGGCAAGCGGGTCGACGGGGTGCACCCGAATCTGCGGGCCTCCACCGATCTGCTGTTCTGCTCGGCCGACGAGGTGGAGGAGTGCGACGCGGTCTTCCTGGCCCTGCCGCACCGGGCCGTGATGACCCAGATCGACCACTGGATCGAGCGGGCCAAGCTGGTCGTGGACCTGACCGGCGACTTCCGCCTCGACGACGCGCAGGTCTTCGAGCGCTACTACGGCACCGCCCACCAGGCACCGCACCTGCTGGGCGACTTCGTACCCGGCCTTCCCGAACTGCACCGTGAGCGCCTGCGCGGAGCGGACCTGGTCAGTGTGCCCGGCTGCATGGCCACGGCGGGCGTGCTCGCGCTCCACCCGCTCGTCGCGCACGACCTGATCGACACCGAAGCGGGCGCCCAGTTCGACGCCCGCACCGGCTCCAGCGGCTCCGGCGCCACGGCCGGCCAGGCGAACCTGCATGCCGAACGCAGCGGCGCGATGCGGGTGTTCGCCCCCACCGGCCACCGCCACGAGGCCGAGATCTCCCAACACCTGGGAATGGCCGCGGCGATGACCGCCACCGGCGTCGAGGCCGTGCGCGGCGTGCAGACCATCTGCCACGCCACGCTGCGCCCCGGCGTCGACAAGCCCGCGGTCCGCCGGGCCTTCCGCGAGAGTTACGGCGACGAGCCCTTCGTCCGCGTCGTCGCCCACCAGCGCGGCATCTTCCGCTACCCCGACCCGAAGATCCTCCTCGGCTCGAACTTCTGCGACGTCGGCTACGCCCTCGACGAGGACACCGGACGCCTGACCACCATCGGCGCCCTCGACAACCTCGTCAAAGGCGGCGCGGGCAACGCCGTGCAGTGCCTCAACATCCGCATGGGCCGGCCCGAGACCCTCGGCCTGACCTTCCCCGGACTTCACCCCCTCTAGGGGATGCCGGGCGGATCAGCTCGGCGTCGACCTGATCCGCCGGACACCCCCTGGCCCTCGCCCCACCGGAGAGATCGTGACCACCAGACCACTCACCGTCGTCAAGTGCGGCGGCAATCCCGCCGTCGACGCCGCGGGTATCTGTGCCGACATCGCCCGCCTCGTCCATGAAGGGCACTCCATCGTCCTCGTGCACGGAGGCTCCGGTGAGATCCGGCGGCTCGCCGGGGAACTCGGCGTCCCGCAGCGCACCCTCGTCGCCCCGGACAACGTATCCACGCGCTACACCGACCCCGCCACGCTCGAAGTGGTCGTCCTCGCGCTGGCCGGAGCGGTCAAACCCAAACTGGTCGCGGAACTCGCCCGCCACGACGTGCCCGCGGTCGGCCTCACCGGCATGGACGGCGGCATGCTCCGCGCCCGCCGCAAAACCGCCGTCCGCGCGGTCGTCGACGGCCGCACCGTCCTGATCCGCGACAACCACAGCGGCCGGCTCACCTCGGTCCGCACCGAACTGCCCGAAACCCTGCTGAACGCCGGCTACGTCCCCGTCGTCTCGCCACCCGCCATCGACGAGCACGACCGGCCCGTCAACGTCGACGCCGACCGCGCCGCGGCAGCACTGGCCGCCGCTCTCGGCGCCGACCGGCTCCTCCTGCTCACCGGCGCACCCGGTGTACTCGCCGACCCCGGCGACCCCACCAGCGTGCAGAGCGTCCATCACATGTCCCCGACCGGCCCGCCCGACCCGTCCGCCACCGGCGGCATGGCACTCAAGCTCGTCGCCGCACGCGAAGCGCTCACCGGCGGAGTCACCACCGTACGCATCGCGGACGGACGCACCACCGATCCCGTCAGCCAAGCACTCGCAGGAGCCGGCACCGCGGTGAGGCTCGAGTGCGCGCAGGCGCCGGCCCGCAGCTCACGTGAAAGGGAGATCAGCGCATGACCGAACCGAAGAGCGAACCAGCCGTGTGGCAGGGCGGCACGGTCTGGCTGACCGGACTGCCGAGCGCGGGCAAGACCACCATCGCGAGGGGCCTCGCCGAACGACTGCGGGCCGACGGACACCGGGTTCAGGTGCTCGACGGCGACGAGGTCCGTGCGGCGCTCTCCGCGGAACTGGGCTTCTCGAAGGAGGACAGGGACACCAACGTACGGCGCATCGGTTACGTGGCCGGGCTGCTCGCCGGCCACGGCGTCACCGTGCTGGTGCCGGTCATCGCCCCGTACGCGCTGTCCCGCGCGGCGGTCCGGGACCTGCACGCGGCGCGCGGCGTCCCCTACCTCGAGGTGCACGTGGCGACTCCGGTGGAGATCTGCGCCGACCGGGACGTCAAGAGCCTCTACGCCAGGCAGGCGGCGGGCGAGATCAGCGGACTCACCGGCGCCGACGACCCCTACGAGGCCCCGATCGACCCCGATCTGCGGATCCACACGCAGAACCAGACCGTCGACGAGTCGGTCCAGCAGGTACGTGCGCTGCTCACGGCACGAGGTCTGTCATGACCGCCGCGGCCGCGCTCACGCACCTCGAGTTGCTGGAGGCCGAGACGGCGCACATCTTCCGGGAGGTGGCGGGCGAGTTCGACCGGTCGACGCTGCTGTTCTCCGGCGGCAAGGACTCCATCGTCATGCTGCATGTGGCGCTCAAGGCGTTCGCCCCGGCGCCGCTGCCCTTCTCGCTGCTGCACGTGGACACCGGCCACAACTTCCCCGAGGTGATCGCCTACCGCGACCGGATCGTCGAGAAGCACGGCCTCCGTCTCGACGTGGCATCCGTGCAGTCCTACATCGACGACGGAACGCTCCGCGAGCGCCCGGACGGCACCCGCAATCCGCTGCAGACCCTGCCCCTGCTGGACGCGGTCCGGGACGGCCACTTCGGTGCGGTGTTCGGCGGCGGCAGGCGCGACGAGGAGAAGGCACGCGCCAAGGAGCGGGTGTTCAGCCTGCGGGACGAGTTCGGTGCATGGGACCCGCGCAGACAGCGGCCCGAACTGTGGCAGCTCTACAACGGTCACCATCAGCCCGGTGAACACGTCCGTGTCTTCCCCCTGTCCAACTGGACCGAGCTGGACGTCTGGCAGTACATCGAGCACGAAGGCATCGAACTGCCGGAGATCTACTTCGCGCACTGGCGGAAGGTGTTCCGGCGCGACGGCATGTTGCTGGCGCCCGGCGACTGGGGTGGTCCCCGGGACGGCGAAACCCTGTGTGAACGCCGGGTCCGGTACCGCACGGTCGGCGACATGTCCTGCACCGGCGCGGTCGACTCGTCGGCCTCGACGGTGGCGGCGGTGATCGCGGAGATCGCGGCGAGCCGCGTGACCGAGCGCGGTGCGAGCAGGGCCGACGACCGGTTGTCCGAGGCCGCCATGGAGGACCGCAAGCGAGAAGGGTACTTCTAGACATGTCAACGGGCGTCGCGGAAGCGGCAGTTCAGACGTGCTCCACCGGCCGGCTCTCGGGTGGCCTGTTGCGGCTGGCCACCTGCGGGTCGGTCGACGACGGCAAGTCCACCTTGGTCGGACGGCTGCTGTACGACACCAAGTCCGTCCTCGCCGACCAGGCGGCGGCGATCGAGGAGGTGTCCCGGCGGCGAGGGCAGGACGGCCCCGATCTGGCTCTGCTGACCGACGGCCTGCGGGCGGAACGGGAGCAGGGCATCACCATCGACGTGGCCTACCGCTACTTCGCGACGCCCAGGCGGCGGTTCATCCTCGCGGACACACCTGGCCACGTGCAGTACACGCGCAACATGGTGACCGGCGCCTCCACCGCGGATCTGGCGGTGATCCTGGTCGACGCACGCAAGGGCGTGGTCGCACAGACCATGAGGCATTGCGCGATCGCGGCACTGCTCCGGGTGCCGAACGTCGTGCTGGCGGTCAACAAGATGGACGCCGTCGGCTACCGGGAGTCCACCTTCACCGGGATCGTGGACGAATTCACCGCGCGAGCAGGCGAGTTGGGCATTGCCGAGGTCACCGCCATCCCGATGTCGGCGTTGGCCGGCGACAACGTGGTCGAAAAGTCCACCGAGATGGACTGGTACGGCGGCGACACGCTGCTGTCCCACCTGGAGAACGTGCCACTCGGAGCGGATCCGATCGGGATGCCGCTGCGTCTGCCGGTGCAGTACGTGATCCGGCAGCCCTCGGGCGACCGGCGGACGGTGGACCGCTGGCTGGCCGGACAACTCGCCTCCGGCCTGCTCAGGGTCGGCGACCCCGTGGCCGTGCAACCGTCCGGGGCGACCACCACGGTCGCCGGCCTCAGCGTGCTCGGCAAGGAGACCGACAGCGTGTGGGCACCGCAGTCGGTGGCCGTCCGGCTCACCGACGACATCGACATCTCCCGGGGCGACATGCTGACCGCGGGCCCCGCTCCGCAGCTGCTGCGGCACCTCACCGCCGGCGTGTGCCATCTGCACGACCGCCCGCTGCGCGCGCGACAGCGCGTGCTGCTCAAACACACCACCAGGACGGTCCCGGCGGTGGTGGACCGGATCGACTACGGCATGGACGTCACCGAAGGCCGCCGGCTGCCCGCCCAGGACGGCCTCTTCGCCAACGACATCGGCGGCGTACAGATCCGCACCGCCGAGCCGCTCGCCGTCGACGACTACCTGGAGAACCGCCGGACCGGCTCGTTCCTGCTCATCGACCCGCAGGACGGGGCGACGCTCGCCGCGGGGATGGTTCTTCAGGCGCAGCGGGACCGGTGACTGCGGTCGGTACGGAGGCCGTGGGTGACCACCCGGCGGCGGGGTCGTCCGCCTGTCGGTCGGGGCCGTCCCGGACCGAGCAGGCCGCCGCGTAGCCGGGCGGAGCGGACACGTCCAGGAGCGTCCAGCCGACGATGCCGGCCGGGTGTGTTCCGGTGCCGACGTAGTCGTGGGAGAGCCCCTGGGCGAGTCCGGCGCCCGTGCCCTTCAGACAGGCCTCCTTGCGCGTCCAGCACCGGGCGAACGCCGCAGGGCGTTCGGGCACGGGCAGTGCGGCCAGTTCGGCCCGCTCCCGCTCGTGCAGCCACTCGGCCACCAGCCCGACGGTGTCGGCGGACGGCAGTTTCTCGACGTCCACGCCGACCGGATGCGAAGCGAAGGCGAGCAGGGCGACACCGTCGGAGTGGGAGAGGGAGAAGTGCAGGGGCGCCTCCCGCACGGCGGGGCGGCCGTGCGGGGCGCCGCAGCAGGGGCAGGGCTCGCGGTGGAACTGCACAGCGGCCGGATCCGTTCCCAGGTAACAGCCGAGCAGCCGCCGGAGCGCGGTGTGTGCGGCCACGTAGTGCCGTCGGTCGGTTTCGCGCGCGAAGGACCGCGCCCGACCGCGTTCGTAGGCGTCGAGCACCCTGTGGTCACCGGCCGCGGGCGGGTCGGAGAGGCGGCTGTCGACCAGCCATGTCTGCACGGGGCCGTGCTGCCAGGTGCCCGGCATCGCTCGTTCGCCGTAGACGGCGGGCAGCGGGAGCGGCTCGTGATGGACGGAACTCATTCGAGGGACGCTACGCGCAGGCCGACACCGTCCGCGTCCGCGGCGGGTTCGTCCTCGGTGACGCATTCCGCTTACCCGCCGAGCGCGGAGACGGCCGGGGCCGCCACCCCCCACAGGAGAGGCCCCGGCCGTCGCACGGCACGGGCCGCGCGGCGGCCCGTACTTTCTACAGCGCCATGAGTGCGGTTTCTGTCACACCCCGGGTACGGCCTGCCCCGTCACAGGGTGGTTGCATGTTGTACGGACATGGACGAGCAGCGGTTTCAGGTCGTAACGTGCCTTTCGCGCCGGGCGCGGAAGACGAATGACCATCGCGACGAATGACCATCGCAACGATCGGCGGCCTCGAAGCCGCGACCAATGACGAGGAACCATCGGGTGCTGGGGGACGACGCGGAGCTGACCGCCGCGGTGCTTGCGGCACAGGACGGGAACGAGACCGCGTTCCGGACTGTGTACCGAGCTGTGCATCCGCGGCTGCTCGGGTACGTCCGCACACTGGTCGGCGACCCGGACGCCGAGGACGTCGCCTCCGAGGCCTGGCTGCAGATCGCCCGTGACCTGGAGCGGTTCGACGGGGACGCGGACCGCTTCCGCGGCTGGGCCGCCCGGATAGCCCGCAACCGTGCGCTCGATCACATACGCATGCGCGGCCGCCGCCCCGCGATCGGCGGCGACGAGACGGAACTGACCGGCAAGGCCGCCGAGTCCGACACCGCCGGCGAGGCCATCGAGGCCCTGGCCACCGATCACACCCTCTCCCTGATCGCCCGGCTGCCGCAGGACCAGGCCGAGGCCGTCGTGCTGCGCGTGGTGGTGGGCCTCGACGCCAAGACCGCAGCCGAGACGCTCGGCAAGCGCCCGGGGGCCGTGCGCACGGCGGCGCACCGCGGTCTGAAGCGGCTCGCCGAACTGCTCGGCGAGGACCCGGAATCGACGGGCGGCCTGGACGGGCTGCCCAACCAGCGAGAACCGCGCGACCGTGCGGTGACGTCCGCGACTGTGACGCATATGCGTTCGCGGACGCAGAAGGACATGTGATGGCCGACGAGCAGTACAGGTGGCTGGACCGCGAAACAGCGGAGCTTTTGCTGCGCGGAGAGTCACTGGAAGCTGTCGATGCCGCCGCCCGTGACCAGGCCGAACGGCTCGCGAAGAGCCTCGGCGAGCTGGCCCCGCAGGCCCCGCTGAGCAGCGCCGAACTCCCCGGTGAGGCCGCCGCGCTGGCCGCCTTCCGCACGGCGCGCGAGGCCGGGCGCACCGAGCAGGCCGCCGGCGGCCGGCACGCCCGTCCGCGCACCTCCGACGCCGGGCTGGTCCGCATCGCCGCGCCCGCACCGGCCGCCCGGCGCTCCCGCTGGGGCCGGCCCGCGCGCTTCGGGCTGACGGCCGCGCTGGCCGTCGGCATGGTCGGCGGGGTCGCCGTCGCGGCCACCACCGGAGTGCTGCCGACGCCGTTCGGCGATGAACCGGGCCCCGCCGCCTCGGTCTCGGCCGGCGTCACCCCGAACCGTCCGCTGGTCTCGCCCTCGCCGAACGGTGTCCCGGGCGTACCCACCCCCGACGGCTCCACCGCAGGTTCCACCGCCCCGGGCACCCCGGGCGGCTCGGCGGGCGACGGCGCCTCCGCGAAGCCCGGCGCCGACCCCGACAACCGCGGCGCCGGCGGCTGGAGCGAGGCCCCGGAGGTCTGCCGCGCCGTGCGCGACGGCAGGGAGCTGACGCCCGAGCGCAGACGGGCCCTGGAGGGCGCGGCGGGCAGCTCCCGGCCCACCCGCGTGTGGAAGTACTGCAAGAACGTCCTCGCCGACGCCGAGAGCACGGCCGGCGACGGCAAGGACAAGGACCGGGACAAGGGCAAGGACGGCGGGAACTCCGGCGGCCAGGGCGACCAGAACGGCCGTGGCGGCGACCAGGGCGAGCAGGGTGGTGACGACGACGGCCACCACATAGCCCCCGGCGGGACGGGCGGCATCGGCGCGCCCACGTCGACGGCCACGCCGCTCGTGCCGCTGGTGCCGCAGCGACTGCTGACTCCGGACTCCCCGTCCCCGGCCTCCCCGTCCCCGGAACCGACGTACAGCGCGCTCTGACCTGCGGTTTTCCGGGGCAGGAAAAATACTTCGCCCCGCCAGTAACGTTTTCGGGCCCGGCCGCGCAGTACTGAATGAGCCGACTGGTCATCGGCCGTCGCACAGAGCCGGGGTTCCCCCCGTACCTACGGCTCGTGCACCTAGGCGCGGGCGGGACACGTTCCCCCGGTCCCGCCCGCGCCCCGCACATCACCTTCCTGCGCGCCTCACCAGTACACGACGACCTTGTCGCCGTTTCGGACCTGCGCGTACAGATCCGCGATCGCCGCCTCGTCCCGTACGTTGACGCAGCCGTGCGAGGCGCCGGAGTAGCCGCGGGCCGCGAAGTCGTAGGAGTAGTGCACCGCCTGGCCGCCGCTGAAGAACATGGCGTACGGCATCGAGGAGTCGTACAGCGTCGAGAAGTGGTGCCGCGACTTCCAGTACACCTGGAAGACGCCGTCCCGGGTGGGCGTGCCCGTCGCGCCGAAGCGGACCGACATCTCCGACACCGTCCGCCCGTCGACCATCCAGCGCAGGGTCCGGGTGGACTTGTCGATGCACAGCACGCGCCCGCTCATGCACCGCGGATCGGGTGCGCCGGCGGGCTGGCCGCCCATCAGATACAGCTCCCACTTACCGGGCTCGTGCGTCATCTTCTTCAGCCGCTGCCAGGTGACGGTGTCCGTCTCGCCGGTCTTCGGCAGCCCGCGCTTGCCCTGGAACCCCTCGACCGCCTTCTGGGTCAGGTCGTCGTACGTCCCTGTCGGCCCGTCGAAGAGCCAGTCGACCTGCCGCAGCCGGGCCTGCAGTTCGCGGACGCCGGTGCCGCTGTCGCCGGGCGACCACAGGACGGGGGCACCGGACTTCGTGGACGGGGTGGCGCTCGGTTTGTCGTCGGAGCCGGAGCCGGAGCCGGTCTCGGGGGAGGGGGCCTTGCTACTCGGCAGCGTGATGTGCACCGGCGAGTTCCCCTTGCCGTCCGCACCCTGCACCGTGCACCCGCACACCGCGGCCAGGGCCGCGAGGGCCGCCGTGGCGGCGATCGATCTCCCCATGCCCGTAGTACGCACTGCGACCCCCGTCGTCTCACCGGTGTGCACGCATGTCACCACAGATGCCTTCCCCGCGTGACGGGTTGCGAACGGCGCGGCATTGTGGTGACCGGGACCGGGAACAGCCTGTGCTGTACTGGTGAGTAACTGAAGGCCAACTCGAGCATTGCTCGGCGGGAGGCATCGACCATGGCGCGCGAGTCGGAGTCCGGACTGCCCATCGAACCGGTCTACGGGCCCGAGGACCTTGCGGGCTGGGACCCGGCCGTGAAGCTGGGCGAGCCCGGCTCGTACCCGTTCACCCGCGGCGTCTACCCGTCGATGTACACGGGCCGCCCCTGGACCATGCGCCAGTACGCCGGCTTCGGTACGGCGACGGAGTCCAACGCCCGCTACCAGCAGCTGATCGCCAACGGCACGATGGGCCTGTCGGTCGCCTTCGACCTGCCCACCCAGATGGGCCACGACTCCGACGCCCCGATCGCGCACGGCGAGGTCGGCAAGGTCGGCGTCGCCATCGACTCGGTCGACGACATGCGGGTGCTGTTCGGCGGGATCCCGCTGGACAAGGTGTCGACGTCGATGACGATCAACGCACCCGCGGCTCTCCTGCTGCTCCTCTACCAACTGGTCGCGGAGGAACAGGGCGTCCCCGCCGACCGGCTCACCGGCACGATCCAGAACGACGTGCTGAAGGAGTACATCGCGCGCGGGACCTACATCTTCCCGCCCAAGCCCTCCCTGCGCCTGATCGCCGACATCTTCAAGTACTGCAGGGCCGAGATCCCGAAGTGGAACACGATCTCGATCTCCGGCTACCACATGGCCGAGGCCGGCGCCTCGCCCGCGCAGGAGATCGCCTTCACGCTGGCCGACGGCATCGAGTACGTCCGTACGGCGGTCGCGGCCGGGATGGACGTCGACGACTTCGCACCCCGGCTGTCGTTCTTCTTCGTGTCGCGTACGACGATTCTCGAAGAGGTCGCCAAGTTCCGTGCGGCGAGGCGCATTTGGGCGCGGGTCATGCGGGACGAGTTCGGCGCGAAGGACCCCAAGTCGCTGATGCTGCGCTTCCACACGCAGACCGCCGGGGTGCAGCTGACGGCCCAGCAGCCGGAGGTGAACCTGGTCCGGGTCGCCGTCCAGGGCCTGGCGGCGGTGCTCGGCGGCACGCAGTCGCTGCACACCAACTCCTTCGACGAGGCCATCGCGCTGCCGACGGACAAGAGCGCGCGGCTGGCGCTGCGCACCCAGCAGGTGCTCGCGTACGAGACGGACGTGACGGCGACGGTGGACCCCTTCGCGGGCTCGTACGTCATCGAGAAGATGACGGACGACGTCGAGGCGGCGGCCGTAGAGCTGATGCGGAAGGTCGAGGACCTCGGCGGTGCGGTGTCCGCCATCGAGCACGGCTTCCAGAAGTCCGAGATCGAGCGCAGCGCGTACCGGATCGCCCAGGAGACCGACTCCGGCGAGCGGGTCGTCGTCGGCGTCAACCGCTTCCAGCTGGACGAGGAGGAGCCGTACGAGCCGCTCCGTGTCGACCCGGCCATCGAGGCCCAGCAGGCCGAACGCCTCGCCGAACTCCGCGCCGAACGCGACCAGCCGGCCGTGGACACGGCCCTGGCGGCCCTGAAGAAGGCCGCCGAGGGCGAGGACAACGTCCTGTACCCGATGAAGGACGCGCTGCGGGCGAGGGCGACGGTCGGCGAGGTCTGCAACGCACTGCGGGAGGTCTGGGGGACGTACGTGCCCTCGGACGCCTTCTGAGCTGCGTCCGGATGGAGTGTCGTACCGCCGTGCGACACTCCATTCCATGCTCGGTGTCATCGATCTCCCCACGTACCTGGCAGGCCTCGTCCTGATCGTCCTGCTCCCCGGTCCCAACTCGCTGTACGTGCTGTCCGTGGCCGCCCGTCGCGGGACACGGGCCGGGTACACCGCCGCGGCCGGGGTGTGGTGCGGGGACGCCGTGCTGATGACGCTCTCCGCCGCCGGTGTGGCCTCGCTGCTGGAGGCGAACGCCGTGCTGTTCGGGATCGTGAAGTACGCGGGGGCCGGATATCTGACGTGGCTGGCGGTCGGGATGATGCGGGCCGCATGGGCGATGTGGCGGACCCGGCGGGAGCGGGTCGCGGCGGATCCCGTCGCCTCGGCCGGCACCGACGAGCGGCCCTACCGCCGTGCCCTCGTCGTCAGCCTCTTCAACCCCAAGGCGATCCTGTTCTTCGTCGCCTTCTTCGTGCAGTTCGTCGACCCGGGCTACGGCTGTCCGGCCGTGTCCTTCGTCGTCCTCGGCGCCTTCGCCCAGCTGGCGAGCTTCCTCTACCTCAGTGCGCTGATATTCGGCGGCACCAGGCTCGCCGCCGCCTTCCGTCGCCGTAAGCGGCTTTCGGCGACGGCGACTTCGGCGGCGGGCGCGTTGTTCCTCGGCTTCGCGGTGAAGCTCACGCTGGCGAGTGCGGCGTAGCGGCTAGCGGAGGCCGAGCCGGGTGACGTACGTCCGCAGCGCCTCCGCCGAGTCGCCCGCCCAGCCGACGTAACCGTCGGGCCGTACCAGGAACAGGCCCTCTCCGTACGGCTCCCCAGCGGGCCCCGGCACGACGTGCACCGACTCCGAGCCCGGGTCGGGCACCCGGGTGCCCAACGCCAGCAGTGTCCAGTGCGGGCCGCGGAACGCGTCGAAGAGACGTACGCCGCCGATCGTCGCGTCCGGTGCGCGGTCGCCCGCCTGCACCCCGTCCGGGGCCGTCCGTGTCTCCTCGGTGAGCGCCGAGTCCCGGTAGCCCAGGCCGAGTTGGACGGTCGCCGCGCCGCGCCGGATCTCGCCGCGGTGCACGCCCGTCGAGATGCCGAGCATCTGCGCGGCGATGGGCCGCCGTTCGTCCTCGTACGTGTCGAGGAGCGGGGCCGGCGCCCCGTCCCGGAGCACCGCGCCCAGCTTCCAGCCCAGGTTGTAGGCGTCCTGGACGCTGGTGTTGAGACCCTGTCCGCCGGCCGGGGAGTGGACGTGCGCGGCGTCCCCGGCGAGGAAGACCCGCCCGGAGCGGAAGCGGTCCGCCAGGGCTGCCCGGGGGCGGAAGTCCGAGGCCCACCGGACCTCCGTGATGTCCTCCGGCGCGAGGTGCGAGCGCGCGGCGGCCACCTTGCGGATGCCGTCCAGGGACACGTCCACGTCCGTCCCCTCCGGGAACTGGGCGACCAGCTGGAAGTCGTCCGTGCCGGCCAGCGGGCAGATCGCCAGGTAGCCGTCGCCGTCCCCGCTCGGCGGGAAGACGTGCCAGTTGTCGCGGTCCAGGCCGGTGATGCGCACGTCCGAGACCAGCACCGGGTTCGGGTCGACCGTCTCCCCGGTCATGCCGATGCCCAGCGCGCGCCGTACGACGGAGCGGCCGCCGTCCGCGGCGACGAGGTACCGGGCGCGCAGGTCGGGCCCGGACGCGAAGCGCACGGTCACGCCCTCCTCGTCCTGGTCAAGGCCTACGACCTCCCGGCCGAACTCCACCCTTCCGCCCAGCTCCTCGAGCCGCGCGAAGAGGATCTCCTGCGTCCGCCACTGCGGGACCATCCACGGCTCGGTGAACGCCGAGTCCCCGGCCGCCTCCTTCACCTCGTCCGCGTCGAACATCCGGTGCTCGCCGGCCCGCTTGCCGTCCTGCCAGATCATCCCGACCGGATAGCGGCCGCCGCTCGCGAGGATCGCGTCCAGTACGCCGAGGTCCTCCAGGACCTCCATGGTGCGCGGCTGGATGCCCTTGCCGCGCGAACCCGGGAAGAGCCCGTCCGCCTTCTCCACGACCAGCGCGTCCAATCCCCGCCGGGCGAGGTCGACGCCGAGGGCCAGACCGGTCGGGCCCGCACCCACGATCACGACGTCCGCGCCCCCGGTCACCGCGTCGGCACCACTCATGATCCACTCTCCTTAACGCTGTTAAGTTCCGTCCTTCACGAGAGTGCCCTTAACGCTGTTAAGCTGTCAAGCGTGAGTACGGAACGACGCGCGCCCCTCGACCGCAAGCGGGTGGCGGACACCGCCCTGAAGCTCCTGAACGAGGTGGGCCTGGAAGGGCTCACCCTGCGGGCCATCGCCAAGGAGCTGGACGTCAAGGCACCTGCCCTGTACTGGCACTTCAAGGACAAACAGGCGCTGCTGGACGAGATGGCGACGGAGATGTACCGCCGGATGGTCGCCGGTGCCGCCCTCGACCCCGCCGACAGCTGGCAGGAGCGGATGCTGAAGGCCAACCGCGGGCTGCGCGCGGCTCTGCTCTCCTACCGGGACGGCGCCCGGGTCTACAGCGGCTCGCGCTTCACCGGCACCGACCATGCGCGGGAGATGGAGGCAAATCTTCGCCTGTTCACAGCTTCCGGTTTCACCCTCGCCCAGACCGTCCGCGCGAACTCGACGGCGTACTCGTACACCATCGGTTTCGTCATCGAGGAGCAGGGCGTCAAGCCCCTGCCCGGCGAGCGCCGAGAGGGCTATGACGTGGAGGAACGCGCCCGGCTGCTGGCCGAGTTCCCGCTCGCGGCGGCGGCCGGCGCGGAGATCTTCGAGGACTACGACCGGCACTTCGAGGAGGGGCTGGCGCTGATCGTCGCGGGCGTCGAATCGTGGACAAGGCTTGGTTGACGAGCCAACGATTCGCTCTTAGGTACCGAGCGGTTCACCTGGATGTCGTTTTCGCTACCTAATTTTCCCCAGCATCCCCCCACGCCGCGGTAAACCCGTCACACGACTCGGTCATCCGCAACCACTTGCAGCATTGGCTCGGTAAACAACCGGCAAGTATCCAGGAGCGCCATGACGAGGGTCCAGAACAGACGGCGACGCGCACGCGGAGGGGAGTTGGACGACTGCCTGCGTGCCTGCGCCGCCCACAGCGGCAAACTCGTCGGCAGCATCGACCGTCGTCGCGTGGAACTCGCCGAACAGCTGCGCAGGCTGCTCGTGGTGTGGGGCACGACCGCCACCACGGCCCCCGCGCCCGCCCCGGCCGCCGGCGCCACCGCCCTGCTCAAGCGCGCCGTCAAGGGCGCCGCGACCCCCGCCTCGCCGATCGCCCCCGAGCTGCTCGACGCCCTGCTCGCCGTCGCCAACAAGGCGCTGGAGTGCGGCTACGACGACGAGCTGAACCTCGCCCTGGTCGTCAGCGACACCGTGCTCGCCCAGCGGAAGAACTCCCGCGCCGGCTGGCGGCTGCGCGCCCGTCTCCTGGAGGCCGTCGGCGACGAGTCCGAGGCACTGGCGGCGTACGAGAAGTACCTCGAGCTCACCCAGGACGACGGCTTCGGCGTCCGCGCCCGGGTCGCCGGCCTGCGCATCGCGGCCGAGAAGGAGCGCGAGCTGCTGAACCTGCTGGGCCGCCAGGCCCCGCGCGCCGAGGAGTTCGCCCGCCGCCCCGCCACCGACGTGTGGGCCGAGGGCCTGGCCGCGCACGCCGTCGGCGACTGGACGGAGGCCGAGCCGCGTCTGGTGGGAGCGCTCCTCGCGCTCGCCGCCGAGGACGCCCCGGTCACCGAGCGGCAGGAACTGCTCAGCCAGTACCTGGACCTGCGCACCGCAGCCCCCGGCGGCGACCTGCCCGCGCTCACCGCGGCCCTCGCTCTCTACGCCGAGCAGCGCCGCGCCCGGATGCGCGGCCCGGTCGCCGACCCGACGATCGGCGGTGTGCAGTGGATCAGCCTCGGCGAGTTCCGCAACCGCATCGCCGGCAAGTCCATCTGCCTGATCGCCAACTCCGGCCGGGTGGGCGCCAGTTCGCTGGGCGCCGAGATCGACTCGTACGACCTCGTGGTCCGCTTCAACTCGTACCGGATCGACCCGAAGCACACCGGCAGTCGTACCGACATCCATGCCACGATCCACAAGCACGGCTTCAACTGGGAGAAGCAGGTCGACACCCGGCTGGTCTTCGGCGGTGTCTCCGGCGACTGGAGGCACTCGCTGCGCAACCGCCTGGTGCCCGGCGCGCAGACCTGTCTCGGTGACGAGTCGCTGCGCTGGCCCGTGCGCAACATCGGCAAGGTCGGCAGCGACGTGTGGTCCGGCATCCCGACGACCGGCTTCAACATGCTGTGGCTGCTGGACTTCCTGGACGTCAGCCCGACCCTCGACCTGATCGGCTTCGACTTCTACGAGAGCGGCGCCTACCGCGTGCCGGAGGCCATGAAGCTGGCCATCACGTCCGTGCACGAATACACCAGCGAGAAGGATTGGGTCATGCAGCGGGCCCAGCGCGTGACCGACATGAGGATATCCCTGCGATGACCACGATCTCCCCGACTTCGGCCGCCACCCCCCTGGCCCCCGTGACCGACGCGTCCGCGCTCACCGGCAAGCGCCGCATCGCCTTCGCCAGCTTCGTCGACGAGAACTACCTGCCGGGCTTCCTGGTCCTGCTGCGCAGCCTCGCCCTGTCGAACCCGGAGGTGTGCGAGGACTTCGTAGTCCTCTACGACGACCTGCGGCCCGGCTCGATCGCCCGGATCCGCGCCCTGCACCCGCGGATCGTGCTGAAGCGCGTCGACGCCGACCGCTACGACTCGTACAAGAAGGGCGACCAGGACAACTACCTGGTCCGCAAGGCGTACTTCATCCTCGACGTCTTCAGGATCCGCGAGTACGACACCGTCATCACCCTCGACACCGACATGGTGGTGCTGGACGACCTGAGCGAACTGCTGCAGCTGCGCGAGGGGTTGGCGGCCGTCCCGCAGTTCTTCTACGGGCAGCACAAGCTCAACTCGGGGCTGCTGGTCATCCAGCGCGAGTACCTGAGCGACGCGTTCTGCGCGAAGCTCGACAAGTGCGGCCGCTCGGGCGACTACGAGCTCGACAAGCACGACCAGGGCATCCTCAACTCCGTCCTGGACGGTGACTTCGTGCGCCTGGACGCGCGCTACAACTTCGTCAAGCGGCGGCTGTCCGGCGATCTGCCCGTCCCCGACGACACCGCGATCCTGCACTTCACCGGCCGCCACAAGCCGTGGCAGGGCGGCGAGGCCGGCTACAGCCTGGCGGAGGAGCGCTGGCGCGAGTTCGAGCTGACGGACGCCGAGTTCCACGCCGCCTACCTGGAGAAGCAGGCCGCGCTCCACCACGACCTGCTCGTCCACTACGGCACCCCGCACGTCGCCCGCACCCAGGACGCCGAGGTCGCCCGCAAGGTCGCCGCCGCGCACATCGCGTCCGGCGACTACCAGAACGCCGTCGACATCCTGAGCAGCGTGCACATCCCGCTCGACGAGGCGTGGCCGCACGAGGTCCTGGGTCACGCCCTGATGAGCGTCTCCCGGTACGAGGAGGCCAAGGCCCAGCTGCTGCTGGCCACCGCCGCCCCCAACCGGGCCGCCACCGCCTACGCCCGGCTCGCGCAGATCTCCTGGGTGCACGGCGACAACGCCCAGGCCCTCAAGCACGCCACGGCCGGCATCTCCGTCGACCCCACCCACCGGCCCAGCCGCCTGTGGGCGCAGCGCGCGGCCGCCCTCCCCGCCCAGGAGCAGGGCGCCCCCGAGGACCAACTCGCCCACGTGGCCTTCTACATGGACCGGCAGGGCAACGCGGGCGACAAGCTGCTCCCGGAGAGTGTCCGGCTCGCCTTCGGCAAGGACACCACCTCCCGCCGCTGGCACTCGGTCCACGCCCACCGTCTCTTCGACCAGGCGGCCCTGGAGCGGGTCAACGCCCGCCGCGGTCTGGTCATCGGCGGTGGCGGCCTGTTCATCCCGGACACCATGCCGAACGGCAACAGCGCCTGGCAGTGGAACGTCCCGGACGAGCTCCTCGGCCGTATCGACGTGCCGGTCGCGGTCTTCGCGGTGGGCTTCAACGCCTTCGACGGCCAGTCGTACCGCGCGGGCCGCTTCCGCTCCTCGCTACGCGGGCTCGTCGAGCGCGCAAGCTTCTTCGGGCTGCGCAACCACGGCTCGATCGAGAAGGTGCGCGCGATGCTCCCGGCCCACCTGCACGACAAGGTCCGCTTCCAGCCGTGCCCCACGACGGTCACCCGGCAGCTGGTCGAGGGCTGGCAGGACCCGGCGAGCCGCGAGGACACCATCCTGATCAACGCCGCCTACGACCGCGCGGGCCTGCGCTTCGGCCATGACTACGACTACTTCCTGGCCCAAATGGCCCAGGCGGTACGGGAGTTGGGTGAGCTGGCGGAGGTGCGGTGCGCGGCGCACTCGCTCGACGACGAGCGGATCGCCTTCGACCTGCGGCGCGAGCACGGCATCTCGATGCCGGTCATCCCGATGTACGACTTCGAGAACGACGAGATCCGCGACCTGTACGCCCGCACCAAGCTGGTGATCGGCATGCGCGGTCACGCGGGCATGATCCCGTTCGGCTGCGGCACGCCCATCATCAGCCTGATCTCGCACCCGAAGATGGCGTACTTCCTGCGGGACATCGAGCGTCCCGAGTGGGGCGTCTCCGTCCACGACCGCCACCTCGCCGCCCGCCTGGTGGAGCGTTCCAAGGACCTCCTCGCCGACCACGCGAAGACCGTGGCCGACGTGCACGGCCGCCAGCAGGAGCTGTGGAAGGTCACCGAGGCGAACGCCGCCGACCTGCGGATCCTCCTGGGCGGCTGACCATGGCGACAGCCCTGGCCGGCGACGACACCGTCGTACGGCCTGCGCCCGGTGGCCGCCGCTCACCCCTGTGGTGGGCGGCGGTCGCCCTGCCGGCCACGGCGGCCGTGGTGTACACCGTGCCCACCCGGCGCCTCACCGGCGACCTGCACTACGTCCTCGCCGCCCTGCGCACGGGCCGCGCGGCCGGCTACGGACCGTCGGAGGTCTTCACCCACCGCCCGTTCTTCTACCGGTGGTTCATCGCCCTCCTCGACCGCGGCACCTCCTTCGCCGCCACGACGTCGGTGCGCGAGGCCCTGATCGGAGCGGCGGGTGTGCTGCTCGCCGCGGCGGCCGCCGCCGTCCTGTTCGCCGCCCTGCACCGCCGGGCCGGCGGAAGGGAGGCGGCCCTCACGGCGGGCGCCACGGGCCTGGCCCTGGCGCTCGCCCCGCGCAACGACTTCCTCCAGCCGGAGTGGGCGGCGGTCGTGCTGACGGTGTTCGGCGTCGCCGCCGCGATCGGCCCGAAGGGGCGGTGGCGGGCGGCCCTGCTCGCGGCGCTCCCGCTCGGCCTCGCGGTGATGATGAAGTACTCCACCGCCGCCACGGCCGCCATCGGCATCCTCCTGGTGTACGTCGTCGACCGGGGCCGCGCCGTACGGGTCGCCCTGGTCGCGGCACCGGCAGCGGCGGCGCTCTTCGGGCTGAGCGTGCTGGGCGGTTCCCACGAGTTGCAGTGGACCCACGACATGCCGCTGATCAACCAGTCGGCGCTCAGCCGTACCGGCATCCGCCCGCACTTCATCCTTACCCGCTCGGTGGAGTTCCTGGCGGACCGGGCCGTGGCCAGTCCGGTGCTGCTGCTCCTGCCCGGGGCGCTGTTCCTGGTCCTGGCCCGGGTGCGCGGATGGCGGCGGCGGGCCGAACTGCTCCTCGTCGCCCTCGCCATCGGCGCCGTCGCCCTGGCGGTGGTGATCGTGCAGGGCAACTGGTTCCTGTACCACGCGGCCCAGCTGCCGGTGCTCGCCGCCGCGACCTGGGGCCTCGCGGTGGGCGGGGCACACCGGTCGCCGCCGTGGATCTTCGGGGTCGTGTCACTGGCGTACGGCGTGCTGCCCGTGCTGTACGCGAAGGCGCCGGAGCAGGACCAACGACCGTACGTGGTCTGGGCGTTCGCACTGGCCGCCCTGCTCGCGGGTTTCGCGGACGCCCTGTTGGAACGACGCCGTTCCAAGGGCTCGGCCGGATCCGCGGTCCTGGTCGCCCTCACCGGCGTGGTGTGCCTGGCCGCGTCCATCTGGCCCGGCTCCCCACACCTGGTGTTCGACGGCAGAGTCACCGTGACCAGTGCCCAGTACCTGGACGAGCTGCGGAGCATCGAGCAGGAGGCCGACCGGATCCGGGCCGAGCTGCCGGCCGACGCCTCCGTCCTCTACCTCGCCTTCGGGGACACCACGTACTACGTCGACCACCCGGCGCGCTGCCGCTACCCGATCGCCACGTTCCTGCAGCGCAGCCGCTTCCTCCCGGACGTCGCACAGCTCAAGTCCTTCAAGGAGAACGCCGACTGCGTCGACCACGGCCCCGCCCCGTACGCGGTGCTGGAGCGCCCCTGGTTCAAGCCCGGCAAGGTCGACCCGGAGCTGTGGCACCGCATCCAGGCCGTGTACGACTGCCCGCCCGGCGACGCGGGGACGCGGATGGTCCTCTGCGTGCGCAGGAGCGAGGACACCCGGGCGGACGACTGACGCGGCCTTCGCCGACGAGGTGCACCGCGGGCCGCGCTCCCAGGCGGGCGCGAGCCGGTGCCGGGCGGCACGGAGCCGTGCGCCTGCGACGGAACGACTGACGGGGCCTTCGCCACGGCCGACGAGGTGCACCGCGGGCCGTGCTCCCGGGCGGGCGCGAGCGCCCCTCGGCCGGTGCCGGGCGGCACGGAGCCGTGCGCCTGCGACGGAACGACTGACGGGGCCTTCGCCACGGCCGACGAGGTGCACCGCGGGCCGTGCTCCC
>NZ_JBEYVO010000016.1:204343-252990 GCF_040644055.1 Streptomyces sp. NPDC047043
GGGCGGGCGCGAGCGCCCCTCGGCCGGTGCCGGGCGGCACGGAGCCGTGCGCCTGCGACGGGATCGGCTGCCTCCAGGCCGAGTTGAGCGCGCGGACGCTGTGCCGGCGGGCGTCATGGCGGGCGGGAACCCCATGCGGTGGCGGCGGGCGACCTCTGGCCCCGGCCCGGCGGGGCGGGTGGCCCCCGTGGGCACGGCCACCTGTCGAGGGGTGCAGGGGACGCAGTCCCTGCCGGGGTTCGGGGCAGAGCCCCGGTGGTTTCCGGTCGACCGAGTCTGCCGGGCCAGTGGGCCGGGTCAGCGCAGGCCCAGCGACGCAGTCAGCTCGCGGGCCAGTTCCACCGAGTAGCTCTGGCCCCGGTCCTGCGGGTAGATCTGGGCCATCGTCGCCAGCGTGACCCGGCTCATCGGGGTCTCGTGGGCCGGGATCAGGGCGCGGTACGCGGGTGTCACCACCGGTTGTGCGAAGGGCGCCTTCGAGAAGTGCCAGTCCTGGATCCAGGAGGCGTCGAAGTCCGGGTTGACGCGCCGCAGATACGGCAGGAAACGGGTCAGCAGCTCGCCCGGTTCGGTCGTGAACCGCCAGTCGTTGCGCTCGACGTAGTTGCCGACGTAGAGGATGTGCCGGCCGCCGTAGACCGACGGGTCGATCATGCGCGTGTGCTCGACGACCGCGAGGAACGGGAAGTCCGGCTCGTTGATGTTGAGCCAGTAGTACGGGATCGCACTGCGGTCCAGCTCCAGCACGAAGCAGGTGGCGCCCAGGTACTGGTTCTTCCACACCGTGTCGTCGGCGGGCAGCCCGGCGGCCTTCGCGAAGGCCGGCTGCGGGGTCGTGACGATCAGCCGCTCGAAGTCGTACGACGAGCCGTCCGCGCACCGCACCACCGCGGGCGCGTCCTCGCCGTCCTGCCGTATCGACTCGACCGCCTTGCCGAACTCCACCTTGCCGCCGCGCTCCTCGACGCCGTCCCGCAGCGCCGCGTAGACCCGCTCGAACCCGCCGTCCACATAACCGAGTTCGAAGGTACGGCAGTGGATACGGGCCCACAGCCACGCCATCGACACCTGCTCGGCCCGGTCGCCGAACTTGCCTCGGAGGAGGGGCTCCCAGATCGCCGCCGTGGCCTTCCCGCCGGCCCAGCGGCGCAACCAGGCAAGGGCGGTGAGGTCGTTGAACCGCTCCCCGCCCCGCACCGCCTTGAGCAACGCCGACGAACCGGCGAAGCGTACGGCGTCGACGGGGGAGAACTCCGGGAAGCGGAGCATGTCGAAGGGCGTGGTGAAGTCGATGAGCCTGCCGCCCAGGTAGATGCCGGTCGTCGGCCTGTGGAAGCGCAGGGCGTCCCCGAGCCCCAGCTCCTCGATCAGGGCGATCATGGCCCTGTCACTCCGGAAGATGTGGTGGTAGTAGCGCTCCAGCGGGACGCCGCCCACCTCCAACGAGGCGGCTAGGCCCCCGAGTTCGTCGGCCGCCTCCAGGACGGTGACCTGGTGGCCGGCGCGTACGGCGTCCCAGGCGGCGGTCAGGCCCGTGGCACCCGCGCCGATGATGCCGAGGTTCATGCGAAGCTCCACTTTCTGTTGAGCGCGAACTGCAGCGCCAGGACCAGCGGCAGCGAACCCGCCTTGACGAGGCCCGCGTCGACTCCGAGTCCGTCGGTGAAGGCGAGGAAGAGCAGGTTCGTCAGCGCGATGCCGGTCAGGCCGACGGCGTAGAAGCGAAGGAAGCGGACGACGAGCCGGTCCCGGCGCTCGAAGGTGAACCGGGCGTTCAGCGCGAAGTTGTTGGCGATGCCGAGCGTGGTGCTGATCGCGTTGGCGAACTGCTCGTTCATCCCGGCGACGTTGTGCAGCAGCAGGAAGACGAGCAGGTCGAGGGCGACTCCGCTGCCGCCGATCAGGGCGTAGCTGATCAGCTGGCGCGACATGCGGGGAGCCACGGTGGTCGTCGTGGTCTCAGCGGTCACCGTCGCCGCCGATCACCTCGCGCACCAGGTACAGCGGTCGGCCCTGCGCCTCGCTGTAGATGCGCCCTATGTAGGTGCCGATGACCCCGAGCGACAGCATCTGCGTGCCGCCGAGGAACAGCACGACGCACATCAGCATCGTCCAGCCGGAGACGGTGATGTCGGGGCGGAAGAACTTCATGCCGAGCGCGTAGAGGATGCCGACCAGCGACAGCGCGAGCACCGCGAAACCCAGCCGGGTGATCATCTTCAGCGGGGCGGTGGAGAAGCTGGTCATCCCGTCGACGGCCAGCCGGGCCATCTTGCGCAGCGGGTACTTCGTCTCGCCCGCGAACCGCTCGTCCCGGTCGAAGACCACCTCGGCCTGGGCATACCCCATCGAGGCGACGATCCCGCGCACGAACCGGCTCCGCTCCCGGTATCTGCGCAGCTCGTCGGCGACCCTGCGGTCCAGCAGCCTGAAGTCCCCGGTGTCCAGCGGGATGTCGACCTCGGTCGAGGCACGCAGCAGGCGGTAGTACAGATGCGCGGTGGCCCGCTTGAACGCGGTGTCCCGGCGGCTGCGGCGGCGCGCGTGCACGATCTCCGCGCCCTCGAGCCAGGCGTCGACCAGTTCCAGGCTGACCTTCGGCGGGTCCTGCAGGTCGGTGTCCATGACGATCACCGCGTCGCCCACGGCCAGGTCGAGCCCGGCGGTGATGGCGAGCTGGTGCCCGAAGTTGCGGGCGAAGTCGACCACCCGGACCCGGGAGTCCTGCTCCGCGAACCCCTTGAGCAGCGCCAACGACCCGTCCGTGGAACCGTCGTTGACGTAGACCAGCTCGAAGTCGAGCTCCGGGCGGGCGTCGAGCGCCGCGGTGAGCTCGTCGTGGAACGCGGTGATGCCGTCCTGCTCGTTGAAGACGGGCAGGACGTACGAGACGAGCGCCCGCCCGGTCGCCCCCGGTTCCACGGCCGCGAGCGCGACCGGTGCCGGAGCCTGGGCGGGCGGACGTATGTCCTGCTGGGTCATCTCGGCCCACCCGGGACGCCGGTGGGTCTGGAGACGAAGAGTGCTGTTTGCGCCATTCGGGGAAGCTATGGAGGCTCTGTGAACCCCACCCCAACAACCCGCGTCGGAAGGAGGTCTTCCCCGTTGCGCTTCACTTCGTGACGGCCTTCTTCAACGCCCTCGCCCGGCGTACCACCCGGCGGGCCGTGGAGTTGCGCGGGAGGAACGCCAGGCGTTCCGGGATACCGCCGGGGAGGCCGAGGGCGGTGAGGCGCTTCCGCTTGAAGTACCGCTTGGTGCGCGTGCCGAGCTGCTGCGAGAGGTATCGCTCCGCCGCCCGGCGCAGACTCGGGTAGATCTGCGGCTGCATGGTGAAGCTGAGCGCGTCGAGCAGGCCGTCCAGCGTGTCCGCGGCGACTACGGCCTCGCCCTTGCGCTCCTCCAGGTCGGGGACCAGCGCGTCGGCGAGGACGGCCGGGACCCGGTTGCTGTTCTGGTACGGGGTGAGCCGGTCCAGGAGGGGCTCGGTGCCGATGCGGGCGACCGGGAGGCCGTAGAACGCGGACGCCGTGAACAGCGCCGTGGAGAAGCAGCCGACGACCAGGCCGGGCGGGGACTTCTCGAAGAGCACCTCGGCGAGCACCGGCACATCGAGGACAGTGAGGTCGACGCCCAGCTTGTCGGCCTCCTTCTCCAGCGCGCGGCTGTAGCGGGCCGGTGCGGTGGGGTGCGGCTTGAAGACGATGGCGCGGTGGCCGCGCTCGACCGCCCCGCGCATCATCCGCACATGCAGGTCCTCCTCCTCCTCGGGGGAGAGGATGTTCAGCGCGGAGAGGTACTGGCCGAGCAGCAGCGCCGAGTTCTCCGGCAGCACCGGCAACTCCGGGAGGGAGGCGGTGAGTTCGCCCAGCACCTTCAGGAAGGCCTCGGTCGGCAGTATCTGCGCCGGCACCTCGAACTCGGTCAGCAGCCGCGGCGTGAGCCCCGGCACCAGGTCCAGGTGGAGCAGCCGCCGTACGCGCGTGCCGACCAGCGGGTCGATCTTGTTGCGGGTCGGGCCGTAGCTCATCAGACCGTCGGCGTACACGTCGACGGGAGCGTCGGTGAACAGCTGGGCCACGGTGAGCGCCGGGGTGACCTGGATGGACTCCAGGACCAGCTCCACCCGGTCCTCGCCCAGCTCCCACAGCAGCCGCAGATAGCGCTCGAAGAGGGGGATGTCGTCCTGGCGCGGGGTCCAGGCGCCCGGGTGGAAGGGGCGGATGGCCTCGTTCCAGGACAGCACCGCGTCGAAGTGGTCGCGCAGCGGCTCGAAGCCGGGCATCTCGTCGACCGGCGGCGTGGTCTCCGGCGTCGCGGAGTTGTTGAACACCAGCAGCAGCCGGCGGTCCCCGTCCCGCTCCGTGAAGGAGCCGGAGTCGATCGCGGCGGCCAGCGTCGCTGCGCCGTACAGCGTCGAGACGCAGAAGATACGGGTCGTACGGGACATCAGGCGGCCGCCTTCGCTGTGGTCACCCGGCGCCTGAGCCGCCGGAGCTTGGAGGAGCGGTGCATGTCCATGGTCTCCAGCACGTCGCCGAGCATGTCCTGCGGCAGGCGCTGGATGGCGGCCGCGGCCCTCGCCCGCAGCTGCTTGTACACGGACGGCTCCCACTTGTCCTCGTCCGAGACGTGGTGGGCGATGATCGCGCAGTACGTGCGCACCGCCTTCGGCAGCAGCTGGTCGGCGTCCGGGTCCTTCCGCGTCTCCTCGATCACCTGGTCGAACGCGCGGATGAAGTCGAGCTGGCGGACGTCGCCGATCTGGGTCAGCGAGGAGGCGACCCCGCGCCGGTAGAAGACCCCGAGCAGGCTCACCACGGCGAACGACTCCGCCTCGCGGTGCAGCCGCCAGATCCACGGCCGGTCCTCGGCCGTGCGCAGCCCGTCGGTGAAGTGCAGCAGACCCTTGTCGAGGAGACGGCGGTGGTAGGCGCCGGCCCACGCGTACGCGTAGTCCACGGAGGTCGAACGGTCGGCGGGAAGGATCGCCTCGCGCGGGTTGAAGACCTCCCAGCGGCGCCCGATCGGGACCCGGTGCACACTGCGCGCGCGGGCGGTCGCCTGCACATGGTCGGTCCGCACGAAGTCGCAGCCCAACTCGTCGATGGCGCCCACCAGTTCGGCGAAGTAGCCGGGGGCCAGCCAGTCGTCGCCGTCCAAGAAGGTGAGGTACTCGCCCTGCGCCGCGTCCAGGCCGGTGTTGCGCGCGGTGGCGAGTCCCCCGTTCTTCTCATGGCGGATGTAACGCACCTGCGCGACATCGGAAAGCTCGTCGGCCGCGCGTTCGAGAATGGCCGGAGTTTCGTCCTTCGAATGGTCGTCGACCAGTACGAACTCGAAATCCCGTTGCGCGTTCAATCGAAGGCTTCTGAGGGTGTCAGGGGCGTATTGCTGCACGTTGTAGAACGGCACGATCACGGAAAGCTTTGGCACATACGGAAGCCTAGGAGCCGGCCCGGCTGCGTAACTTTCCGGTGCCCGTACAGGGGGTGAACTCAATGTGTCGGAACGGTGCATCCCCTGTACTTCCTGAGAATTGGCGGCCCAGTTCGGCTCTCGGCGAGGTGTTGTTAACTTTTTGTTGAGGTGCGGTTGGGCCGCTCCTCGGAATTGCTTCCTAGCGTCTTCGTCGTGCCACCAAGTACAACGAAGCCCACGCGAATCGCCGTACTCGCGGACTCCGACACCCGCTGGAAATGGGGTGCGTTGACCGCGGCTCGTGTCGCCCCGGGCCCGTCCATGGAAGCCGCACTCCGCGAGGACGCGCAAGTCGGCCTCGAGCTGAGCGGATTCCTGCTGCGCGGGCGGGCGACGCCGACCGCCCGCCAGCTCGCGGAGGTCGGGGTGCGCGCCGACTCCCTCAAGGAGGTCACCTCCGTCGAGTTCCTGCGCGCCATGGCGGAGGAGGAGTACGACGTCGTCGTGCTCGCCCTCGTCGGCGGCGGCGTACAGGCGATGCTGCACGGCCTGGCGCGCCTCTGGGAGGGCCGCTCCAGGCGGCCCGTCGTGGTCACCGGCTATGTCGGCGTCGTCTACGAGAAGCTCGCCGACGGCCTGCTGCTGCGGCACGGCGCGGACCTCGTCCTCGCCAACTCCCGCCAGGACGCGGAGCGTTTCCGCGCGGTGTACGAGGGCGTGGGCGCCGACGCCTCGTCGGTGACGGAGGTGGCACTCCCGTTCCTCGGCGGCGCGGCCTACGAGGGCGAACACGACCCCTACACCGTGGTGTTCGCCGTCCAGCCGTCCGTGCCGGACAGCCGCAGGGACCGTACGTACCTGCTCGACCGTCTGGTCCAGCACGCCCGGAAGCACCCCGAGCGCGAGGTGCTGCTGAAGCTGCGCTCCCGGCCCGGCGAACACACCACGCACATCGAGGAACTGCCCTACCAGAAGCTGGTCCAGCGGCTCGACCCGCCGGCCAACTTCCGCCTGGTGTACGGGAACATGGGCGAGGTCCTCGACCGCACCGACCTGCTGGTCACCATCAGCTCGACGGCCGCCCTGGAGTCGCTGCACCGCCGTATCCCGACAGTCGTTCTGACCGACCTCGGGGTGCGCGAGGTGCTGGGCAACCACCACTTCGTCGGCTCCGGGTGCCTCGCCTCCTGGGACCAGCTGGACGCCGGACACCGGCCGACCCCCGACGAGGAGTGGGTGGCCCGGCAGGGCGTCGTGGCCGACGGGTCCTACGAGACGGCCTTCGACGCGGCGCGGGAGCGCATCGCCAAGCTGCTGGCCGCGCCCGAGCTGCCCCCGCTGACCCCGTACTACACACCCGAGACGGCGCCCGGCTATCTGCCCGGCATCCTCGCCCGTCACCACCTCGGCCCCGACGGCAGCCCGCTGCCGGGAGCGCCCGCCGCCGACAAGGAGCCGGGCCCGGTCCGCCAGATAGTGCGCCGGGCGGCACGGGGTGCCTACCGGCACGGGGTGCAGCGCGTGGCGCCCGTCATCCGGCGGATGGGGGAGCTGTGAGCACCGACCGGACGACCGGCGTGCAGGCCGCGGGCGCCGCGGAGGCGGCGGTCGCCCGAGCCGTGTCCGCCGCGAGGGCGGATGCGCTGCAGCCGACCGGCGCGCGGGCCGCGGGTGTTTCGGGCTCGACCGGAGTCCGAGCCGTCGGCGACGCCGCGGACACCGCGGGGGTGCGAGCCGCGGGCCCGGCCGCCTCGGCCCCGACGGGCCTGCCGGCCCCGGCCGCCCCAGAACCCACAGGAGCGCGAGCCGCAGTCGCGCCGATTCCTCCGCAAGGAGCCCAAGGAGTGGAGCCCATGTCCAACCCGCAAGCGGGCCAAGGCGCTTCGGTGCGCCGGGTGCTCGCGGTGATCCCCGCGCGCGGCGGCTCCAAGGGCGTGCCCGCGAAGAACCTCGCCCCCGTCGGCGGTGTGCCGCTGGTGTCCCGGGCGGTGCGCGAGTGCCTGGCGACCCGCCTGGTGACCGACGTCGTGGTGTCCACCGACGACCAGGCGATCGCCGCCGCGGCCCGCGAGGCCGGCGCGGAGGTCGTGCTGCGTCCGGCCGCGATCGCCGGCGACACCGCCACCTCCGAGGCGGCCGTGCTGCACGCCATGGACGCCCACGAGGCGCTGCAGGGCGCGTCGGTCGACGTGGTGGTGTTCGTGCAGTGCACCAGCCCGTTCATCGTCCGCGAGGACATCGACGGGGTGGCGGCCGCGGTCGTCGAGAACGGCGCCGACACCGCCGTGACCGTGGCTCCGTTCCACGGCTTCATCTGGCGCGACGCCGAGGACGAGATCGCCCCCGGCACCGTCTCGGAGGCCGACGCGGCCACCGGCGGCGGCTACGGCGTCAACCACGACAAGTCCTACCGCCCCCGCCGCCAGGACCGCCCCCAGGACCTCCTGGAGACCGGCGCCGCCTACGCCATGGCCGCCGAGGGCTTCCGCAAGCACCAGCACCGCTTCTTCGGCCGTACGGAACTCGTCCGCACGGACCCCGCCCGTGTGCTGGAGATCGACGACCCGCACGACCTCGCGCGGGCCCGCGCCCTCGCGCCCCTCTTCGACGCGGACCGCCCCGGTTCGCTGCCGACCGCCGACGACATCGACGCGGTCGTACTCGACTTCGACGGCACCCAGACCGATGACCGGGTGCTGATCGACGCCGATGGAAAGGAGTTCGTCTCCGTGCACCGCGGAGACGGCCTCGGCATCGCGGCGCTGCGCAAGAGCGCGCTGAAGATGCTGATCCTCTCCACGGAGCAGAACCCGGTCGTCGCCGCCCGCGCACGGAAGCTGCAGATTCCCGTGCTGCACGGCATCGACCGCAAGGACCTCGCACTGAAGCAGTGGTGCGAGGAGCAGGGCATCGCGCCCGAGCGCGTGCTCTACGTCGGCAACGACGTCAACGACCTCCCGTGCTTCGCCCTCGTGGGCTGGCCCGTGGCGGTCGCGAGCGCCCACGACGTGGTACGCGGCGCCGCACGTGCGGTCACCACCGTCCCCGGTGGCGACGGCGCGATCCGAGAGATCGCCAGCTGGATCCTCGGCCCCTCTCTCGATTCCCTAACCAAGTAAGGACAGTTCCTGCCATGAGCACCAACTCCCGTCTGCGCACGTTCGGTTCGAAGACCGCCGGCCCGGGCCAGCCCGTGTACGTCGTCGGCGAGATCGGCATCAACCACAACGGCGAGCTCGAGAACGCCTTCAAGCTGATCGACGCGGCCGCCGAGGCCGGCTGCGACGCCGTCAAGTTCCAGAAGCGCACCCCGGAGATCTGCACCCCGCGCGACCAGTGGGACATCGAGCGCGACACCCCCTGGGGCCGGATGACCTACATCGACTACCGCCATCGTGTGGAGTTCGGCGAGGACGAGTACCGTCAGATCGACGAGTACGCCAAGACCAAGAACATCGACTGGTTCGCCTCCCCGTGGGACACCGAGGCCGTCGCCTTCCTGGAGAAGTTCGACGTCCCGGCCCACAAGGTCGCCTCCGCCTCCCTCACGGACGACGAGCTGCTGCGCGCCCTGCGCGCGACGGGCCGCACGGTCATCCTGTCCTCCGGCATGTCGACCCCGAAGCAGATCCGCCACGCGGTCGAGGTCCTGGGCAGCGACAACATCCTGCTCTGCCACGCCACTTCGACGTACCCGGCGAAGGCCGAGGAGCTGAACCTCCGCGTCATCAACACCCTGCAGGACGAGTACCCGAACGTCCCGATCGGCTACTCCGGCCACGAGACCGGCCTGCAGACCACCCTCGCGGCGGTCGCCCTCGGCGCCACCTTCGTCGAGCGCCACATCACCCTCGACCGCGCGATGTGGGGCTCCGACCAGGCCGCCTCCGTCGAGCCCCAGGGCCTCACCCGCCTGGTGCGCGACATCCGCACCATCGAGGCCTCCCTCGGCGACGGCGTCAAGAAGGTCTACGACTCCGAGCTCGGCCCGATGAAGAAGCTGCGCCGCGTCACGGGCGTCGTCGCCGAGGCGGAGATCGCCGCCGCCGCGGGCGAGCCGGTCGCGGTCTGACGCACAACCAACAGGGGACGGTCATACGTCGATGAGCCGCCGCGCCGGATCCGCCGGCAGCACCTCCACTCTCGCGTTCGTCGAGAGTCCGGTACAGCTTCTGAACGTGCTGGAGTGGGCGCACGCCCAGGCGCCCGGCGCGGCGCTCACCCTCGTCGTCCTGTCCCCGACCGACCCCATGACCCGCGGCCAGCTGCGCCGCATGGCCGAACTCGCCCGCGACGAGGGCCACACGGTCCGCTGGGAGGAGGCCCGCGGCGGCCCCGCGGCCCCCTTCCAGACCATCGGCGGCCTGACCGGCACGCTCCGCAGGGCCGACCGCATCGTCCTGGGCGACCCCTTCTCCCGCTATGTGCAGCTGCTCCTGACCATCACCAAGGCCCGCGACCTCGTCGTCGTCGACGACGGCACGGCCACGATGGAGTTCGTCGCCCAGCTGGCCCGGGGCGAGCGCCTCGTCCGCTGGCACCGCAAGGGCGGCCGCCCGGGCGCCCGGGACCTGATCTTCGCGCCGGTGTCCGCCAAGGCCCGCCGCCGCCTCACCCCGAGCACCAAGCGCAAGGTGGCGATCTTCTCCTCCATGCCCATGGACGAGACCCCGCCCGGCGTCACCGTCCACGCCAACGACTTCTCCTGGACCCGCTTCCGCTTCGGCCCGCCGCGCATCACCAAGAGCGCCGACATGGTGGGCACCTCGCTGGTGGAGACCGGTGTGGTGGACGGCGACCGCTACCTGGAGGCCGTCCGCACCCTCGCGAAGGCCCACGGCGCCACGCGCTACTTCGCGCACCGCCGCGAGAGCACGGACAAGCTCCACCGCCTGGCGGTCGAGACGGGCCTGGAGATCGTCCGCCCGGACCTCCCCCTGGAGCTGATCGCCCGCCGCGGCCCGGTCGGCCGCACCATCCTCAGCTTCCCCTCCACCGTCGTGCACACCCTGCCCCTCGCCCTGGCCGGCACGGACGTCAGGGTCGCCGTCTGCGACATCGACCCCGCCTGGCTGACGGAACACGCCTCACCGCGCGCCCAGGGCTTCCTGTCGGGCGTGACGGGGACGGCCCGGGACGTCACCCGCCTCCAGACCGTCAGCGCGGTCGGCTGACCTTCTGCGCCAGCAGATACGCCCGCGGCCGCGTCTCGTCCTCGTCCGGCTCGCGCAGCACGCGTGCGTGCAGCCGCAGGCCCGCCTTGACCAGCATCTCGACGACGGTGTCCGGCGTACGCCAGTGGTAGTCGAGCGAGATCTCCTGACCGAACCGCTCCGACAGGTGCAGCCGGTCCTCCTCGTCGCCGCTCTGGAAGCCGAGCAGGACATGGCCGCCGGGGACCAGGACGCGGTGGAACTCGGCGAAGGCCGCCGGCAGGTGGTCGTCCGGGACATGGATGACCGAGTAGAGGGCGAGGACCCCGCCGAGCGTCTCGTCCGGCAGGTCGAGCGAGGTCATCGAACCCACATGGAAGCGCAGGTGCGGGTGCGCCTCCCGGGCCAGCGCCACCATCCGCGGCGACACGTCCACCCCGAACGCCGGCACCCCGAGCGCGTCCAGCCGGGCGGTGACATTCCCGGGACCGCTCCCGACGTCGGCGACCGGCGCCGTACCGCCCTGCCGGACCAGCTCCGCGAAGGCGGTGACCAGGGCCAGATCCAGCGGTCTGCCGCTCAGCCAGTCGGCGAGCTGCTCGGAGTAGGGTCGCGCGATCGCGTCGTACGCGGCCCGTGTGTCGTTCAGGAATCCCGGTGCACCCGGTATCTCGGAGCTCACGGCCCCGCACCCTACTAGCGGACGTCGTACTGTGCCGGTCCTCACACAGAGTTGTTCCGACAGATGAACAGAACCGACAGGGGAGTGCGGAGCGTGGTATGCGTAGAGAAAGGAGAGGTTTACCCATCTCAACCCACACCCATGCGTCGAGCGGCCAGATTTTCTTCCCCTGAGGGGTTGAACTTTTGTTGATCGAGGGTCAGTTGGCCACCCCGGCGTCCTACCCTTCAGAGGGTGAAGCAACTGATGTCACTGGAGTCCGAGGTCGATCTTCCCGGGGAAGCCGTGCTCCCCGGCACGCTGGGCGAGGAACTGTTCGCCGAACTCGTGGCGTTCCGGCGCGACTTGCACATGCACCCGGAACTCGGCAACCAGGAGTTCCGCACGACCGCCGCGATCAAGGAGCGCCTCGAGCGGGCCGGCCTGCGGCCCCGCGTGCTCGCCACCGGCACCGGCCTGGTCTGTGACATCGGGGAGTGGGACGGCGGCCGCCCCATGCTCGGCCTGCGCGCCGACATCGACGGCCTGCCCATCCCGGACACGAAGAGTGACTGCCCCTACCGCTCCACGGTCCCCGACCGCGCCCATGCCTGCGGCCACGACGTGCACACCACCGTGGTCCTGGGCACCGGCCTCGTCCTGGCCGAACTGCACCGGCAGGGCCGCCTGCCCCGCCCCGTGCGTCTCCTCTTCCAGCCGGCCGAGGAGGTGCTGCCCGGCGGCGCCGCCGACGCGATCGACTGCGGAGTGCTGGAGGGGGTGGGCCGGATGCTCGCCGTGCACTGCGACCCCCGGGTCGACGCCGGCCGTATCGGCCTGCGGCAGGGCGCCATCACCTCCGCCTGCGACCGCCTCGAGGTCTCGCTCGACGGCCCCGGCGGCCACACCGCCCGGCCGCATCTGACCACCGACCTGGTCACCGCCGCCGCCCGCGTCGCCATCGACGTGCCCGCGCTCGTCGGCCGCCGCGTCGACACCCGCGCCGGGCTCGCTGTGACCTGGGGCCGCATCGAGTCCGGCCATGCCCCGAACGTCATCCCGCAGCACGCCGAGCTCTCCGGGACCGTCCGCTGCCTCGACCTCGACACCTGGCGGCAGTCCCCGGACATCGTCGTCGCCGCCATCGACGAGGTCGCCAATCTGCACGGCGCCAAGTCGGAGATCAACTACGTGCGCGGCGTCCCGCCCGTGGTCAACGACCCGGACGTGACCGACCTGCTGCGCGACGCGATGACCGCCCGGCGCGGTCTGCAGTCCATCGAGGACACCGAGCAGAGCCTCGGCGGCGAGGACTTCTCCTGGTACCTGGAGCAGGTGCCCGGCGCCATGGCCCGCCTCGGCGTCCGCACGCCCGGCGAGCGGACCGTGCGCGATCTCCACCAGGGCGACTTCGACGCCGACGAGTCGGCGATCAAGGTGGGCGTGGAACTGTTCACGGCGGCGGCGCTGCTGGACGCGGCCGAATGACGCGAGCGTGACGAGCGGCCCCCTCGGGGGCCGCTGAGCCGTCCGGCGCAACATGGTCGTAAGCCAATCGTGCACTCTTCGAAATCCGCGCGTGTGAGGGCTCCAGACGCCGAGTTCAGACGCCGTTTGCCTCGAATCGATAACGGCTTTGGAAGAGGTCTTTTTCTGACATCTACGCGCGTTACGATGCCGCGAAGCCGACGCCGCAGGGGCGTGCAGGCCCGAGCACTGGCATGGTGCTCACATGAAGCGCCGACAAGGCGCTCAGGTCAGGTGAAGGAGCCTCCCGTGCGCCGGGTAGCCAAGCTTTCCGCTGCGTGTATCGCCACCGCAGCTCTTGCACTGACTGCCACTGCCTGTGGCAGCACCTCGTCCGAGAAGGACAGCTCGTCCTCCTCCGCCTCCGCCGGCGGAGGCAAGGGCATCAAGATCGGTCTCGCCTACGACGTCGGTGGCCGTGGTGACCGTTCCTTCAACGACTCCGCCGCGCGCGGTGCCGACAAGGCCGAGAAGGAGTTCGGCGGTTCCATCAAGGAGCTGACCGCCAAGAGCTCCGACACCGAGGCCGACCGCGAGCAGCGCCTGACCGACCTGGCGGACGCCGGCTACAACCCCATCGTCGCCGTCGGCTTCTCCTACGCCACCTCGGTCGACAAGGTCGCCGCCAAGTACCCGAAGGTCAGCTTCGGTCTCATCGACTCGGTCGCGACCGCCAAGAACGTCGACAGCATCACCTTCACCGAGGAGCAGGGCTCCTACCTGGCCGGTGTCGCCGCGGCGCTGAAGACCAAGAAGGACCACGTCGGCTTCATCGGCGGCGTGGACACCCCGCTGATCAAGAAGTTCGCGGCGGGCTACGTCCAGGGCGTCAAGGACACCAACTCCAAGGTCAAGGTCGACGTCCAGTACCTGACCCACGGCTCCGACCTGTCCGGCTTCGCCAGCCCCGACAAGGGCAAGGAGGCCGCGTCCGGCATGCTCGACAACGGCGCCGACGTGATCTACGCCGCGGCCGGCTCCTCCGGCAACGGCTCGATCGAGGCCGTCTCCGGCGTCAAGGGCGCCTGGGCCATCGGCGTGGACTCCGACCAGTACAACATCCCGGGTCTGTCCAAGTACAAGAACTCGATCCTGACCTCGATGGTCAAGAACGTCGACGTCGGCGTCTACGACTTCGTCAAGTCCGTGCACGACGGCAAGCCGCTGACGGGCAACCAGATCTACTCCCTCGCCAAGGGCGGTGTCGGCCTGGCCACCAGCGGTGGCTTCATCGACGACATCAAGACCCAGCTGGACGCCGCGAAGAAGAAGATCGTCGACGGCACCGTCAAGGTCAAGACCAGCTGACCTGACGGTTCCCGCGGGAACCCGGGCTCGGCGAGGGGGGCTCGACAAACCCCCTCGTCGAGCCATAACAATGTGTCAACTCTACGCGTGTAGCACGGAGTTGCCGCGCTAGCGTCGCCGACGCCTGCCCTCCCCTACGCAGCCCCTTTTCCCCGAGGAGAGTGCGCCATCAACGCGTCCAGCCCTCCCGCTGCCGTCGAACTGCGCGGCATCACCAAGCGATTCCCCGGTGTCGTGGCCAACAAGGACATCGACATCACCGTCCGCACGGGCACCGTCCATGCCCTGTGCGGTGAGAACGGCGCCGGCAAGTCCACCCTGATGAAGATCCTCTACGGCATGCAGCAGCCGGACGAGGGCACCATCACGGTGAACGGCGAGACGGTCACCTTCCACAACCCCGCCGACGCCATCGCCCGCGGCATCGGCATGGTGCACCAGCACTTCATGCTCGCCGACAACCTCACCGTCCTGGAGAACGTCGTCCTCGGCGCGGAGAAGCTGTACGGCATCGGTGCCAAGGCCCGCACGAAGATCAAGGAGATCTCGGACGCGTACGGCCTGAACGTCCGCCCCGACGTCCTGCTGGAGGAGCTCGGCGTCGCCGACCGCCAGCGGGTGGAGATCCTCAAGGTCCTCTACCGCGGCGCCAAGACCCTCATCCTCGACGAGCCCACCGCCGTGCTCGTGCCGCAGGAGGTCGACGCGCTCTTCGACAACCTGCGCGAGCTCAAGGCCGAGGGCCTCACCGTCATCTTCATCTCCCACAAGCTGGGCGAAGTCCTCTCCGTGGCCGACGAGATCACCGTCATCCGCCGCGGCACCACCGTCGCCACGGTCGAGCCGGCCGGCACCACCCCCAAGCAGCTCGCCGAGCTGATGGTCGGCAGCGAACTGCCCACGCCGGAGACCCAGGAGTCGACGGTCACGGACGTCCCGCTGCTCAAGGTCGACAAGCTGCACCTGAGCCAGCTCGACCTCGACGGCGTCGAGCGCGTCATCCTCGACGCGATCTCCCTCACCATCCACAAGGGCGAGGTCCTCGGCATCGCCGGCGTGGAGGGCAACGGCCAGTCCGAGCTGGTCGAGGCGATCATGGGCATCCGCGACCCCGACGCGGGCGTCATCACCCTCGACGGCACCGACATCTCCCACGCCCCCACCCGCGACCGCCGCGAGGCGGGCGTCGGCTACATCCCCGAGGACCGCCACCGCCACGGCCTGCTCCTCGAGGCCCCGCTGTGGGAGAACCGCATCCTCGGCCATGTCACCGAGCGGCCCAACTCCCGCGGCCAGCTGCTCGACATCAAGGCGGCCCGCACCGACACCCAGCGCATCATCCAGGCGTACGACGTCCGCACGCCCGGCATCGACGTCACGGCCGCCTCCCTCTCCGGCGGCAACCAGCAGAAGCTGATCGTCGGCCGCGAGATGAGCCACTCGCCCAAGCTGCTCATCGCCGCCCACCCCACCCGCGGTGTGGACGTCGGCGCCCAGGCCGCGATCTGGGACCACATCCGCGAGGCCCGCCGCGAGGGCCTGGCCGTGCTGCTGATCTCCGCCGACCTGGACGAGCTCATCGGGCTCTCCGACAACCTGCGGGTGATGTACCGCGGCCGCCTGGTCGCCGACGCCGACCCCGCCACGATCACCCCCGAGGAGCTGGGCTCCGCCATGACGGGTGCGGCCACCGGCCACCTGGAGCACACAGAGGACGACGAGGACGACGCCCGATGAACAAGCTGACCCAACGCATCGACAAGGAGCGGCTGCTCCTCGGCATCGCGGCGCCGCTGCTGGCGATCGTCGCCGCGCTCGTCGTCACGGCCCTGGTCATCCTCGCCACCGGCAAGAACCCGGGCGACGCCTTCAGTGACATGATCACCTACGGCACCGCCAGCGACAGCCAGGTCTACATCCTGAACAAGGCGACGACGTACTACCTGGCGGGTGTCTCGGTGGCCATCGGCTTCCGTATGAACCTGTTCAACATCGGCGTCGACGGCCAGTACCGCATCGCCGCGTTCTTCGCCGCCGTCCTCGGCGGCGCGCTGACCGTGCCCGGCTGGATCGCCATCCCGCTGATCATCCTGTGCGCCATGGCGACCGGTGCCCTGTGGGCGGCCATCGCGGGTGTCCTCAAGGTGACGCGAGGCGTCAGCGAGGTCATCTCGACGATCATGCTGAACTCGATCGCGACGGCGATCATCGCCTACCTGCTGCAGCCCGGGAAGCTCGCCGAGCTGCAGAGCGGCGGCACGGTCATCTCCACCAAGCCGCTGCCGGAGTCCTCGTACTTCTTCCAGATCGACACCGGCGCGGCGGGCGAGCTGTGGGGCTTCATCGTCATCGCCGTGGTCATCGGTGTCGCGTACTGGTTCGTGCTCGGCCGCACCCGCTTCGGCTTCGACCTGCGCACCGTCGGCCAGTCCGAGAGCGCGGCCACCGCGAGCGGTGTCTCCGTCAAGAAGATGGTCGCCACCAGCATGGTCATCTCCGGTGCGGTGGCCGGTCTGATCGGCATGCCGACCCTGCTCAACGACAGCCACCAGTTCAGCAACGACTTCCCGTCGGGCATCGGCTTCACCGGTATCGCCATCGCGCTGCTCGGCCGCAACAACCCCGTCGGCATCGCGCTCGGCGCGCTCCTGTGGGGCTTCCTGGAGCGCACCACCAACCACCTGGAGTTCCAGGGCTACGACAAGGAGATCCTCGGCGTCATCCAGGGCGTCATCGTCCTGTGCGTCGTCATCGCCTACGAGCTCGTACGCCGCTACGGCCTCCGGCGCCAGCAGCAGCGGGTCGGCGCCGAGCTCGCCGCCCAGGCCGCCGCCCCGACCAAGAAGCAGGAGGTGGCGTGATGACTGCCACGATGACCGACACGCCGCCCCCCGCGGCTCCCAAGGCGGACACCGAACGCGGCCGCTCGGGCCGCTCGGTCGGCCAGATCCTCATGATCGTCGCCGGCGCGCTGCTGCTCGTCGCCGCGGTCCGCGTCATCACCGGCTCCAACCAGCTCACCTCCGAGGGCCAGGTCTCCGCCGCGCTCGGCCTCGCCGTGCCGATCGGTCTCGCCGGTCTGGCCGGCCTCTGGTCGGAGCGCTCCGGTGTGGTCAACATCGGCCTCGAGGGCATGATGATCCTCGGCACCTTCGGCGCCGGCTGGATCGGCTGGCAGTCCAACCCGTGGCTCGGCCTGCTGTGCGGCATCGGCTTCGGTGTCCTCGGTGGCCTGGTGCACGCGGTCGCGACCATCACCTTCGGCGTCGACCACATCGTCTCCGGTGTCGCGGTCAACCTGCTCGCACTCGGCACCACCCAGTACCTCGCCAAGATCTTCTTCTCGGAGGGCAAGGCGGCCGACGCCGGCGGCAACCCCAAGCAGTCCCCGCCGGTGGACTCGCTGCCCAACATCGACGTGCCGGGCCTGTCGGACGGCCTCAAGTCCCTCGAGAACCACCACTGGTTCCTGATCTCCGACATCGCCGGCATCCTCGGCGGTCTGGTCACCGACCTGTCCGTGGTGACGCTCTTCGCCGTGCTGCTGTTCATCGGCAGCTGGTGGCTGCTGTGGCGCACTTCGTTCGGTCTGCGGCTGCGCTCCTGCGGTGAGAACCCGATCGCCGCGGAGTCCCTCGGCGTCAACGTCTACCGGTACAAGTACGCGGCCGTCGCCGTCTCCGGCGGCCTGGCCGGCCTCGGTGGCGCCTTCCTCGCGCTGGTCACCTCGCACACCTACCTCGAGGCCCAGACCGGTGGACGCGGCTACATCGGTCTCGCCGCCATGATCTTCGGCAACTGGCGACCGGGCGGACTCGCGATGGGCGCGGGCCTGTTCGGCTACTCCGACGCGCTGCAGCTGCGCAACGGCGGCGAGACCGTCCACGCGCTGCTGCTCCTGCTGGTGGTGCTGCTCGTGGCGATGGCCGGCTGGAAGCTGTACAAGAAGGCGCACTGGCAGGGCGGGATCAGCCTCATGGTGGGCGCTGGTGTCCTGGTCTGGTACCTGGTCACCGACGAGGTCCCGAACGACTTCGTGGGCGCCACGCCGTACGTCGTCACCCTGCTGGTGCTGTCGCTGTCCGCGCAGCGCCTGCGGATGCCCAAGGCCGACGGCATGCGCTACCGGAAGGGCCAGGGCAAGTGACCACGCCGGCCGCCGTCGACTGGGAGGCACTGCGCGAGCTGGCCCGCGAGGCCATGTCCCACGCGTACGCCCCCTACTCGGGCTTCCCTGTCGGGGTCGCCGCCCTGGTCGACGACGGCCGCACGGTCTCCGGCTGCAACGTCGAGAACGCCTCCTACGGCCTCGGCCTGTGCGCCGAGTGCGGTCTGGTCTCGGAGCTGCAGCGCACGGGCGGCGGCCGCCTGACGCACTTCACCTGCGTCGACGGCCGGGGCGAGATCCTGGTCCCGTGCGGCCGCTGCCGTCAGCTGCTGTACGAGTTCGGGGGCCCCGACCTGCTGCTGGAGACCCCGGCGGGGATCCTGACGCTGTCGCAGATGCTCCCGCAGGCCTTCGGGCCGGAGCACCTCACCAAGTAACTCCCGTACGGCCCCTCCGAGTTGTTCAAGTGACCGGCTCAGAGGGGCCGTACGACTTCTGGAACCTTCGGAAGGAAAGCAAGCCATGGCCATGGACGCCATCTCCGTCATCCGCACCAAGCGGGACCGCGGCGAGCTCAGCGACGAGCAGATCGACTGGGTCATCGACGCGTACACCCGCGGGGAGGTCGCCGACGAGCAGATGTCCGCGCTCGCCATGGCGATCCTCCTCAACGGCATGAACCGCCGTGAGATCGCCCGCTGGACGGCCGCGATGATCGCGTCCGGCGAGCGCATGGACTTCTCGTCCCTGTCCCGCCCGACGGCCGACAAGCACTCGACGGGCGGCGTCGGCGACAAGATCACCCTCCCGCTGGCGCCCCTGGTGGCGGCCTGCGGCGCGGCCGTGCCCCAGCTCTCGGGCCGGGGCCTCGGCCACACCGGCGGCACGCTGGACAAGCTGGAGTCGATCCCCGGCTGGCGCGCGCTGCTGTCGAACGAGGAGATGCTCTCCGTGCTGGACGGCACCGGCGCGGTGATCTGCGCGGCGGGCGACGGCCTGGCTCCCGCGGACAAGAAGCTGTACGCACTCCGGGACGTCACCGGCACCGTCGAGGCGATCCCGCTCATCGCCTCCTCGATCATGTCGAAGAAGATCGCGGAGGGCACGGGCTCCCTGGTCCTGGACGTCAAGGTGGGCACGGGCGCCTTCATGAAGACGATCGAGGACGCACGGGAGTTGGCGTCCACGATGGTGGGCCTCGGCACGGACCACGGCGTGAGGACGGTGGCCCTTCTGACGGACATGTCCACCCCTCTGGGCCTCACCGCCGGAAACGCCCTGGAGGTCCGCGAGTCGGTGGAGGTCCTGGCGGGCGGCGGCCCGTCGGACGTGGTGGAACTGACCATCGCCCTGGCCCGCGAGATGCTCGACGCGGCCGGCGTGAAGGACGCCGACCCGGCGAAGGCCCTGGCCGACGGCTCGGCGATGGACGTCTGGCGCCGCATGATCGCGGCCCAGGGCGGCGACCCGGACGCCGAGCTGCCGGTGGCGCGCGAGCAGCACGTCATCAAGGCCCCGTCGAGCGGTGTCCTCACCCGCCTCGACGCCTACGACATCGGCGTCGCCGCCTGGCGCCTGGGCGCGGGCCGTGCCCGCAAGGAGGACCCGGTGCAGGCGGGCGCGGGCGTGGAACTGCACGCGAAGCCCGGCGACACGGTGACCGAGGGCCAGCCCCTGCTGACCCTCCACACGGACACCCCGGAGCGCTTCGAGTACGCGCTGCAGGCGGTGGAGGGCTCGTACGACATCGGGGCGGCGGGCACGGAGTTCTCGGCTTCGCCGGTGGTGCTGGAGCGCATCGCCTGACGTTGCCGCATGTTCTGCGAGGGGCCGTTCCCACGGGGCCGGCCCCTCCGGCTCGGGCGGGGGTCAGCCGAGCAGAGCCGCCACCACGACCAGCACCGGCACCGACAGCACCGTCGACAGCAGGATCGAGTCCCGCGCCAACCCCTCCGCCACCCGGTAGCGGCTCGCGTACGTGTACAGGTTCTGCGCCGCCGGCAGCGCCGACGTCACCACCACGTCGAGGAGTTGGTGGCCGTGCAGGCCGAACACCCCCGTCGCCAGCGCCCACGCAGCCACCGGCTGGCCCACCGCCTTGAGGGCCACCGAGAGGAACACCGGACCCCGGTCGGCGCCCCGCCCCGGCATCGTGCTGCCGCACAGCGAGATGCCGAAGGCCAGCAGGACCGCCGGGACCGACATGTTGCCGATGAGCGTCACCGGGTCCATGACCGGGTCCGGCACCCTCAGCCCGGTCGCCGCGACCGCGACGCCCGCGAGGGAGCCGACGGCGATCGGGTTCCGCAACGGCGTGAGCAGCCGCAGCCACAGCGGGCCCTTCTCGCCCTTGCCGGACAGGTCGAGGATCGTCAGGGCGATCGGGGTCAGCGCGATGATCTGGAACAGCAGCACCGGCGCCACCAGCGAGGCGTCGCCCAGCACATACACGGCGATCGGGATGCCGAGGTTGCCGGAGTTGACGTAACTGGAGCACAGGGCGCCGATAGTGGTGCGCCCGATGCCCCAGCCCCGTACGACACCGACGGCGACGAAGACCCCGGCCGCGGCGGCCGTGCTCATCGCCGTCACCAGGAGCCGGCTGGAGAAGATCACCGACAGGTCGGCCTTCGCGAGCGTCGTGAACAGGAGCGCCGGGGAGGCCACATGGAAGGCCAGCTTGGTCAGGACCTCGCGGCCGTGTTCGCCGAGGTGCCCCTGCCGTCCGATGACATAGCCCACGCCGATGACGACCACGATGACCGCGAAGCCCGTCAGCACCCCCTGCACGGCGCCCCCTCGACGGGATGGAGGAGGCCGTCGGGTAACCAGGGCGGTGCTGATGCTTGGGGCATACACCCAACCCTCTTGGGAACGAGGGGAGCGGGTCAATGTGATCCCGGTCCGCGGACACGCCCGGTGTTCGGGCGGGCCGCGATGAGTTCCGTCCGTCCGCCCGGTCTACCGCTCGTGGACGCCCCTATGACACCCGCCGTACTCGTGCTGCCCGGCCCCGTCACCCGTGACGAGGTGACAGGGCTGTGCGAGGACGTGCGCGCGCTGCTGGAGTCCACCGGGGCCGCGGTCGTGGTGGTGGACGTCGCCGCGATCGGGCCACCGGGACTCGGGGCCGTGGACCTGCTCGCGCGGCTGGAGCTGGCCGCCCGGCGGGCCGGAGGCCGTGTCCGGCTGCGCGACCCGGCCCCCTCCCTACGCGCCCTCCTCGACCTGGTCGGACTCCGCTTCGAGGTGGAGGGGCAGGCCGAACAGCGGGAACCACCGCTTCGTGTCGAGGAAGAAGTGGAACCCGGTGAGCCGGCCGTCTGATATCTCCAGCACCTGCACCGCCCACGGGGTGTAGCCGCCCTCCTCCGGGTCCGGCTTGTACTGGGCGAAGCCCGGCAGTCCGTTGACCTGCACCGGGACCAGTCGTGAGCCCTCGCAGGCGGAGCCCAGCGTCGTCATGAAGCCGGTGATGTCGTCGTGGCCCGTCAGCCACAGGTCGAACGGCGGCATCGTCATCACGGCGTCCTCGTGCAGCAGGGCCGTGAGCGCCGTCATGTCGTAGCCCTCGAAGGCCGCGACGTACCGGTCGAGCAGCTTCTGCTGCTCCGGGTCGAGCGGGTCGGAGACGGCGGCGCCGGAGGCCTTCTCGGTGTCCCGTTCGGCGAGCGTGGCCCGGGCCCGCTGCAGTGCGCTGTTGACCGACGCGACCGAGGTGTCGAGCAGTTCGGCGACCTCGCTCGCCTTCCACGCCAGCACCTCGCGCAGGATCAGCACGGCGCGCTGCTTGGCCGGCAGCTGCTGCAGCGCAGCCATGAAGGCGAGCCGCACTGACTCCTTGGCCACGGCGGCCTCCGCGGGGTCCTCGACGGTCGGCAGGACACGGGCGTCCGGCATCGGCTCGAGCCAGGTGTTGTCGGGCCGGGGCGAGAGGGCGGCCTGAGCGAGGGGCGTGGACTCGCTGAGGTCCATGGGCCGGGCGCGCTTGTTGCCCGCGGTCAGCATGTCCAGGCACACATTGGTCGCGATCCGGTACAGCCACGACCGCAGACTCGAGCGGCCCTCGAACTTCTCGTAACTTCGCCAGGCGCGGACCATCGTGTCCTGCACCGCGTCCTCGGCCTCGAAGGAGGAGCCGAGCATGCGGTAGCAGTACCCGGTCAGCTCGACGCGGTGCTTCTCCAGCCTGACGTCGAGATCCGCTGTCGTAGTCGCCGTACCGTCGCTCATCGTCCACCCACCCCTGTGGCCGTTCTGTGTCGCGCCTTTGCGCCCCAGCACGTCCGAAGCTAGCGCAGCCCACTGACAACGGCCCCCGGAGCAGAAGAACACCCAGGTGGAAAGGGCAGTCCCCCTGGCCGACCGACCTCGGCCAGGGGGAAGAAGGGGGAGGGAACGTACGGCTCAGGCCGTCAGGAGCCGCTGCTGGGCCCGAGCCGCACGCGTTCCGAGGACGGTGATCGTCACGACGCCCAGCACCGCCAGCAGCCCGACCCCCACCGTCCCGGCCCAGCCGCCGGCGTGGAAGGCCACCGCCCCGACCGTGGAGCCCGCGCTGGACCCCACGTAGTACGCCGACTGGTACAGCGCCGAAGCCTGCGCACGCCCGCTCGTGGCCGTCTTGCTCACCGCCGACGAAGCCACCGCGTGCCCCGCGAAGAAGCCCGCAGTGATCAGCACCAGCCCCAGCAGCACCGGCACCAGAGACCGGGCCAGGGACAGCACCAGCCCCGTCGCCGTCGTACCGCCCGCCAGGTACAGCGCCCCACGGCGGCCCAGTCGGCCCACCAGCCGCCCCGCCGTGGACGCCGACACCGTACCCACCAGGTACACCAGGAAGATCGACCCGATGACACCCTGCGGGAGCGAGAACGGCGCCTCCGTCAGCCGGTAGCCGATCACCGTGTAGACGCCGCCGAAGACCGTCATGAACAGCGCACCGATCGCGTACAGCCGGCACAGCAGCGGGTTGGAGAGGTGGTCACGGACCGTCCGCGCGAGCACCCGCGGCCGCAGCGACCCCGCGACGAAGTGCCGCGGCGCCGGCAGCAGCAGCCGGAACGCCACCGCACACGCCACCGCGATCGCACCGATCACGCCGACGGCGACCCGCCAGCCCCACTCCTGCGCGACCCATCCGGTGATGACCCGGCCGCTCATGCCGCCGACACTGTTGCCCGCGACGAACAGCCCGATCGCCGTGACCAGCGCCTTCGGCCGGACCTCCTCGGCGAGATACGCCGTCGCCGACGCCGGCAGCCCCGCCAGCGCCGCACCCTGCAGCCCGCGCAGCACCACCAGCACGCCCAGCGAAGGCGCGAAGGGAACCAGCAGCCCCACGGTCACCGCGACCGCCAGCGAGCCGGTCATCACCGCACGGCGTCCGAACCGCTCCGACAGCGCGCTCATCGGCAGCACGAACAGCGCCAGCCCACCGGTCGCCGCCGCCACCGTCCAGCTCGCCTCGCTCGCCGCCACCCCGAACTCACCCGAGATCAGCGGCAGCAGAGCCTGCGTGGAGTACAGCAGCGCGAAGGTCGCCACGCCCGCGAGGAAGAGCGCGAAACTCATCCGCCGATAGCCGGGCCCACCAGGAGCCATGCGCGCATCGGCGGCCGAGTCGGAGGCGGAAGGGGACGATACGGCGCCCACGACGGTGGACGCCCCGGTACTGGCGGGAGACATGCCTCGAAGCTACGTACGCTCCCGCTCATCCGTCCAATGCATGGAATCGCCATAATCGTTCCCATGGTGCATCAACACAGCTCACAGCCTCGACTGTCACCGTCCAGTGACACAGAAGACATGGCGGACATGGCGCGGCTGCTCGCCCCGCGCCTCGCGCACTTCGCCGGTGTGGCCCGCACCGAGCACGTCACCCGGGCCGCGCAGGAACTCCAGGTCCCCCAGTCGACCCTCTCCCGCGCGATGGTCCGCCTCGAACAGGACCTGGGCGTCGACCTGTTCGCCCGCCGCGGCCGCACGGTCTCCCTCACCCCGGCCGGCCGCACCTTCCTCACCCACGTCGAACGCGCCCTCGCCGAGATCGAGCGCGCCGCCGAGGAGGTCCGCGCCGACGCCGACCCGGCCACCGGCAAGGTCGCCTTCGGCTTCCTGCACACGATGGGCGCGGAAACCGTCCCGGGCCTCATCCAGGCCTTCCGCGTCGACCACCCGCGCGTCCGCTTCAGCCTCGTCCAGAACTACGGCGAGGCGATGCTGGAGAAGCTCCGCGCAGGCGAACTCGACCTCTGCCTCACCTCCCCGGTCCCCGACGCCCCCGACCTCGTGGCCCGCCGCCTGGACGAACAGAAACTCCGCCTGGTCGTCCCCGCCGACCACGCCCTCGCCACCCGCCGCCGCATCCGTCTCGCGGAAGCCGCCGAAGAAACCTTCGTCACCCTCGAACCGGGCTACGGCCTGCGCCGCATCACGGACGACCTGTGCCGGGAGGCCGGCTTCAAGCCTCGTATCGCGTTCGAGGGCGAGGAAGCGGAGACCCTGCGAGGCCTGGTTGCAGCAGGCCTGGGCGTAGCCCTCCTCCCCCCACCGGCCTTCCCCCGCCCGGGAGTTGCGGAACTGACGGTCACGGCTCCGAGAGCGGCACGCGAGATCGGCGTGGCCTGGCTGGACGGCCACCCGGACACACCCCCGGTGGCAGCCTTCAAGAAGTTCCTGCTCTCGAGAAGAGGCAACTTGCTACCCACCTGAGCGGCGGCAGGCTTTTTTGGGGGCGCGGGGCTGTACCGATCTGCGGCTCCGCCGCGTGGGCGCGAGCAACCACGAACAACCCGCAGACCGGCGACGATCCACACCCCAACGGCGCTACCGACGCAACGACTTCCCGAACCCCGCGGCCAAGGGCATCCGCAACCCCAACGGCGGCGGAGCCGCCAACGCATCTTCAACAGGCCGCGCAAAAGCCCGCCCGAACAACGCCCCCATCACGAAGTCCTCAGCGAGCGCATGCACTTCCCCCCGGTACTGATGCAACCCGTGCCCGTCCGCATGCACTTCGAACCGACACACATCCCGGTTCGCCTTCTTCGCCCGAGCCGCCAGCCGAAACGACAACTCCGGATCGGTCCGCTCGTCATTCGTACCGTGAATGATGAGCACGCGCCGCCCCACCAACTGCTTCACCGGTTCCGGCGAAGCCGCCACGTCCTCCTCCGGCAGCCAAGGAGCGATCGCCAGCACGGAGTTGACGGCCTCGTGCCCGCCCGCGTGCAGCGCGGCCCGCCCGCCCATGTCGAGCCCGGCGAGACAGACGGGCACGTCCCCGTACAGCCGTACGGCCTCGTCGGCGGCCCAGGACGCATCGCGCGCGAGGTGCGCCTCGGCGCCGTTCCAGCCCCGGTAGCGGTAGTGGACGACATGGGTGGCCAGGCCCTCGTCACGGCCTGCCCGGGCCAGGCGGCGGCCCAACGCCCTTACGGATGCCGTCGCCAGCATGGGGGACGGTCTGCGGGCCGACTCCTCGTCACCGCCGGGGAGCAGCAGCACCACTCCGCTCACCGCCGTCGGCTCCGGGCCGAGTGCCCTCCCCAGCCGGGCCCGTCGAACCGGCGTCGCTTGGTGTGCCATGACAGAACAGTGTCAGAAGCGCCGGTGTACGCCACCCCTACTTGCGGTCACCGTTACGTATCGACGGAGTTGTACAACGCGCGATCTACGCGCGTAGGAGTTAGAGTGCGGAAATGACGAGCCAGACTGCCCCGCTGGGGAACACCCCGAGCTCGGATCAGATCCGCCGGGCGCCCAAGGTTCTGCTGCACGACCACCTCGACGGCGGCCTCCGTCCGGGGACGATCGTCGAACTCGCCCGCGAGACGGGCTATGACCGCCTTCCCGAAACCGACCCCGACAAGCTGGGCATCTGGTTCCGGGAGGCCGCCGACTCCGGTTCGCTGGAGCGGTACTTGGAGACCTTCTCCCACACCGTCGGCGTCATGCAGACCCGGGACGCGCTCGTCCGGGTCGCCCGCGAGTGCGCCGAGGACCTCGCCGCGGACGGTGTCGTCTACGCCGAGGTCCGGTACGCCCCCGAGCAGCACCTCGAGAAGGGCCTGACCCTCGAGGAGGTCGTCGAGGCCGTCAACGGGGGCTTCCGGGAAGGGGAGCGGCTCGCCAGGGAGAACGGCCACCGCATCCGCGTCGGCGCCCTGCTCACCGCCATGCGGCACGCCGCCCGCGCCCTGGAGATCGCCGAACTCGCCAACCGCTACCGGGACCTGGGGGTGGTCGGCTTCGACATCGCGGGCGCGGAGGCCGGTTACCCGCCCACCCGGCACCTCGACGCCTTCGAGTATCTGAAGCGCGAGAACAACCACTTCACCATCCACGCCGGCGAGGCCTTCGGGCTGCCCTCCATCTGGCAGGCCCTGCAGTGGTGCGGCGCCGACCGCCTCGGACACGGCGTGCGCATCATCGACGACATCCAGGTGCACGCCGACGGCTCGGTGAAGCTCGGGCGGCTCGCCTCGTACGTACGGGACAAGCGCATTCCACTGGAGCTGTGCCCGAGCTCCAATCTGCAGACCGGCGCGGCGTCCTCGTACGCCGAACACCCGATCGGGCTGCTGCGCCGACTGCACTTCCGTGCGACCGTAAATACGGACAACCGTCTCATGTCCGGCACGAGTATGAGCCGGGAATTCGAGCACCTTGTCGGCGCATTCGGTTACACGCTCGACGACATGCAGTGGTTCTCCGTCAATGCGATGAAATCAGCGTTCATTCCTTTCGATGAACGACTGGCGATGATCAATGACGTCGTCAAGCCCGGATATGCCGAGCTGAAGTCCGAATGGCTGTTCCAGCAGACCGCCTCCACCAGCGGTTCTGTGATCTCGGAGGACTGATTCGAGAAATTGGGGTGCATGGAATGCGGACGGGTATTCACAACCCGTCCGCATTTCGATGTTTGCCGCGGATGGGCTCGCATGTTTACGGTCGGGTACCGCTCACATCCCCGTAACCCATTTTCGAGGACGCATTTTATGAAGCAGTCTGCTGCCAAGACCCTCGGTGTCGCCGCGCTCGGTGCCGCCTTCGCCGCCACGGGCGCGGGCGCCGCGAACGCGGCCCCGGCGGTCCCGGACGCAACCGGCACGCTGAACACCGTCACCCAGGCGCTCCCGGGGGAGGGCCTCACGCACGCGATGCCGGCTGCCCAGCAGGCGGTGACGCAGGGCAAGCCCGCGATCGAGCGTGGCCTCGCGTCCGTGCAGCCGTCCGCCCGCAAGGCGCTCGCCGACGGTCCGACCATGCCGGTCTCCGGGCTCCTCGGCGGCCTGCCGATGCAGCCCGGTCTGCCCCAGGTGAACGGTGCACCGGTCGGCTGACCCGCCCCTGAACGCGCCGATGGGGCGCACCCCTTGGACACGGGGTGCGCCCCATCGGCGTGTCTGTGCAGGCGATCACCAGGCGGTGCGCGCGGCCTTGTCCTCGGAGGGCAGCAGGATCCACAGCGCTATGTAGAGCAGGAACTGCGGGCCCGGCAGCAGGCAGGAGAGCAGGAAGATCACCCGCATCGTGGTCGCGGAGGTGCCGAAGCGCCGCGCCAGCGCTGCGCACACTCCGCCGATCATGCGGCCGTTGGTGGGGCGGGCAAGGGCGGACATGTGCGGCTCCTTCGTGAGCGTCGAAGAGAGGCGGCCCGTGTGGCTTCCTCATCTGCCTGCAACGCTACGGAGACGAAGGGCGCAAAGCGTCGCTCTACGGTGCGATCCCGACCCTGGGAAACGTCGGGGTTCGACCCTGAGTCGCTTCCTCCTGGCGTACGGCGGCGCTTGCCCGGCGCTCGGACCTGCGGCGCAGCCACGCACGGGCGGCCGGGACGACGGCGAGATGGGCGAGGGCCACGCCCACGGTGTTCATCAGCAGCGAGTCGATGTCCGGGGCGCGGCCCGGCACACCGGTCTGCAGAAGCAGGATGCCGAGCGAGACCAGCGCACCGGCTGCGACCGTGCGGACCAGGGAGGCGAGCGGGAAGGCCCACAGCCGGCCGTGGACCGCCGGGAGCAGCACGCCCAGCGGCGCGAGCAGGCCGACGCTTTCGGCGATACGGCGGGCCGCCTCCGGCCAGCCCAGGGCCAGGTCGGCCCGGATGCCGGCAAAGGGATGCAGGTTGGGCGGCAGCACCCAGGGCACGTCCAGCGGCCGCAGTGTGAGCCAGGCGACGAACGCGAGGTGTGCGACGAGGAGGACACCCCCTGTCGCACGGATGCGGATCGCGGCGCTGCCGCCGATGGAGCCTTGACGCTGCACGCCCCCCTAGACGCGGCCTGCGGCAGGATCGGTTCCGGCTCGCCCGTACGTACCTGTATGAGGCTTCCGCCACACCGGTACGTCAGCCGCCCGTAACCTGGCCCGACGGCGGCTGCTCCGTCCCCGGCCGGGAGCGGACCTCGTCCGTGCACTCGTAGCGGCGCAGCGGTTCCTTGCCGGGGCCGCCGAGGATGACCGAGCCGTCGCCCTCGGCCGCCGCCGAGCCGGAGAACGTACAGACGACCTGGGCGAGCGCGTAGGACGTGAGGTCCTCGGGCGGGCTGCTCAGCCGCAGCGTGTCCTCCGGGTCGCCGTGGCGCGGGCCGCTGACGTTCATGCCGCCCCGTACGTCCGTGGTGTACCCGGCCTCCTTCTCGGCCGCCGACGGCGTCGCCGCGAGCTGGTCGAGCAGCCCCTGGGCCACCAGCACCCGCCGCTGGGAGTCCGCGGTGCCGTCCGGGACCCGTACCGTCCGGTCGACGGCGACCAGCGACGAGCCGCACAGCAGGAACACCTGCACCGGCAGCCCGCGCGAGGCCTGCGTGGAGACGTCCGGCTCGGCCAGCGAGCACAGCACCTTCGAGGGCGCCGCCCCGGCGTCCGTGGGCACCTCCGTGGCCCGGATCCCGCAGCCGGCCAGGAGTACGGCGAGCAGGGGCAGCGCGGCCAGTCGGCGTACGTTCATCAGGCGTCCCCCTTCTTTCCCTCGCCGTCGGCCTCCTCGGTCAGGGAGGACGCGTCCCGCGGCAGCCGCAGCGTGAACACCGCACCTCCGTCGGGGGAGTTGGCGGCGGTGATCTCGCCGCCGTGGATGTGGGCGTTCTCCAGGGCGATGGACAGGCCCAGGCCGCTGCCCTCGGAGCGCGGCCGGGAGGCGCTCGCCTTGTAGAACCGGTCGAAGACGTGCGGCAGGACGTCCTCGGGGATGCCGGGCCCGTGGTCGCGCACCTCGATGACGATCTCCTCGTCCGCCACCCGCACCGCCACCCGCACCGGCGACCCGCCGTGCTTGAGGGCGTTGCCGATGAGGTTGGCGAGGATGACGTCCAGGCGGCGCGGGTCGAGGCGGGCGTGGATGCCGCGCTCGGCGTCCAGGTCCACCGCGTCCAGCCAGGCGCGGGCGTCGATGCAGGCGGTGATCTGGTCGGCGATGTCGACGTCGTCCAGGACCAGCCGGGCGGTGCCCGCGTCGAAGCGGGTGACCTCCATGAGGTTCTCGACGAGGTCGTTCAGCCGCCGGGTCTCACTGACGACGAGCCGTACGGCCGGCTCGATCATCGGGTCCATCGACCCGGACTCCGCCTCCAGCTCCTCTTCCAGGATCTCGGTCACCGCGGTGATCGCAGTGAGCGGCGTACGGAGTTCATGGCTCATGTCCGCGACGAAGCGCCGCGACGCCTCGTCCCGCGTGGCCATGTCGTCGACCCGCTTCTCCAGCGCCTCGGCCGCGTCGTTGAACGTCCGTGACAGATCGGCGAGTTCGTCGGTCCCGGACACCCTGAGCCGGGTGTCGAGCTTGCCCTCGCCGAGTCGGCGGGCGGCGACACCCAGCCGCTGCACCGGCTTCAGTACGGTCGAGGCGGCGGCCTGCGCGAGCAGCGCCGAGCCGACCAGCGCGAGACCGGTGGCGATCCCCAGCGACCAGGCAAGGGAGTTGAGGTCCTTGGCCTCCGGCTCCAGCGACTTCACCATGTAGCCGGTCGCCCCGCCGGCGATCACCTTCGCACCGGCCACCAGATACGGCGTGCCGTGGTCGACGACGCGCTGCCAGTACAGGTGGTACGGGTACTTGTTGCCGGAGTCGACCGTCTGCTGCTTGGTCACCGCGGCGCGCAGCGACTTGGGCACGTCCTGCAGCGAGAAGCCGTCGAGCCCGCCCGAACTGCCGTAGACCGTCTTGCCTTCGGGGTTCCGGGCGACGAGCAGCACGCTGAAGCGCTGGCTGCTGTTCGCCATCTGGCCCGCGGTGTGCTGCAGTTCGTCCTGGGTCGGGTGTGTGGGCAGGGTGCCCGCGCGGGTCTGCATCGCCTGCCGGAAGTCGGCGAGCACCGCGTCCTGGGTGCGGGAGAGCACCGCCTCGCGGTTGAGCCAGTAGGCGATCCCGGACGCGGACACGGCCGCGGTGAGCGCCACCAGGCCGAACACGACGACCAGGCGGAGCCGGAGACTGGTGAAGCGCAGCCGTGAAATATGTCCCTTGCGAGTCGCGGCCCAGCCGCGAACCCCCCCTTGCGCTTCGGTCACTGAGGCGTGTCCAGCCGGTAACCCACGCCGCGCACGGTACGGATCAGCGTCGGGGACGACGGCACGTCCTCGACCTTGGCGCGCAGCCGCTGCACACACGCGTCCACCAGCCGGGAGTCGCCGAGGTAGTCGTGCTCCCACACCAGCCGCAGCAACTGCTGCCGGGAGAGCGCCTGGCCGGGCCGCCGGCTCAGCTCCAGCAGCAGTCTGAGCTCGGTCGGCGTGAGCTGCAGGTCCTCGCCGTTCTTCGTCACGGTCATCGCGGCGCGGTCGATGACCAGGCTGCCGAAGCTCGCCGCGTCGGTCGACTCCCGCTCGCCGCGCCGCAGCACGGCCCGGATCCGGGCGTCCAGCACCCGCCCCTGGATCGGCTTGACCACATAGTCGTCCGCGCCGGACTCCAGCCCGACCACCACGTCGATGTCGTCACTGCGCGCGGTCAGCAGAATGATGGGCAGCTGGTCCGTGCGCCGGATGCGCCGGCACACCTCGAACCCGTCGATGCCGGGCAGCATCACGTCCAGCACGATCAGGTCCGGCCGCTGCTCGCGCAGGAGCTTCAGACCGTCCTCACCGGTGGCAGCGGTGGCAACCCGGTGTCCCTGGCGCGTAAGAGACAGCTCCAGGGCCGTACGGATGGCGTCGTCGTCCTCGATCAGCAACAGGGAAGGCACGGGGCTCATTCTGGCCCATCAGGGGGTGTGTTTCGACACCTGTACGGCTACGTGCACATACGGCTCCTCTCTGTGAGCGGACTGTGCTTCCGATACGACCGACCCCTGTGACAGGTCTGTGACAGTCGGCGGACACGGCCATGAAGGTGCGAGGGCAAGCTTTTCGGCACAGGCAAGGAAGCACCGCCTGAGCAAGCCGAACACCGGAAGTCCACGACGGGGGGCGCGAGATGAACACGCTGCACAGCACCAGCACTAGCGCAGTGATCACGCGTCTCCACGACGTGAACGGGGGCCGGGGTTCCGAGAAGTCCGGTGCCGTGAGCGGGCGGGGGTGCGCTCGCGGCGCCGGGCGTCAGCACACCGCGTACATGACGGTGGTTGACGGTTTCACGGGGGAACCGCACGGGGGAAGCGCGTACAGGGAGGACACGGGGGAACGTCGTTCGCTGTCGGAGGCGGAGTTCACCGCCTACGTCCAGGAGCGCCGCGCCTCCCTGTACGCAACCGCCTACCACCTGACCGGTGACCGCTTCGAGGCCGAGGACCTGCTGCAGAGCGCGCTGTTCTCGACGTACAAGGCCTGGGACCGGATCAGCGACAAGGCCGCGGTCGGGGGCTACCTCCGCCGCACCATGACGAACCTGCACATCAGCGCGTGGCGCCGCCGCAAGCTGAACGAATACCCGACCGAGGAACTGCCGGAGACGCCCGGCGACACGGACGCGATGCGCGGCACCGAACTGCGCGCGGTCCTGTGGCAGGCGCTGGCCCGGCTGCCCGAACTCCAGCGCACCATGCTGGTCCTTCGCTACTACGAGGGCCGCACGGACCCGGAGATCGCGGAGATCCTCGACATCAGTGTCGGCACGGTGAAGTCCAGCATCTGGCGCTCCCTGCGCCGGCTGCGCGAGGACGAGGTCCTCAGCTTCGGCCGTGACGAGGAGGACGCCTTCGGGGAGCTCGTCGCCTGAGGGTCGGGGGGGAGCAAGTAACACGGGGGAAGCAAGTAACGGGGGAAACACGGGGTACTGCGGGGGAGCGGTACCGGGGGGGATCAACGGGGTCACGGGGGACCACGGGGGTCACGGGGGAAGCACCACCACGGGGGAGCACAAAAGAAGCGGGACTGGAGGGCCGGGGGGTCCATCCAGTCCCGCTTTTCGTTGTGCGCGGCTCAGCTCGTGGGCGTGGCCGCCGGGCGCCGGCCCACCGCTGCCGCCGCGAGGCGGCTCAGGGCCTCGTCACGGTCGCAGGCGTGGGCGCCGAGGGCGGTCTGGCGGGCGACGATTCCGCGTTCCAGGCGCATCAGGCGCCAGCCGCGGCGGAGCAGGAAAGGCACCGACTTGCGCCCCTCCTTGAGGTCCCGCACAAAGCGGCGGCGGAACGTCCTGACCGGACCGCGGCTCAGGCACAGAGCATCCGCCAGCAGCCCCAACTCCCGGCAGCGCCCGACTATCTCGGCCGCGAACACGCCCTCCGCGACGAACAGCGGCGTCCGGCCGATGTCGACGCTCGCCTCGCCGGTGCGGGCGCTGAGCGAGATGTCGTAGACGGGGATCTTCGTACGGCCCGTGCGGCACAGTTCGGCTATCGCGGCGACCGCGACGTCCGTGTCCCAGGAGTCCGGGTGGTCCCAGTCGATGTCGGAGCTCCCCGCCACCAGTGGCAGCGTCGGGTCGTCACCCTCCTTGTAGAAGTCGTCGAGGCGCAGCACGGGGAGGCCGGAGCGGGCGGCGACGAGGGACTTGCCCGAGCCCGAGGGGCCACAGAGCAGCACGACGCGGGCGGGGGAGGGGAGATGGATGCTCACGGGACACCAGTTTGACGTATTCCGTACGCCCTGCCGACCCTGCGGGTCGGCTTTGGAGTGCGCATCACACCTCAACTACCCTTCGTGTCGACCCGATTACCCAGCGCATCAGAAGGTGGCATCAGCCATGGCTCGACACGCGTCCCCGATCAACCCCACCGCCCAGCGCGCCCTGATCGCCCTCGCAACCGCATCGGCGGCGCTCGGCGCGGGCGCGGCGACGGCTTCCGCCGGCACGGAGCCGTCGGTGGACGTGATGGGCATCCGCCCGACCTCGCTCAGCAAGATCGACCAGAACAGCATTGCGGAGCCGACCCGTTACGTCACCGGCTCCCGCCACGGCCTCAAGAGCGCCCCGGCCACCCGCGGCGCCGCCGACCCGAAGAACCCCGGCTTCGACGTCCCGCTCACCGGGCTGACCGGCCCGGTCACCCAGACTGGTCCGGTCGGCGCCGTCCCGACCCTGGAGCAGTTCGCGAACCTGCTGGGCGGGGGCAGCGGCGAGTCCGCGGTCGGTTCGTTCAGCTGACGGCGCAGCGCACGAGAGAGAGCCGCGTCTTCCCCGGACGGAGGGAGGACGCGGCTCTCGGTCTGTTGGCTGCCGGTCAGTACGACGAGCCGGACGCGCCCAGTGAACCCGTCGGGTGCCAGACCGTCTTCGTCTCCAGGAACGCCGTCATGCGGTCGATCCCCGGCGTCGCCGACCAGCCGGCTTCATCCACAGGCTGTGGACGGAGAACCCGCTTCAGGTTGTCCGCCGCCGCGATCTCCAGCTCCTTCGCCAGTACGTCGTCGGCGCCGGCCAGGTCGATCGCGTTGACGTCCTGGTGCGCGGCCAGCGGCGCCGCGAGTTCCGCCGTACGGCCGGACAGGATGTTCACGACACCGCCGGGGACGTCCGAGGTGGCCAGGACCTCGCCCAGGGACAGGGCCGGGAGCGGGGCCTTCTCGGACGCGATCACGATCGCCGTGTTGCCGGTCGCGATGACCGGGGCGACGACCGAGACGAGGCCCAGGAAGGACGACTCCTGGGGGGCGAGGACCGTCACGACTCCCGTCGGCTCCGGGCTCGACAGGTTGAAGTACGGGCCCGCCACCGGGTTCGCGCCGCCGATCACCTGGGCGATCTTGTCGGTCCAGCCCGCGTACCAGACCCAGCGGTCGATCGTCGCGTCGACCTGGTCGGCCGCCTTGGACTTCGACAGGCCTTCCGCCTCGGCCACCTCGCGCACGAACTGCGTCTTGCGGCCCTCCAGCATCTCGGCGACGCGGTAGAGGATCTGACCGCGGTTGTACGCCGTCGCGCCCGCCCAGCCACCGAACGCCTTGCGCGCGGCGACCACCGCGTCACGGGCGTCCTTGCGGGACGAAAGAGGCGCGTTCGCCAGCCAGTTGCCCTTCGAGTCCGTCACCTCGTACACCCGGCCGCTCTCGGAACGCGGGAACTTCCCGCCGACGTACAGCTTGTAGGTCTTGAAGACACTCAAACGGTCAGACATCGAGGTACGCCTCCAGGCCGTGCCGACCGCCCTCGCGGCCGAAGCCCGACTCCTTGTAGCCGCCGAACGGCGAGGTCGGGTCGAACTTGTTGAACGTGTTGGACCAGATCACGCCCGCGCGGAGCTTGTTGGCGACGGCGAGGATGCGTGAACCCTTCTCCGTCCAGATGCCCGCCGACAGGCCGTACTGGCTGTTGTTGGCCTTCGCGACCGCCTCGTCCGGCGTGCGGAAGGTGAGGACCGACAGGACCGGGCCGAAGATCTCGTCGCGCGCGATCCGGTGCGCCTGGGTGACGTTCGTGAAGAGCGTCGGCGCGAACCAGTAGCCGGAGGTGGGAATTTCGCAGGCCGGCGACCAGCGCTCGGCGCCCTCCGCCTCGCCCTGCTCGACGAGGGTGGTGATGCGCGAGAGCTGCTCCTCGGAGTTGATCGCGCCGATGTCCGTGTTCTTGTCGAGCGGGTCGCCGAGGCGGAGCGTCGACAGACGGCGCTTGAGCGAGTCCAGCAGCTCGTCCTGGATCGACTCCTGGACGAGGAGGCGGCTGCCCGCGCAGCAGACCTGGCCCTGGTTGAAGAAGATCCCGTTGACGATGCCCTCGACGGCCTGGTCGATCGGGGCGTCGTCGAAGACGATGTTGGCGCCCTTGCCGCCCAGTTCGAGGGTGAGCTTCTTGCGGCTGCCCGCGACCGTCTTCGCGATCTCCTTGCCGACGGCCGTGGAACCGGTGAACGCGACCTTGCTGACGTCCGGGTGTGCGACGAGTGCGGCGCCCGTGTCGCCGTATCCCGGAAGGATGTTGACGACACCCTTGGGGAGGCCGGCCTGGCGGCAGATGTCCGCGAAGAACAACGCCGACAGCGGGGTGGTCTCCGCCGGCTTCAGGACGACCGTGTTGCCCGTCGCCAGCGCCGGGGCGATCTTCCACGCCAGCATCAGGAGCGGGAAGTTCCAGGGAATGACCTGGCCCGCGACGCCGAGTGGGCGCGGGTTCGGGCCGAAGCCGGCGTGGTCGAGCTTGTCGGCCCAGCCCGCGTAGTAGAAGAAGTGCGCGGCGACCAGCGGGAGATCGGCGTCGCGGGTCTCCTTGATCGGCTTGCCGTTGTCCAGCGTCTCCAGGACCGCCAGCTCACGGCTGCGCTCCTGGATGATCCGGGCGATGCGGAACAGGTACTTGGCGCGCTCGGCGCCCGGAAGCGCCGACCACTTCTCGAAGGCCTTGCGGGCGGCCTTCACCGCGCGGTCGACGTCCTCGGAACCGGCCTGGGCGACCTCGGACAGCACTTCTTCGGTGCTGGGGCTGACGGTCTTGAAGACCTTGCCGTCGGCCGCCTCCACGAACTCGCCGTCGATGAACAGGCCGTAGGAGGGCGCGATGTCGACGATCGAGCGGGACTCGGGTGCCGGCGCGTATTCGAATGCGGATGCCATGGTGATCAGTCCACCGTCACGTAGTCGGGGCCGGAGTAGCGGCCGGTGGCCAGCTTCTGACGCTGCATCAGCAGGTCGTTCAGGAGCGAGGAGGCGCCGAAGCGGAACCAGTGGTTGTCCAGCCAGTCCTCGCCGACGGTCTCGTTGACCAGGACGAGGAACTTGATCGCGTCCTTGGAGGTGCGAATCCCGCCGGCCGGCTTCACGCCGACCTGTACCCCGGTCTGGGCGCGGAAGTCGCGGACGGCCTCCAGCATCAACAGGGTGTTGGCGGGCGTGGCGTTGACCGCGACCTTGCCCGTGGACGTCTTGATGAAGTCGGCGCCCGCCAGCATGCCGAGCCAGCTCGCGCGCCGGATGTTGTCGTACGTGGAGAGCTCGCCGGTCTCGAAGATGACCTTGAGGCGGGCCGCGGGCCCGCAGGCCTCCTTCACGGCGACGATCTCGTCGTAGACCTTCATGTAGTTCCCCGCGAGGAACGCCCCGCGGTCGATGACCATGTCGACCTCGTCTGCGCCCGCGGCGACCGCGTCGCGCACGTCGGCCAGCTTCACCGGGAGGGCGGCGCGGCCGGCCGGGAAGGCGGTGGCGACCGAGGCGACCTTCACGGTCGAACCGGCGACGGCCTCCTTGGCGGCGGGCACCATGTCGGGATAGACGCAGACGGCCGCGGTCGCGGGGGTCGTGCGGTCGGTCGGGTCGGGGTGGACCGCCTTGGCGCCGAGCGCCCGGACCTTGCCCGGGGTGTCCGCGCCTTCCAGCGTCGTCAGGTCGACCATCGAGATGGCGAGGTCGATGGCGTACGCCTTCGCTGTCGTCTTGATGGAACGGGTGCCGAGAGAGGCGGCGCGCGCCTCCAGGCCGACCGCGTCGACGCCGGGCAGCCCGTGGAGGAAGCGGCGCAGCGTGCTGTCGGACGAGGTGACGTCCGAGAGTGTGTGAGCTGCGTTGGGTGCAATGGTGGGCATGGTCACCAGACGAGCATATCTACGCGCGTAGCGGCTGTACACCCCCGGAGAACCCCTGGATGCTCATCCGTTACTGCGCCACCGCGTACGAGCGCTGTCCGCGGCGTCGGGCAGAATCGGGACCATGACGACGCCCGAGCCCCAGTCACCCTCGCCGCAGTCCCCGGCAGCCCAGTCCAAGGACCGGGTCTACCGGTCGCCCGCGGGCATTGTCGGCGGTGTCCTGCTGCTCGCCATCGCGGGCTGGCTCGGCATCGACGCGATCGTCAAGGGGCACGGCCGCACGCCGTGGCTGGCGCTCGCCACGCTGATCCTGGTCGTGCCGCTGGTCGCCGCCCTCACCCTGCGCCCGGCCGTCTACGCCAACGAGGAGCGGCTGCGCATCCGCAACCCGTTCCGCGTGATCGTGGTGCCTTGGGGCCAGATCGCCTCGCTGCGGTCCGGTTACTCCAACGAGGTCGTGGCGAAGTCCGGCAGCAAGTACCAGCTGTGGGCCGTCCCGGTCTCGCTGCGGGCCCGCAAGAAGGCGGCCCGGCGGGCGTCCCGGGCGGCGGCGGACGCGCGGCGGGGCGACCGCGGCGGACGTGGCGGTCTGGGCGGCGGCTTCGGCCTCGGCGGCCTCGGCGGCGGGTTCTCGCGCAGCGACACCGACGCCGACGGCCCGATGCGCGCCGAGTCCGACAAGGTCATGGACGACCTGCGCGAACTGCTGGAGAGCCGCGAGCAGGCGGAGACGGCGCAGGGCGAGGTGACGGTGCGCTGGGCGTACGAGATCGCGGGCGCCGCGGCGGCCGGGGCGGTACTGCTGGCGATCCTGCTGGCGACGGGCTGACGCGGGGAGACCTGACCACCTGGCTACCGCTTCACAGCTTCGTTGGGCATGATCGGCGTTCACACCTCGGGCACGACGGCACCCCCACCCCCCACCCGGACGGAACCGAGGACCGCTGCCACCTCTGTGGTCCTGAGTGTCTGGGAAACGATGAGCCCGAGCCCTCGAGCGCTGCCCCCTGCCGCGATACCCGACGGATGCCCTCCCTGGGACGGCGAGCAGACGCGCCGCTGGACGCAGGCGCTGGCGCCGCGCTGGGTGCCGGTGCGGGTGCCCAGGCGGGTGGTTCTGCTGGTGGACCTCTGCGCCCTGCTCGCCGCCTGCGGACTGGCCGACTTCGGGGTGCAGCCCTTCGTCGCGGCTTTCGTCGCGCTCCAGGTGGTGTGGCTGCTGGTGCGCCCCGAGGTCGTACGGATCACGGCGGCGATGCAGGTCCTCATGGTCGCCGCACCGTCGGCGGGGCCGTCCGTGTGGGTGCTGCCCGGTGGCATCCTGCTCGCGGGCGTCTGCGCTCGGGCCGCGCACCTGCGCCTGGCGGCCCGGCAGCGGCAGTCGGACGCGGCGCTGGCGGCGTCCGACGGTGTGACGGCCCCCCTGCCGGAAGCGCCGCTGTGGCGCGGGAGGATCTTCACTCTGGTCGGGCTCGTGCTGGTGGTGGCGGGGGCCGCGCTGGCCGTCGTCGCCACCGGCGCCGATGCCGCCGACGACCGGCAGGTGGGGCCCGCGGCCGGGTTCTTCCTCGTCGGACTCGGCCTCACCGCGCTGCTCTCCGGGGTCCTGGGCCGCCGCAGGTCCGCCGCGCTGCGCCGGGAGCCGGCGCCCGTCCTGCGCGTGCTGGTGCGCGACAGCGGGATGGTGGACACGGAGGTGTTCGCCGCCGACGACCTCGGGGCGCTGCGACCGCTGTTCACGGTCTCGTTGACCGAGGTGGACGAGGACGACGACGAGGACCTCGACGACGAGGAGGCCGAGGAGCTCGTCGACCGGCCGGACAGCGACGATCCCGGCCCGCTGTGTGAGGCCGTTCTGTACGGGACGCCGTACGAGGGCGCCGAGCTGCTGCTGGTCCGCGCCGCCGAGAAGCCGGGCGAGGAGCCGACGGTGGAGCGGTCCGTCGGGCCCGTACGGCCGCTGTCCGACCCCCACGTCCGGCGCGAGCTGCGCGCGGAGAAGGGCAGGGCGACCCGCGACGCGGTGTACGCGGAACGCAGCCGCGCGGCCACCGAAGCCGTCGCCAGGGCTCCGTACGTCGTGGCCGGCAAGGGCGTACGGCGGTGGCGTTCGGGGTGGCCGGACTGGCTGACCGCCGCCGGTGCGGTGGTGTGGGCCGTGCACTTCGCCTGGGACGAGGACGACGTGTGGTGGTACGGCGCCGGCGGCCTCCTGGGGATCGTCGCCGTGCTGATGCTGCCGAAGTGGCTCGCCTGGCGCATCACCGCCGACCGGGACGGCCTGTGGTTCAACGGGCTGCGCCGCGCCCGGCACATCGCCTGGGACGACATACGGCTCGTCAGGTGCAAGGGCCAGGAGCTGAAGATCGACAGCCGTCGGGCCTCCTTCGACGAGTGGTCGGCGTTCGGCTTCCGGTGGCCCTGGCTGGAGCGGAAGCTGGGCTTCATCCACCCCTACGAGCGGGCGGCCGCCGAGATCACGGCGATGTGGCGGGAGCCCGCCTACCGGCCGTTCGCCGCAGCCGGCGAGCGGGAGCGCAGGCGGCTGCTGTGGCCTGTGGCCGTGCTCGTGGCGCTCGTCTGGACCGCGGGTCTGATGCTTTTGTAGGCACGTCTCACGGCGCGCTCGGCCACAGCAGGATCATGTTCGCGCTGCAGTACGCCGAGCCGAGCACCGCCGCGGTGAGCACCAGCGCGCGGTGGCGGCGGGAAGCGCGGTGCAGGTGCAGGGCCACCGGCAGCAGGAGCGGGAAGCCCGGCAGGAGGAAGCGGGCGCGGGGGAAGTAGACGCCACCGCTGCACAGGACGATCACCAGCAGGATGCCGGTGAAGACGAGCAGGGGGAACGGCTGGCGGTCCCACACCGACAGCACGAACAGCACCGCCGACACGATCAGCGTGCACGTCACGATCACCATGAACAGGTGCGGCCGCGGGTCGACCCCGAGGGTCTCCTTGATCCGGCGCACTGTCTCCTCGCCGCCGTCCAGCTCGTTGTGCCACAGCCGCTGTACGGCGAAGTAGCCGTCCCAGCGGCCGAGGCGCAGGCCGACCCAGCCGACGTACAGGCACCAGCCGAGCGGGGCCAGGGCGGCGGCCGCGAGGAGGCGGGTGTCGCGGGGACGGTGGCGGAGGGCGAGCAGTGCCCGGACGGTGACCGCGGCGGCCACCGCGATGCCGGTCGGGCGGGTCAGGCCGGCGAGCGAGGCGAGGGTCGCGGCGAGGAGGGGGCGGTCGGTCAGTACGGCGTACAGCGCCCAGGCCGCGAACGCCGTGAACAGGGACTCGGTGTAGCCCATCCACTGCACCAGGCTCACCGGGAGCGCGGCCCACAGGACGGTCAGCAGGACGCCGACCCGGCGGCCGTGCAGCCGGTCGCCGACCGCGAAGACGCCCCAGGCGGCGAAGAACGAGGCGAGGACGGCGATGCCGAGGCCGGTGGAGGCGCGGCTGCCCGGGGTGAGTACCGCGACCGCCTTCATCAGGTACGGGTACAGCGGGAAGAAGGCCAGGTTGTTCGCGTCGTACGCGGTGCCGAGCGTATGGGTGTAGCCGTGGTCGGCGATGCCGAGGTACCAGTCGGCGTCCCACTGGATCGCCAGGAGGGGCCAGAGGCCGTGGTGCCGGCGGTGGGCCCAGAGGGTGAGGACGAGCAGGCCCGTCAGGCGTACGGCGAGATAGGCGAGGAGAGCGGGGACCGCGCGGCGCAGGAGGGACGCGGCGGCCCGGGGCTGTGGTGAGCCCGGGGGTGCGGCGGTCGCTCGGGGTTTCGGCCGGAATGCGGTCGAGGACACGGCGGCGGCTCCAGGGCTGGCTCGGCGGTGCGGTTGCCGTTCCACCGTTGCCCGGGCGCCCCGGCGGGGCGTGGAGCCCAGGTCAACAGCCCTGGGTAAATCACCCGATGGGGTGCCCCGCGTCTGGCGGAACGGGGGCACCCCGGCGAGTAAGAGGCTGTGTCTCCAAGGATCCTCAGATGCCGGCTGCGGCCGAGAGGTCCCGCTTGATCGCTGCGAGCAGGTCGGCGGCGGTCGCGTGGGCCGCCGGGAGGTCGGCGCGTGTGGCCACGGGGACCACCACCTCCAGGTAGCACTTCAGCTTCGGCTCCGTGCCGCTCGGGCGGACGATGACGCGGGCGCCGTCGAGGGTGTAGCGCAGGCCGTCGGTGGGCGGGAGTTCCTCGGTGCCCTGTGTGAGGTCCTCGGCCTTGGTGATCGCCAGCCCTGCGAGCTCGGTCGGGGGCTGCTCGCGGAGCTGTTCCATGGCGCGGGCGATGACCGAGAGATCCTCCACGCGGACCGAGAGCTGGTCGGTGGCGTGCAGGCCGTGCTCGACGGCGAGGTCGTCGAGGAGGTCGAGGAGTGTGCGGCCCTGCTCCTTGAGCTCGGACGCCAGCTCGGTGATCAGCAGGGCGGCCGTGATGCCGTCCTTGTCGCGTACGCCGCCCGGGTCCACGCAGTAGCCGAGGGCCTCCTCGTAGCCGTAGCGCAGGCCCTCTACGCGGGCGATCCACTTGAAGCCGGTGAGGGTCTCCTCGTACGGCAGGCCCGCCTTTTCGGCGATACGGCCGAGGAGGGAGGAGGAGACGATCGACTCGGCGAAGGTGCCGCGCGCTCCGCGGGCGACCAGGTGCGCGGCGAGCAGTGCGCCGACCTCGTCGCCGCGCAGCATGCGCCAGTCGGCGCCGTCCTTCACGGCTACGGCGCAGCGGTCGGCGTCCGGGTCGTTGGCGATGATCAGGTCGGGGTCGGTCGCGCGGGCCTGGGCGAAGGCCAGGTCCATGGCGCCGGGCTCTTCCGGGTTGGGGAAGGCGACCGTGGGGAAGTCCGGGTCGGGCTCGGCCTGTTCGGCGACGACGACGGGCTCGGGGAAGCCGGCGCGGGCGAAGGCGGCGAGCAGGGTGTCCTTGCCGACGCCGTGCATCGCCGTGTAGACGGTGCGGGCCGTGCGCGCGGAGCGTCTGGCGAGTACGGCGTCGGTGCGGGCGAGGTAGGCCTCGAGGACCGACTCGTCGAGGGTCTCCCAGCCGGAGTCCGGGCGCGGGACGTCGTTGAGCGAGGCGATCGCGTCGATCTCGGCGGCGATCTCCGCGTCGGCGGGGGGCACGATCTGGGAGCCGTCGCCGAGGTAGACCTTGTAGCCGTTGTCGCGGGGCGGGTTGTGGCTGGCGGTGACCTCCACGCCGGCTACCGCGCCCAGGTGCCTTATGGCGTACGCCAGGACGGGGGTGGGGAGGGGGTGGGGGAGTACGGCGGCGCGGAGGCCGGCGCCGGTCATCACGGCGGCCGTGTCGCGGGCGAAGTCGGCGGACTTGTGGCGGGCGTCGTAGCCGATGACGACGAGGCCGCCGCGCTGTCCCTTGGCGTTCAGGTACGCGGCGAGGCCGGCGGCGGCGCGGATGACGACCGAGCGGTTCATGCGCATGGGGCCGGCGCCCAGTTCGCCGCGCAGGCCTGCCGTGCCGAACTGGAGCGTGCCGCTGAAGCGGTCGGTGAGTTCGGTGACGTCTCCGGCCTCGATGAGCTTGGAGAGCTCGTCGCGGGTCTCCGGGTCGGGGTCCTCCGTCAGCCAGGTCTTGGCCCGGGCGATGAGATCGTCGTGCACGGTCGGTCCAGCCTCTCGTGTGGTCTGAGGGGATGCCTGCGGCGCATCTGCGGATTGGTGGGGGTGCGTGTAGCGCCTGCGGTTCGATTGTGGTCGGGGCCGCGCCGGGGGTGTCCGTCCTCGGTCGGGCGGTTGCTGTGTCGTGGGGCTGCGCTCGGCGGTGGACGCCGCTGCGGGCGGACACCCCCCGGCACGTCCCCTTCTCGTCGTACGCGGGTGCAGCGCGCCCCAAAGGGGCGCGGGGAACTGCGCGATCAGGCGCTACGGACCTGCAGTCGCACTACGACATTCCGCGGCACCCCCTGTCGCGTTCAGAGCCGGCCGAGTACCTGGGCGAGCAGCGAGCCCATCCGTGTTGCCGAGTCGCGGCCTGCCTGGAGGACCTCCTCGTGGTTGAGGGGTTCGCCGGTCATGCCTGCCGCAAGGTTGGTGACCAGGGAGATGCCGAGGACCTCGGCGCCCGCCTCGCGCGCGGCGATGGCTTCGAGGACCGTCGACATGCCCACCAGGTCCGCGCCGATGACTCGGGCCATGCGGATCTCGGCCGGCGTCTCGTAGTGCGGGCCGGGGAACTGGGCGTAGACGCCTTCCTCCAGGGTCGGGTCGATCTCCTTGCACAGGGCGCGCAGGCGCGGGGAGTAGAGGTCCGTCAGGTCTACGAAGTTGGCGCCGACGATCGGGGACGTCGCCGTCAGGTTGATGTGGTCGCTGATCAGGACCGGCTGGCCGGGGCGCATGCCCTCGCGGAGGCCGCCGCAGCCGTTGGTGAGGATGATCGTCTTGCAGCCGGCCGCGACCGCGGTGCGGACGCCGTGGGCCACGGCCGCCACGCCACGGCCCTCGTAGTAGTGGGTGCGGCCCAGGAAGACCAGGGCCCGCTTGTTTCCGATCTTGTACGAGCGGATCTTGCCGCCGTGCCCTTCCACCGCCGGCGGCGGGAAACCGGGCAGCTCGGTGACCTGGAGCTCGGCGTCGGCTGCGCCGAGGGCGTCCACGGCCGGTGCCCAGCCGGAGCCCATCACGAGGGCGACGTCGTGGGTCTCGGCGCCGGTCAGTTCGCGCAGGCGCGCGGCGGCGGCGTCGGCGGCGGCATGGGGGTCGCCCTGGATGTCGTCCGGAAGAAGAGATGCGTTCACGCGACTGAGGGTAGCCGGTTTGTGCCTACGCGCGTAGATGACAGAGCTCACGGGATGGCGATCGTTGTCTTGTCGTTTCCAACGAAGAGTGAGACGCAACGGGAGCTATGTGGTGCCTGTGTACAACCTGGGTGTCCGCTGTGATCAGCAGGGGCGCTTTCGCAGCTCCATCACGTAGTCGTGCGGGGCTCCCGCGGACTCGGCGGCGTCCGCGATCTCGCCCAGGTACCGGGCCGACGGGAGGCCGCCCTCGTAGCCGTCGAGGACGTACAGCCAGGCCGACTCCTCGCCCTCCAGTGTGTGCACCCGGGCCCGCATCCGGCGGTAGACGCCGAGACCTACGCCCTCCCAGCGGTCCATGGACTCCTCGTCCAGCGGTGCGATGTCGTACAACGCGACGAAGACCTGCGAGAACGGGTCCTCGACGATCGTCGCCAGCGCGCCCTCCCAGCCCATGTGCTCGCCCCCGAACGTCAGCCGCCACCCGTTCAGCCAGCCCGTGGCGCGCATCGGCGAGTGCGGGGCGCGGCGGGTCATCAGCCGCGCGTCGAGGTTGCCGGCGTACGCGGCGTAGAGCGACATGCGTCGAGGGTACGGCAGTCCGCACACGAGCCCCTGCGGTATCAGGGGCCCCTTGCCAACCCATTGCCCCGCCCCCGGGCAGTGGCACCTTGAACCGTGCGGGACAATGGGGTACGTGACTCGGATCGTGATCATCGGTGGCGGACCCGGCGGATACGAAGCGGCGCTGGTGGCCGCTCAGCTCGGCGCGGAGGTGACCGTCGTCGACTGCGACGGTCTGGGCGGAGCGTCGGTGCTGACCGACTGCGTGCCGTCGAAGACCCTTATCGCTACGGCCGAGGTGATGACCACCTTCGACTCGTCGTACGAGGAGCTGGGGATCATCGTCGCGGACGACACCCCACCCCTGGAGCAGGCAGCCCGGGTGGTGGGCGTGGATCTGGGGAAGGTCAACAGGCGGGTCAAGCGGCTTGCCCTCGCCCAGTCCCACGACATCACCGCCTCCGTCACCCGCGCCGGCGCCCGGGTCATGCGCGGCAGGGGCCGCCTCGAGGGCATGCAGGCCCTCGACGGGTCGCGGAAGGTGATCGTGGCGGCTGCCGACGGTTCCGAGGAGACCCTCACCGCCGATGCCGTGCTGATCGCGACCGGCGGCCACCCGCGCGAGCTGCCCGACGCCCAGCCCGACGGCGAGCGCATCCTCAACTGGACGCAGGTGTACGACCTCACCGAGCTGCCCGAGGAGCTCATCGTGGTCGGGTCGGGTGTGACCGGTGCCGAGTTCGCCGGTGCCTACCAGGCACTGGGGTCCAAGGTGACGCTCGTGTCGTCCCGGGACCGCGTGCTGCCGGGTGAGGACCCCGACGCCGCCGCCGTCCTCGAGGACGTCTTCCGCCGCCGTGGCATGAACGTCATGGCCCGGTCGCGGGCCTCCGCCGCCAAGCGGGTCGGGGACCGGGTGGAGGTCACCCTGTCCGACGGGCGGGTCATCGCCGGCTCCCACTGCCTCATGGCCGTCGGCGCCATCCCGAACAGCGCGGGCCTCGGCCTGGAGGAGGCCGGCGTCAAGCTCCGCGAGTCCGGGCACATCTGGACCGACAAGGTGTCCAGGACCACGGCCCCCGGTGTGTACGCCGCCGGTGACGTGACCGGCGTCTTCGCCCTCGCGTCGGTGGCCGCCATGCAGGGACGTATCGCCATGTACCACTTCCTGGGCGACGCGGTGGCTCCGCTGAACCTGAAGACCGTGTCGTCCAATGTGTTCACCGATCCCGAGATCGCGACCGTCGGGTACACGCAGGCCGATGTCGACGGGGGCAAGATCGACGCGCGGGTCGTGAAGCTTCCGCTGCTGCGGAACCCGCGCGCCAAGATGCAGGGCATCCGCGACGGCTTCGTGAAGTTGTTCTGCCGACCGGGTACGGGCATTGTCGTGGGCGGTGTGGTCGTCTCCCCGCGCGCATCGGAACTGATCCATCCGATCTCGATCGCCGTCGACAACAATCTGACGGTCGAACAGATCGCGAACGCGTTCACCGTCTACCCGAGTCTTTCGGGGTCGATCGCCGAGGTCGCGCGTCAGCTCCACACGCGCAAGTCCGGCGGCGAGGTCTGACGGCCGAAACCGACTCCCCGCTGGTCACGGGGAGTTGTCGAGCATGCGTACGGCATAGGCGGGACGGGTAGGCCCTATACCACTTCCCGCCCTCCTGTGCGAACAACTTCTGCTATTCGGCGCAAACAGCTGAAAGCAGACGGTCGTTGGGGTTACTGTCAGTTTCGTGTTCGCTGCAGAACGTCGCCAATTGATCCTCGAAATGGTGCGAGCGAATGGGGCCGTGTCGCTCCGTGAGCTCGCCCGCGTCGTCCAGACCTCCGAAGTGACCGTACGGCGGGACGTGCGCGCACTGGAGGCAGAAGGACTCCTCGACCGCCGGCACGGCGGTGCGGTACTGCCGGGCGGGTTCACGCGGGAGTCCGGCTTTCCGCAGAAGTCACATCTCGCGACCGCCGAGAAGACGGCCATCGCCGACCTCGCCGCCAACTTCGTGGAAGAGGGCGAGGCCATCGTGGTCGGGGCGGGTACCACCACCCAGGAGCTGGCGCGCCGGCTCGCCCGGGTGCCCGGGCTGACCGTTGTCACCAACTCCCTGTTGGTGGCCCAGGCGTTGGCCCATGCCAACCGCGTGGAGGTCGTGATGACCGGCGGCACCCTGCGTGGCTCCAACTATGCGCTGGTGGGCAGCGGGGCCGAGCAGTCCCTGCAGGGCCTCAGGGTCTCGCGGGCCTTCCTGTCCGGGAGCGGGCTCACCGCCGAGCGGGGGCTGTCCACGTCCAACATGCTGTCGGCGTCCGTCGACCGGGCGTTGGTGCAGGCCGCCGCGGAGGTCGTCGTGCTCGCCGATCACACCAAGCTCGGTACGGACACGATGTTCCAGACCGTGCCGACGGATGTGATCACGCGGCTGGTCACCGATGAGCCGCCGCCGCATGACGATCGGGCGGCGACGGAGTTGCAGGCGCTGGCCGACCAGGGCGTGCAGATCGCTGTCGCCGGGGCGTCGGGGAACTCGGGCGGTGATTCCGTCCCCCCGCGCCAGGCGCGCCGGGACGTCGCCCTTCCGGGGCCTCGCCGCGGCCAGGGGCCCGGGGCGGTCCCGGGGCTTCGGACGGCCACGGTTCTCGGTGAGACCTCGGCGGGGGCGGAGCGGGCGCGGGTTGCTGATCTGCGGCGGCGGTAGGGTCACCCGATCGCCGTGGGGCTTACCTTGCCGGGCGAGTACAGGTCCCTTGTGGCTGGTCGCGCCCACGCGGCGGAGCCGCATGTCAGACCCAGCCCCGCGCCCCTCAAAAGCCGCTGCACTCACGTGTCTTTCAAGCCCCTCAGCGTCAAGAGCAGCAAGCGGTCCGCCAGTTCCGGGTCGCCCGGTGACTCCTCCGCCGCCAGTGCGATCGCGTGGGTCAGTTGGAGCAGGTCGCCGATCGCCACGTCGGTGCGGACCGTGCCCGTCTCCTGAGCCCGCGCCAGCAAGGCGCCGCCCGCCTCCCGGATGGGTCCGCTACAGCGGGCCAGTGCCGAGGTGTTGTCGGTCGTGACCGACATCAGGGCATGAGCCAGGCCTCGGTACTCGCCTGCGTGCCTGACGATTTCGCGCAGCCAGGTCACCAGTGCTGTGCAGGACTCGGGGGCGTTCAGGAGTTCTCGGGAGCGAGCCAGCAGGTCGCTCACCGCCTCCTCGAAGACCGCGCTCAACAGGGCGTGGCGGTTGGGGAAATGGCGGTACAGGGTGCCGATGCCGACGCCCGCTCGGCGGGCCACGTCCTCCAGGGACGCGTCCGTGCCGTGTGTCGCGAAGGCGGAGCGGGCCTCGGTGAGCAGCCGCTCGTGGTTGCGGCGGGCGTCGGCTCGCATGCCTGCCGGCGGCTTGGTCATGGGTCTCACCTGCCCTCGTACGCTGCACGGAGGCGCCCGACGGACAGGCTGTTCCTGTCCGTCGGGCGCCTTCGGTGCTGTGTGGTTCAGTCCTTGATCTCGCAGATCGCGGCGCCGGACGTGATGGACGCGCCGACTTCGGCGGACAGGCCCTTGATGGTGCCGGACTTGTGGGCGTTCAGGGGCTGTTCCATCTTCATCGCCTCGAGTACGACGACCATGTCGCCCTCCTTGACCTCCTGGCCCTCCTCGACGGCGACCTTGACGATCGTGCCCTGCATGGGCGAGGCGAGGGTGTCGCCCGAGGCGACCGGGCCGGACTTCTTGGCGGCGCGGCGCTTGGGGCGGGCGCCGGCGGCGAGGCCGGTGCGGGCCAGGGACATGCCCAGCGAGGACGGCAGGGAGACCTCGAGACGCTTGCCGCCGACCTCGACGACGACCGTCTCCCGGCCCGGCTCCTCGTCCGTCTCCGCGTCGGCGGGGGCGGCGAAGGGCTTGATCTCGTTGACGAACTCGGTCTCGATCCACCGGGTGTGGACCGTGAACGGCTCGGCGGAGCCCGTGAGTTCCGGCGCGAAGGCCGGGTCCCTGACGACCGCGCGGTGGAAGGGGATTGCGGTGGCCATGCCCTCGACGGTGAACTCGTCGAGCGCCCGGGCGGCCCGTTCCAGGGCCTCCTTGCGGGTACGGCCCGTCACGATCAGCTTGGCGAGGAGGGAGTCCCAGGCCGGGCCGATCACGCTGCCGGACTCGACGCCCGCATCCAGGCGGACACCCGGGCCGGACGGCGGGGCGAACTCGGTGACCGTGCCGGGGGCGGGCAGGAAGCCTCGGCCCGGGTCCTCGCCGTTGATGCGGAACTCGAAGGAGTG
>NZ_JBEYVO010000017.1:0-233825 GCF_040644055.1 Streptomyces sp. NPDC047043
TTGAGACTTCGAACACCTCCCTCAACGGCGCGGGGGTCTCGTGCGTTGCGACCTCGACGCCGTCACCCCATCAGTGGCCACTCTGAAACAGCTCAGTGTTCAGGTGAGGCTTCACCGCATCCGCAGGGGGCGTCATGGCCATCTCCGACGAACAGCTCGCGCAGGCCAAGCACATCAGGATCGAACAGGTGCCGCTGCTACGCAGGAGCCGTGGCGCGACGAACGAGACTCTCCACGGCCTGTCCGACGCGGCGATACGGCGGGCACTGCGCCGCCTGAACTAGGTTGCGTCCAGGGAAGTGGTGTACGGCTTTGACCTGATCCGGGGGTTTGCTCCGGCGTCGGGATGAGGCCCGCATAGATGAACGGCCACCGGCTGATCTTCGAGGTGTCGAAGCCCGAAGGAGATCAGCACGATGACCGCACCCGACAGTCTGCCCCTGCACGCCCTCGCTGAGGACAACCTCGCCGCGGCGAGTCCCGATCTGCTGCGCGCGATGGTCAAGACGTTCGCCGACGCGCTCATGTCCGCCGAGGCGGACGCCCTCTGCAACGCCGAATACGGCCAGGTCAGTGACGAGAGAGTCAACCACCGCAACGGATATCGCCCGCGCGAGTGGGACACGAGGGCGGGCACCGTCGAACTCGCCATTCCCAAGCTCAGGTCCGGGAGTTACTTCCCGCACTGGCTGCTGGAACGCCGTCGGCGGGCCGAGCAGGCCCTCATCTCGGTGGTCGCCACCGCCTACCTGCTCGGGGTCTCCACCCGTCGAGTCGAGAAGCTCGCCGAGTCCCTGGGCGTCACCCAGCTGTCGAAGTCCCAGGTCAGCGCGATGGCCAAGCACCTCGACGAGCAGGTCGCCGCGCTGGAGTCGTGTCGGGGTCACCGGGGCGAGCCCGCTGAGGCCGCGGCGCTACCTCACCTGCATCACCATCGACCCTGCGGACCCGGACACCGTCTACGTCGCCTTCGGCGGGTTCGAACCGGACAACCTCTGGGTGACCCACGACGGGGGCGGGCGGTGGACTCAGCTCGCCGAGACGCTGCCGGACGTTCCGATCCGGGCCGTCGCCGTACACCCGCGCCGTACCGAATTGCTCTACTGCGGCACGGAGGTTGGGCTCTTCGCAAGCGAGGACGGCGGTGCGAACTGGTCGGCCACCAACGAAGGGCCCACCAACTGCTCGGTGGACCAGCTGTTCTGGATGGACGAGACGCTGGTCAGCGCCACGCACGGCCGCGGCATGTTCCGCATAGACCTGTCGGCGGTCTGACCAGTCCTCGACGTGGCACCCATCGAAGACTTGGCACCCATCGAAGGTGAAAGACGATGACACGAAATGTGCGTTTGCGGGGCCGGATCGAGGCAGCGGCCGCCGGCCTGTGCGGTCTGCTCTTCCTGGTGACGCTCATCTGGCCCGACTGGATCGAGGCGGTCTTCGGAGTGGACCCGGACCAGCACAGCGGCGCACTCGAGTGGATAATCGTCGCCCTGGCGCTGTGCGCCACGTCGACGTTCTCCCTGCTCGCGCGCAGTGAATATCGCAGGGCCCGGGCGCTGTCGACCAGGTGAACCGATACCGCGCAACTCTCGGCGGACGGACCGCACTCAGTGATGGTTGGCTCAGTGATGGTTGGCGACGAGGGTGGTGATGACGCGCCGGGTCTTGGTCTCGGGGTTCTCGGAGATGACCAACCCGTGGTCCCGCACTGCGGATTCGAGTTTCCTCTGCTTGCGCTTGGCCCGCGCTTCGAACTCGTCCGCCTTCTCTTCGTCTTTGGGTTTGACGCGGAGCGAAAGCTCCAGGAAGTCCAGGTCTGCAACCGACCATCGCTCGAGGTCGACTTCCAGATCGTCCAGCGGCACGTCGCTGAACTTCGTTGAGGAGATCGGACCCAATGCGACAAGTCCTGTGACGGGCACTGCGGGCGCACATTCTCGCAGGAACTGCAGTTGCCGAGCGGTGAGGGGCGCGGCGGCGTCGGTCCCGGGTGCCACCGCGTCCAGGAGCGCCCCCTGCGGGTGGCTGCTCGTCGCTGACGCGGCGAGCACCTGACGGTTCCCCGACCAGTCCTGCTCGATCTTGTACTCGAACGACTCCTCGTCGAACGGGCTGGAAAATCGACCGACCAACTGTCCCTCGTCGCACGGACGCAACTTGACGGTCAACTCGTCCGGGGTGTCACCGCTTCTGAATCTCACCATCACATGGCTGTCCAGCAGCAGGTTGCCGTCAGCGATGCCCGAGCGCGATTCAGCGAACCAGATAAGGCGCTTCCGGACTGGTCCCTGCGGTTCGCCCAATACCGACAGAGTCTCGCCGACATTGCCGTCGATGTTCACCTTGATCTCGACCGGAAGGCTCATTATCCCGCTCCCTGCATGTTGAAGGTACTGTTCCTCGAAACTGTTGAACGTTGTCCGCTGATTCGGCTACTCATCGAATTCCGGATCTACACCGTCTTGACCCTCCGCGAAGACGAAGTCACCGAAGTCGCCCGGACAATTTCACCCCATCTCAGGATATCCGGGTCGCGCTGTACCGCAGTTCGGAGGACGACACAGTCCACCCAGGGCCCGCATATCCGGGATTCGACTCCGGGGTGCGCGCAGCGGGAATTGACCAGTTGTTGCCGCGGCGGAAGCGAACGCCTGTTGACTCCCTGTGCGCTGATGGCACAAGGCCGGGCTCGGGCAGGTCTGGGCCCGTCACCGGATGGGTTTCGTCTGCTCATGATGCGGGAGTGCGCGGCGACATGGCTGAAGCCTGGATGTCACCCGTCTGGCCGCATCCCTCGCCCGGCCTGGTGGAACCTGCGTTCCACCCCCTGGGCCAAGAGCGGCACCGCGCTCGTCCGCCGCCACACCCTCGCAAGCCGGTCCCGCCTGCCGCTGTTCGAATTGACACCGGGTCACGGGGGCCTCGTACTGATCAAGGGGAATTCCTGGCCAGAAGTTCCCTGGGGGATTCCATCATCCGCTCTCTCCCTCTCAGCGAGGCTCCATGACGGTGCAACAGCAAGCTGCGATCCCCACGGTCCTGGTCTACGAGGACGACCCCGGATTTCCTCCCCGGGTGAACATGCCCGTACCGCACCCCGTTCCGCAGCTCGACACACAGCCCTTCCCCACGGCCATCGCGGACACCGCGCCGCAGCCGAACGGTGCCGGGCCGGGTACCGAAGCGTTCCGCTACTGGGTGGCGGCCGATGCCCTCAGCAGGGCCAGTCAGACCTGGGGTCCGCTGGTTCCCACCGGAACGCAGTGGCACTCGACGGTCGGCCGCGCCCTCACCGCGCACCTCAACGCCGGAAGAGACCTCAACGCGTTCTACGACCGCAGGGGCCTGTGGTTCTTCCGCAGCACGGTGGCCGGCGTCAATGTCGCCGCGTGCGAGAGCCCCGAGGTCGTCGCACACGAGACGGGTCACGCGATCCTCGACGCCCTGCGCCCCCAGCTGTTCGACACCGCGAGCGCAGAGGCAGCTGCCCTGCACGAAGCCTTCGGCGACATCAGTGCGCTGCTGAGCTCACTCCAGCTGGAACCGCTGCGGATCGCGGTTCTGGCCGAGACGCAGAGCGACCTCGAACTCTCCTCGCGGGTGTCGAGGATGGCCGAGCAACTGGGCGCTGCGATCCGTCAGGGCCACCCGAACGCGGTCGACCCGGACTGTCTGCGCAACATGTCGAACAGCTTCTTCTACCGCGACCCGGTGCATCTGCCGCCCAGCGGACCCGCGAACACGCTCTCCAGCGAGCCGCACTCGTTCTCCCGGGTGTTCAGCGGCGCGTTCCTGAAGGTCGTCGCGGGAATCTTCCGGCAACAGGACCTGCAGGACCAGGCCGGTCTGGCCAGGGCGGCCGAGATCGCGGGACAGCTGATGGTGGATGCCGTCGTGGCCGCGCCCGTGGTGTCCGCCTACTACGCCCAGGTCGCGGGTCACATGATCGCCGCGGACCAGCGCCGCAACGGCGGCATGTACGGTCAGTCCCTGCGCTCGGCGTTCATCCGTCACGGCATCCTCTCCCTGGAGGCCGCCGCGACCATCACCGAACCGGAGGTGGCACGCCGAGGCGCCGGAATGGCCGAGGCGACACCCGGCGGCGGTGAGCACGAGGGCCTCACAGCCGTCACGATCCAGGGCTCGACGTACGGCGTCACCCAGCCCCTGACCCTCTCCGCCCCCGCGGAGGAACGACGGTTCGGCATCGCCGGCTCCGACCCCGCCGGCGGCTCGGTGCGGCCCACCGACCCGGAACAGGTCGCCACCTCGTACCTCGAGGACCTCTTCCGCCGCGGCCGCGTCCACGTGGCCGAGGAGCACCGCTCCGCCACGGCGTTCGTCGACGACAGCCCCTCCCGCCTCAAGACGCACGAGATCAAGAGAAGCGCGACGGGCGAGGGCCTCGCCCTGGTCCGGCGGTGCTTCGACTGAGAGGCAGTGCACTCAGCGGGAAAAGCGCAGACGACGGACGGTGAGCCGTCCGTCGTCTGCGCGCTTGATGACGTGTGTCGTACGCGGCGTCGGCTCCTCGCCCTCGTAGACCGCCTCACCGCGCGCCAGCAGGTCGCTGATGAACTTCTCGGTCACTCGTCGCTCGGCGTCATCGCTCTGTCCGCCGGCACCTGCGCTGCTCAGGTTTTCATCACTGTTTGCACCCATATAGTGCACTTTATGCCGTTGGCATCCCGGCGCCTGTCGGGAGGCCGACCACCCGGGACACTCGAATAGTCGGCTGCCGCGACGGCCCGGCCGCCCACCGGCGTTCGTGAGAGTCGCCGGCGGATCATTCGTCTTTCACGACGGCCTGGCCGTCCCGTGCCGGAAAGGTCTGCGTGTCATCCACCGGTCCCCGCAGGTCCACCGTGAAACCGGTGCGCTCGAGCGCGTCGGCGCCCTGCGTGGTCGCCATGGCGAGCGCGAGCCCTTCGGACACGATCTGCACGACAACGGCCTCAGTCTCATCGACGGCAGCGGTCAGCTCGGGCAGGCCTCGGTCGCCCGACAGTTCGACCCGTGCCCGCAGCACGGGACGGCTCTCCATCGCGGCGAGAGCGAATACAGGGTGGGCTGCCGTACCCATCCCCGCCTCCCGTGCGAACGCGCGCTCCTGGGCGTCCTCGCCCACGAAGACACAGTCGTCGGCCGCCGTTCCTCCCGTGCTCGCGACCGCTCGGTCGAAGATCCCTCGACTGTCCTTCGCACCCCAGTGCACCAGCGCCTCGTCGGTGAATCGGCCGGGGAACGCCTCATCCAGCGCGGCCGCCACCCGTGATGCGGCACCGTCGCCCGGCCCGGGGTTTGAGATGATGCCCATGCGCACCGCGCGGAGGGCGTCGAGCACGGCCATGACACGCGGTCGCGGCTGAAGCCTCAAAGGGCCGCCGAGTTCCCCCTGAGCGTCCGCCAGAGTCGCCCCGATATCGAAAAAGATCACAGGCATGAGAAGTGTCTCCCCACGGTGAACGCTTTCGAGTCGGGACCGCGCGGGTGAAGGTCAGCCACGACGGGAACTGCCGGCGCGTGCAGTTCGGTAGCGGCGTCCAAGCGGGCCTTCCATGTGACCACGGACGAGACGGGCCGTGGGTCGTCGTGGGGCTCCTTGGTTTGCCTTCCCCCGACGATGCGCATCCCAGCTGAGAGGGCAGCGCATTCGCCGGCGCTCAGGTGAGGATCGCCGCGTCCACGGCCTGCTGGTCTGCCTGCTCGATGACGGCGCGGTGACGCGTTCCGCGCAGTGGGCTGTAAGGGCGAAGAGCCTTGCCCTCGCGCCGTGCCCCATGCGCAAGATCCGGTCAACGGAGTCGGCAGCGCGTACGGACCGTCGAACCTTCATGCCTGACCTCGCGCGGATGTGCGGCTGCCTGGTGTCCGGCCTCTGGCAGGTACCTCCGTTGCCTGTGCGGCGGCGCTCCGGCGAATGCCGAAGGTCCACTCCACCCCTCCCTGCGTTGGCTGCTTCTTGCCCCTCGGACGACCTGGTTCCGAATTCAACGGCATCATGAAGATTCTGTGGGGAGAATCTGTCCAACGTCTGGAGCCTGTACGTCGAGGGAGCGTGCGTGCGTGAATCGGCAGGTCCCCGCTGTCCGGAGTGCGACAAACCGCGAGCAGCGGACGGCACTCCGACCTGTTCCTGCGCTCGCCGCGCGTCTGAGGCCCACCGTGAGACACGGACGGCGGAAGCGGCGGCCGCGGAGGACTTCGACCCGGTGCGCATACGGTCGTTCGTCGACATCGACGTCGAATCCGGTCCGCTGGACGCTGCTGCGGCCCGGGCCGAGGACGTGGAGGCACACGCTGACGAGCCGGTCGGCGCTTCGACCGATGCCGAGAAGCCAGAGCGGCCGGACAGTTCAGGAAGGCCGGGCGAGGACGCACCTGGGCTCCCGGCCGACAACGCACCAATCCCCGTGTCACCCGGGCAGTCGCCCCTGCAGTCGTTGCCCGGCGGTGCCCCGGACCGTCGCCGACGGCCTCGAGCGCTCCTGGTCACCGGCGCGGGTGCCGCTGTGGCCGTCCTGGTGACGGGCGGCATCATCGGGGGTCCGTTCTGGTATGACGGCCCTTCCCGGGAGGACTCGGTGTCCGGCGGTGTCCGGGCGGGTCTGCCTGAGGGGCGGAACTCGGGGAGCGCCCCGTCCTCGCAAAACCCATCCCGTACGGCGTCACCGGCGCAGTCGTCCGCAACGTCGACGTCCTTACCGAGCTCGAGCGCCACCGGCAGCCAGGCCACCCCCACGGGCGCCAACGGCCCGCGCGGAGGCGCGCCCAGTGCCACCGCCACTGGCCCGGGTGCCCCCGGGCCGAGCGAGTCGGGCGGCCAGGCCCCCGTCCTCCGCCTCGGCGACAAGGGACCCGAAGTCGTCGAACTGCAGTTGCGGCTACGGCAGATCGGCTTCTACGACGGCGACGCTGACGGCGAATACGACCGCGAGGTCGAGAACGCGGTCCGCGGCTACCAGCTCACCCGCGTGATCCTCCAGGACGAGTCGGGTGTCTACGGCGTGGCGACCAGAGCGTCGCTCGAATCCGAGACCAAGGAACCGTGAATCACGGCAGCGTAGGGGGTTCGGGCGCCGGGGACCGGTGTCCGATTGCGGTGGCACGGATTTTTCCGAGATGCCGAGGAGCGGCGTTACGACCGGCAACGGCCTTCCGCCCATCACCGGGCCGACGAGTCATGGCGCCTGGCGGCCACGGCTCTTTGTCATGCGGCTCGCTCCTCCGCCCACTCGCCCGGCGTCGGCACCTTCCTATTGCGGCCGCGCACGGGCCGATGTGATGCGGCGACGGGCCGTGCGTGCGTAGGTGATTGCGACAGCGAGGGCCATGACGATGATGGCGGCCGGGGCGGCGGCCAGCGCCCAGCTTCGGCTGCCTTCGGACTCGGCGGTTACTGCGACGGCCGCGGTGACCACGGCGGTGACCAGGCCGCAGGCGAGAAGGCCCGCGACGGCGCGCTGGGAGAACTCGTGGCTCCGGTCGTGCTGGTTCAGCGCTGCCCAGTGACGGACGGTCTCCCGAACCTCGTGGCGGCGCTGTGCGGCGGAACGGATCCGCAGGGCGGCGGTGACGGTCGTACCGGCCACCGCCATGACGCACGCCGTCTGCCATCCCACGCCGACGAAGAGCAGTACGGCGATGCCCGCGAGCGTCGTCCAGCCGGCCAGGCAGGCCGCCGCCGCGGTGCGGCGGGAGTCCGGCCGGTCGGCTCCCGCGCGCAGGTCGGCGAGGGCGGGGACGTACCAGACACAGCCGGCGGCGGTCAGCAGCGCGGCGCCCAGCGCCAGGACGGCCCGTGCCACGGCTCAGCTCACCTCCTCGAGTGCGGCGATCTCGGGGTGGTGGAGGTCGAAGGCCGGGGATTCGGAGCGGATACGGGGCAGGGAGGCGAAGTTGTGGCGCGGCGGCGGGCAGGAGGTGGCCCACTCCAGGGAGCGGCCGTAGCCCCACGGGTCGTCGACCTCGACTCTCTTGCCGTACTTGGCGGTCTTCCAGACGTTGTAGAAGAACGGCAGGATCGACAGCCCCAGCAGGAACGAGCCGATGGTGGACAGGGTGTTGAGAGCGGTGAAGCCGTCGGCGGCCAGGTAGTCGGCGTAGCGGCGGGGCATGCCGGCGACGCCGAGCCAGTGCTGGACCAGGAAGGTCAGATGGAAGCCGGCCGTCAGAGTCCAGAAGGTGACCTTGCCGAGGCGTTCGTCGAGCATCCTGCCGGTCATCTTCGGCCACCAGAAGTGGAATCCGGCGAACATGGCGTACACGACCGTGCCGAAGACCGTGTAGTGGAAGTGGGCGACGACGAAGTACGAGTCGGACAGGTGGAAGTCCATCGGGGGCGAGGCGAGGATCACGCCGGTCAGGCCGCCGAAGACGAAGGTGATGAGGAAGCCGGTGGCCCACAGCATCGGCGTCTCGAAGGACAGCGAGCCCTTCCACATGGTGCCGATCCAGTTGAAGAACTTCACCCCTGTCGGCACGGCGATCAGGAACGTCATGAAGGAGAAGAAGGGGAGCAGGACGCCGCCGGTGACGTACATGTGGTGCGCCCACACCGTCACCGACAGTCCGGCGATGGCGATGGTCGCGCCGATCAGGCCCATGTAGCCGAACATCGGCTTGCGGGAGAAGACCGGGATCACCTCGGAGACGATGCCGAAGAACGGCAGGGCGAGGACGTACACCTCCGGGTGTCCGAAGAACCAGAACAGGTGCTGCCACAGCAGCGCCCCGCCGCTGGCGGCGTCGAAGACATGGCTGCCGAACTTGCGGTCGCACTCCAGCGCGAACAGCGCGGCCGCCAGCACCGGGAAGATGATCAGGATCAGTACGCCGGTCAGCAGCACGTTCCAGGTGAAGATCGGCATCCGGAACATGGTCATGCCCGGTGCACGCATGCAGATGATCGTGGTGATGAAGTTGACCGCGCCGAGGATCGAGCCGAAGCCGGACAGCGCCACGCCCATGATCCACAGGTCGGCGCCGAGACCCGGTGAGTGGACGGCGTCGGACAGTGGGGCGTACAGGAACCAGCCGAAGTCGGCGGCGCCGCCCGGGGTGAGGAAGCCGAACGCGGCGATCGAGGAGCCGAACAGGAAGAGCCAGTAGGCCAGCATGTTCAGCCGGGGGAAGGCGACGTCCGGGGCGCCGATCTGCAGCGGCATGATCCAGTTGGCGAAACCGGTGAACAGCGGCATGGCGAACATCAGCAGCATGATCGAGCCGTGCATGGTGAACGCCTGGTTGAACTGCTCGGTCGACATGATCTGCAGGCCCGGGCGGGCGAGTTCGGCCCGCATCAGCAGCGCCAGCACGCCGCCGACGACGAAGAACGCGAACGCCGTGACGAGGTACATCGTCCCGATCTTCTTGTGGTCGGTGGTCGTCAGCCACTCCGTCCACGACGGCCGCTCCATCGGCCGTACCGCAGGTCGGGATGCCTCGTCCGCCACGGCGACAACGGCACGCGGCCGCGCGGTCCCCACCTGCTGTATCTCGTCCACCGGACTGCGTCCTCCTCATCAGCTGATGTCGTTGACGAGCCGGGAAGGACCAGAAGTGCGGGAATGGACCTGGCCCTTCCCGGCCGCCGACACATGATCGGCCGTGAGGCACCCGGTCCGGGTAGGGCCCAACAGCCCCTGCGTGGCCTGTCGATGGGGCCCAACGGCCCCAACTTCGCGCCGCCGTGCAGAGGGGCCCACCTCAGCTCGCACCGCGGCCGTACGCTGCTGAGCGCCGACCGGTCCAGGAGCGCCGGGAAATGCCCGCATCACCACGTCCGACCTCAGCGCACCCTCGGGCAGGCGGGTGACCACCGCGGTCAGTGCGAGCGTGGCCGGAGTGCCGAACGCCGATCGACTTTACGAACCCATTGCGAGCCCAAGAGGTTCTTCGGGACTCCGCATCCGTACTCCTGCACGTGCGGGCCGAACCGGACAGGAGAAACGGTGCTCGTTTCACGTAAAGCGGCGGGAACTCTCTTCGTGGGTGGCGCGCTCGCCACCACACTCGGGTCCCTCCTCTACCCCGCCATGCTCGGAGTCCAGAAGGTCAACAGCGCGCCCGAGCGGCTCATCGCCACCCCGGCGACCGGACCGCTGACGGAGGCCGACCGGGATTTCGTGGTCAAGGTGCGCTCGGCCGGACTATGGGAGTACGCCGTCGGCCACATGGCGTTGCGGAAGGGCACGACGAAGGCGGTCAAGATCGCTGGAGAGCACCTGATCGACGGGGATGCCTCGTTGGACGCCGCCTGTCGCAAAGCCGCCGCGCAGTTGGGCATCACGCTGCCCAACCAGTCGTCGCCACAACAGCAAAGCTTCGTGTCCCAGTTGAACGCGGAGAACGGCAAGCAGTTCGACACCGACATGGCCACCATCGAGCGCGCGGCCAACGGCCAGATCCTCGCCACGATCGCGAGCGTTCGCACCACCACGAAGAACTCGCTGGTCCGCGCCCTGGCCAACCAGGCCAACAACACAGTCCTTGACCACATCACGGTCATGGAGAAAACCGGCCTCGTCGACTTCGACCAGGTCCTCGCCCAGGAGACCACTCCGCCCAAGCTCCCGGCCCAGGACCTGACCCCGCCGCCCCCGGTCCCGGGCCAGCCGCAGGTCGTCCTTACCCCGTCGGCGAACAGCACGGTCTCACCGAGTCCGTCGGTGGGCTGAGGACGCGGGCCGCGTCGCCTACACTGGCCTGGCCGGCGTAGGCGACCCCTGCCTCCCGCCGTCCTCCAGCGGCGCGCAGCACTTCTCCGGGCGGCAACCGCACCGCCGTACCGGAGAGGTCGGCCACGCACGGCCGGCCATCCGACGGGCTGGAGCTCAGCACGCCGACCGCTGGGTCCTTAGCCCGCGGAAGCTCCGCCGTCTCCAGTGGCTTGCGGCGCAGGCGCAGGGCCTTGCGGTGGGCTCCACCGGTGCGGGCGCCGTCGTCATGAGATGGAAGCCCTCGTGGATGTCCGTGATCGCGGGCGCTCGGTCGATCACCGGGCCGACCCCAGCGGCCTCCAACAAGCCGACCAGCGTGGTCAGTTCGGCGCGGGCGCACCCCGTGGAGCCGAGGACGGCCTGCTGGAGGCAGAGGATCCGGCCGGACCGGCTCACGGGTTCGTGCCGTTCGCCGCACCGGCGACGACGGCCGTGTCAGGGGGTGCGGCGACTTCAGCGAGGACGGCCAAGTCGCCGCGCCGACCGTCTCGATGACGACCCCGACGGGCTCGGGTCGTCGGTCACGGCAACGTGCTGATGTTCTTGGCTTGCAGGACGTTCCGGTCGAGCAGGATCATGCGGCCGGGGACCAGCGGATAGCCGTCCTCGCGACGGCGCAGGACGTCCGTGCCGTCACCGGCGTACAGGACGGCCTCACGTTCCAGACGGCTGCGGTTGCCGGATCACGCCCGGGGCGGGGTGTACGGACGTTGCCGCCCCATCGTCGCTACCGGCACGGGTGGAGAGCGGGTGGCGCGCCTCCACGATGAGTGTGTGAACGTCCCGCGCCCGCTTGCCCGTTGAGCAGGGCCGACCGCGGCACGGCGACGCTCACAGCAACCTCTGCCAGTAGTCCCACCAGCGCGTGGCGATCAGCATCACGATGCTCAGACACCAGGTGACCGGCACCGCCCAGTGGAACTCCAAAACGCCCGCGACCACTCCTCGGGGCGCGCGGATGATCCCGTGCCGGAGATTGTGCGCAGTGCTGTACCAGAACATGGCGATCGTGGCCGCCCAGGCCAGACAGCACCACAGGCACAACGCGCCGATCGCGTACAGGGCTTGGGTCATCAGCCACATGCAGAAGATCGCGCCGAACAGCGTGCCGATGTTCAGCCCGAACCAGAACCACCGGCGGAAGCGGGCCCCAGCCAGCAGCGCGCCGCCAACGGCGACGACCACAGGGTAGGTGAGCAGGCCCAACAGCGGGTTGGGGAAACCGAACACTGAGGCCTGATGGCTCTTCATCGGGATTCCTCCGTGGATACCCCCGCGTTCAGGCGGGGGAGGAAACGGACTCCTGCGGAGCAGGGCAGGGAAAGCCGATTCGCCGCCAGGGCGGATCGGCGTTCATGGCCAACCACCCGCAGGTAAGTGGTAGTTTGTGTGCCGTCTGGCCGGCGATAACCAAGCTGGCCGGGCCTACCGCCGGGCTGGCGGGATGTCAGGTCTGTGGAGCTGGCGTAAGACTGCTGGGCGTACCCACGTCCCTTGCCGTTAGTTCGGGGCAGCTGCTGTCTGAGAAGCAGAAAGCTCAACCCGCGAGGGAAGAATCTCCCTGCTTCAGCTGGGGGGAGAAGTCAACACGGTGGTGCAGGACAGGATCGGGCTGAGGTTGCACAAGGGGGAGAAGCGCGGGTTCTGCAGCAGCTGGAACTTGTCGATGGTGATCACGAAGGAGGCGAGGATCCCGAGCGCGCCGGACACGATCAGCAGCCAGGCGAAGGCGCGGGAGGCGCCAATGGTGCCCGGCGACGGGGTCTCGCGTTTTCGTCCGTCGCCACCGCTTCCGCTGGCGAGGTGGTGCACGGTCGTGGGCGTGCTGGTCATCGGGGTGTTCCCGCCTTGCTGGGGTCCGGGGTGGGCCACGGGCCCACGGTGATCGACGAGTCGCTGCCGCCTGCCGGGATGCGCTCGCAGTCCGGCTCCGGCGCGATGCGGAGGCCCTCGCGCACTGCGCACCGCGGCCAGACGACCTCGACGGGAAGTCCGCGCGCACGGGCGTAGGCCACCAGGTGTGCGGTGGCGTCCCGACCGCTGGAGGGCGATCCGTCCCACACGGCCAGCAACTGCCGACACCCCGCGATCATCTGTTCGTCCGCGCCGACGCATGCGTCGCGGTCGGCCGGGTCGTAGGGCAGCAGGCGCACCTGCTGGGCCAGGACCAGCAGTTCACCGGTCGCCCTCCGGTCACGCGTCGGCAGCAACGCCGGCACCATCCCCTGGGTGGGCAGCACCACGGCCAGCTCTCGCCGCGCCGCCCGTGCCGCCCGCCCGAACGCCAGTGACACACCGGCACTCGCGCGCACCAGTGTCGACGTTCCTACGAACTGCTGCTCCAGCCGTGCCCGCAACTCGGCCTCGACCAGCTTCAGCGTGTCCGGAGTCAGGTCGGCGTGCCCGACCGCCATGATCATCGTCCCGCTCACCTTTCGCCCTACGGTGCTCTGGCTCGTCCGTCCCGTGCCGCGCAGCCCCGCCCATGGAGGGGATGGCCAAGCCGGGCCCAGGGCGGGATCCAAGCCCCACGGCACGAGCGGGAGCAGGGGATCAGTGAAGTCAGTGCGCCTGACCGGCAACAAGGGCCGAACGGCCCTGGCACAGGGAGCTCGACGGGCATTCCACGGAAGCGGTCGGGCCTGGCTCTGGCCCCGGTGCTCTCGCGAGATGGCGGCGAGCTGCCCGGGTAGGGGTGTGCCGACAGCGCTCAGCGAGAAGACGTGGTTCAGGACCGGCAGAGGCCGGAAGCGCGGGCGGCGATTGTCTGGCGAGCACCCGATGGACTTCCTTGCCGAGATCTGCGAGCGGCCCGCCGGCGAGCGGCCCTGCATCCTCTTCCATGTCGGCTACGCCGCGGCCGACTGCGAAGTCCCGGACCTGACGCGAAGGTCGCCGGCGGAGTCTCCTGTCGAGCGCCCGGGCTTGCGACGACCTGTGTGATCGCGCAGCCGTGCGTCGACGTGCATGACAAAGCGCGCATCGAATAGTGCGGTCGACTGCATCTGCGAGGGCAAACGCATGTTCCACATCCGACCCGCAGAATGTGTGGACTGCGGGGTTTGTGAGCCAGTCTGCCCGGTGGGGGAGACTCCGCGCCCTCGCGGGCGCGCTTACCTGTTGGCCGCGGCGGCTACAGGAGCTGCGACAGAAGGCAGCCGTGTGCGGCGCGGACCTCTGTGACGTCGACGGCCAGCCCCACTCCTGGTACTACGTGATGGCCGGTTCGCGTGCGTGCGTGCGTCCCGTGCGTGGCTGACATATCGCGCCGAGTCTGCCGAATTCTCAGGCGGGCATGGTCATTTCCAGCCGATGTCTTGGCATTGGCATGACAAACCTGTGTGCACGCTGTCACGCTGCTGCACGAGTTCACCATTCCTTCACGTCTCCTCTACGGGGCGCATACTCGCGCGCCCCTGGCTCCTTCCACCCGCCTGTCGTGCAACGTCCCGGACCGGGCGCACCACGCCCGTCCACCCCCCACCTTCGGCCCCCAACACGGGCCGGCCGTCGCACAGAAGGAGAACCCGTTGCCCCGGCGACACCGCCCCACTCCTCGGCCCAGACGCGCCACAGTCCTCGCCCTCACCGCCGCCGGCTCCCTGCTGGCCCTTGGCGCCCTCCCGGGAACCGCCACCGCGGCACCCGCTGATCCCGGCCCCTCCAAGATCCTCGCCACGCTCCGCGCCGGCGCTGCCCCGACACCCCTGTCGGCGTCCCGCCGCGCCGCGCTGATCAAGAGCGCGCAGTCCGCCGCCGGCACCACGGCCCGGCAACTCGGCCTCGGCGCGCGGGAGAAGCTCGTCGCCAAGGACGTCATCCAGGACGCCGACGGCACGAGGCACACCCGCTACGAGCGCACCTACGCCGGCCTGCCCGTCCTCGGCGGCGACCTCGTCGTCCACGTGAAGAAGAACGGCCGTACGACGACGTCGAAGGCGAGCCGGGCCACCCTCGAAGTGCCCTCCCTCACCCCGAAGTTCACGGCGTCGAAGGCAACCGCGAAGGCCCTCGCCGCCTCCAAGAAGGACAAGGTCAAGGGCTCCGCGGCCGAGGGCGCACCCCGTCTCGTGGTCTGGGCCGGGGCCGGCAAACCCGTCCTGGCCTGGGAGACGGTTGTCGAAGGCGTCCAGCAGGACCGCACGCCCAGTGAACTCCAGGTCGTCACGGACGCGACCACGGGCAAGCAACTCCTTGCCGCCGAACAGGTGGAGACCGGCACGGGAACCGGGCAGTACAGCGGAACGGTCCCGCTCGGCACGACCTTGTCGGGATCGACGTACCAACTCGTCGACGGCGACCGCGCCGGGCACAAGACGTACGACCTGAACCAGGGCACCTCCGGCACCGGCACGCTCTTCACCGACGACAACGATGTCTGGGGCGACGGCACCACGGCCGACCGCCAGACCGCCGGTGTCGACGTGGCCTTCGGCGCCGCGGCCACCTGGGACTACTACAAGGACGTCTTCGGCCGCAACGGCATCCGCAACGACGGTGTCGCCGCCTACAGCCGAGCCCACTACGGCAACAGCTACGTCAACGCCTTCTGGTCCGACAGCTGCTTCTGCATGACGTACGGCGACGGTTCGGGCAACACGCACCCGCTGACCGCCCTGGACGTGGCCGCCCACGAGATGAGCCACGGCGTCACGAGCGCCACCGCCGGCCTGAACTACTCGGGCGAGTCCGGCGGCCTGAACGAGGCGACCTCCGACATCTTCGCGGCCGCCGTCGAGTTCCACTCGCACCTCGCCGCAGACCCCGGCGACTACCTCGTGGGCGAGAAGATCGACATCCGCGGCAACGGCACACCGCTGCGTTACATGGACAAGCCATCCAAGGACGGCGCCTCGGCCGACTACTGGTCCTCCAGTCTCGGCGGCCTGGACGTCCACTACTCCTCGGGCCCCGCGAACCACTTCTTCTACCTGCTCTCCGAGGGCAGCGGCACCAAAACGGTCAACGGAGTCGCGTACGACAGCCTCACCTACGACGGTCAGCCCGTCACCGGCATAGGCATCGAGAACGCCGCCGCCATCTGGTACCGGGCACTGACGACGTACATGACCTCGTCGACGAACTACGCCGGGGCCCGGACCGCCACCCTCCAGGCGGCGACCGACCTCTTCGGTGCCTACAGCCCCACGTACCTCGCCGTCGCCGACGCCTGGGCCGCCATCAACGTCGGCAACCGCATCGCCCTCGGGGTCAACATCGCCCCGATCGCCGACCAGGTCAGCGGCATCGGACAGGCGGTCGGCATTCAGGTGGACGCCTACACCACCAACTCCGGCGCCGGCCTTACCTACGAGGCCACCGGACTGCCCGACGGCCTGAGCATCAGCCCGAGCGGTCTGATCTCCGGCACCCCGACCACCGTCGGTACCAGCGACGTCACCGTCAAGGTCACCGACAGCACCGGCGTGTCCGCCTCGGACACGTTCAGCTGGCGCACCGGCAACATCTACGCCAACACCAACCGCGTCGACATCCCGGACAACGGTGCCGCCGTGGAGTCGCCCATCGACATCACCGGCAGGGACGGCAACGCCTCCGCCACCACCTCGGTCTACGTCAACATCATCCACACCTACCGCGGTGACCTGAGCGTCGACCTCGTCGGCCCGGACGGCACGGTCTACCCGCTGCGCACCGTCAGCGGAGACTCCACCGACAACATCGACGAAACGTACACCGTCAACGCCTCGACCCAGCCGGTCAACGGAACCTGGAAGCTCCGAGTCCAGGACCACTATTCGATCGACGTGGGCTACATCAAGAGCTGGCAGCTGACCCCCTGACACACCTCTGCCCCGGCCCCCGCCGCCCGTGCCCCCCAGAGGCCGGGCGGCGGGGTATGCCGTGCGAGGCACCTCAATCGGCAGGAGGGGACTTTCGGCGCCGACCCGCCTGGTCAGCTGCTGCACAGCCCACCCTGCCCGGACAGCTGCAGCTCCTCCGACCGGGCCCGCTTCACCAGCATCGCGACCAGTTGCTCGTCGGACGTGGGCACAGGCTGCCCGGACTCGGCACCGTTGCCAGGCTCCACGGTCTCCAACTCCACAGCGGTATCAGTCACTTGACGTCTCTGCCGTGATCGTCGGATTCGCCGTTGGGGTTGCACACACGGACCCCGCGACGACGGCGAGCGGCTGACGACACCCGTAATCCCTCAACGACCGGCCTCCCCGGCGATCGGTCGATTGACCGTCCGGTTCGCGCGAGTGACCGCACCGGTTTGCACGACCTGCCGTCGGCAGAGCGCGGCAGGCTCGTACATGCCCGCTGCCCGGCCGTCCCCGATCAGTGATGGACGGATGTCGTCGTGGACTGTTGCTCCGTCTCAGCCTGGACGGTGCCTCCGGGGTGGCGCTGCGCGCAGAGGAAACCGACGGCCAGGGCGATGGCCATGCCGTAGAAAACCCACTGGTTGGCCTCGGCGAAGTCCATGCGGATCGTTGGCATCGCGCCCCGCATCGCCGCCGCCGCGCCGCCCCCGGTGGGCTGCCGCGCGTCCGCGTTGCCCGCGATCGCCTCCGCGGCGTCCTGGGCCACGGAGTGCGCGGCGCTCGAGGACAGTCCGCGGGCCGTGAGGCTGTGCACGACGTTGTCGGTCATGGCGTGGTTCAGAAGGGTCCCAAAGACGGCCAGACCGATGCTGGCGGCGTAGTTGCGGACGGTCTGGGTGATGCCGGTGACCTCGCCGTACGTGGCGTCGATGGAGCGATTGACGGCGTCCGTCGAGGCAGGGGCGAGGATGAAGCCGATGCCGGCGCCAGCGAGTGCGGCGTAGGGCCACTGGTCGTGCATGGACAGGTCGGTGAGTTTGCCCGCCCACAGGGCGAAGCCGACGGCGCCGACCACGCAACCTGTTTTCATGGCCGGTCGTGCGCCCTGCTTGTCGAGGATGCGTCCGCCCCACTGGGAGGCGATCGCGAACCCGGCGAAGAAGTACAGCAGGAACAGCGCGGCCTGGTTGGGGGAGGCGCTGAGGGAGACCTGGGCGTAGACGGAGGCGAAGAAGAACAGCGGGACGAACGCCAGCATGGCGAAGAAGAGCACGAGTGAGTCCACCGTGAAGGCACGGTCCCGGAAGACCGCCAGTTTGATCAGCGGATGACGGGTCCTCGTCTCGTAGCGGCAGAACAGGCCCAGCACGGCCAGGCCGCCGATGATGCACCCCCAGGTCGCGGCGCTGTCCCAGCCCCACGCCGACGCCTGCTGGAAGCCGAGCACGCTCAGACCCATACCGGCAGTGATCAGTACGGCGCCCACGACGTCCAGTGTCTCTTCGCGGCGACGGTCCGAGATACGGGCGAGGGCGGTCAGGACCAGGGCGACCACGGCCACCGGGACGTTGACCCAGAAGATCGCGCGCCAGGTCCAGGACGTCAGCCAGCCGCCGAGCAGCGGGCCCAGCGCGGTGAGGGCGCCGGTCAGCCCGAAGAACAGGGCGAGGGCCCGGCCGCGGCGTTGGACGGGGAAGACCGCCACGACCACCGCCAGCGCGGCGGGAAACAGCAGGGCCGCGCCCAGCCCCTGCGCCGCCCGGAAGACGATCAGCCAGGTCAGTGCGTAGTCGCCCTTGGGCACACAGCCGCACAGGACCGAGGAGGCGACGAAGGCCAGGGTGCCGATCACCACGACACGGCGTGGGCCCCACAGGTCGGCGAGGCGTCCGCCCAGAGCGAAGAAGGCGGCCAGGGCCAGCAGATAGGCGTTGACCACCCACCGCATGCCCGACGCGCTCAAATTCAGTTCGTAGACGATGTCGGGTGCCGCGATCGAGACGATCGTCTGGTCGATGAACGTCATGGCCACTGCGAACATCATGGCGGCCAGAGCCAGTGACTGGGACGGCCCGGGGGCGGCGTCAACCGCCGGGCTCCCGACGCGTCGGGTCTTCCTGCCGATCACCCGACCAGGATGCGCCTACGGTGTCGTCGCTGCATCCGATACGTTCCCGACCTGCGGTTTCACTGTTCGCGTACGACGATTGCCTGTACCGCCCGGCTCAGCACCACCACGCCTGCGACGATCAGCAGGGCACCCATCACGGCGGGCGCCAGCCACCAGCCCGTGCGGATCTCCTCGTCGAACAGCACGACGCCGAGCGCGAGGCTCACCGTCGCGTCGCCGATGGTCAGTGCCGGCTGGGACGCGGCCAGGGGGCCGGCCTGCAGGGCGTTCTCCAGCAGGAGCACCGCCCCGACTCCGGCCAGTGCGAAGCCGTAGGTCTGCCAGGAGGTGAGGAAGGCCGCGATGCCGTGGTCGGCGAAGGTGCCTGTCGCGGATTTCAGCAGGGCGGCCGTGACGGCGTTGGCGATCGCGGCGGCGGTTCCCAGGAGAGCGGCCCGCACCGCTGCCGGGCGGCCCTGGCCGGACAGCAGGACGGCGGCGACCATCGCGCCCAGGCAGGGGCCGAGGCCGAGGATCCATCGCTCCAGCGGGGCCTGGTCAGTCGCCCCGTGCGGGGCGGCCGAGGCAAGGACCAGTGCCAGGCCGGCCACCACACCGCTCACCCCCCACCAGCCCCAGGCCGGCAGGCGGCGGTGCATCAGCGGCGCGACGACCATGAGGGCGAAGGGCAGCTCCAGGATGAACAGCGGCTGGACGAGGGCGAGCGGGCCGTTGACCAGGGCCAGGCTCTGGAAGAGCGCGGCGCCGATCACACCGGCCATGCCGATCACCCAGGCGGGCCGGCGGACCAGTTCCCCGAGCAGGCGCAGCCCACGTTTACCGGCGGTGGCGGCCGCCTTGCGCTGGAAGGCCGTCCCCACGGCATTGCTCGCCGCGCCCGCGACGGCGAAGACAGCGGCGAACTCGATCATGCGTCGGCCTCGGCTGGGAGGTACAGGACTCTGTCCGGTTTCCGCTTCAGGTCGTGAGCAGCCCTCAGCCTACGAGCCGGCCCGGGCTCGGGCATGCGGAAGCGTGGGGGACGGGAACGGCCGGTGGCCGGTGACCATGGCCGGCCGATTTCGGGCTCGTGGGCTGTGTCTGCATGGCTGGCGCCAGTGGGGCACTCCGAAGGTATGGGCAAGGCCGCACTGATCGTCATCGACATGATCAACACCTACGATCACGCCGACGCCGAACTGCTGCTGCCCTCCGTGACGGAGGTGGTACCACGAGTGGCTGCGCTGCTGGAGCGGGCGCGCAGCCGCGACGTGCCCGTCATCTACGTCAACGACAACTTCGGCGAATGGCGCTCGCACCACGGCGAACTCCTCGACAAGGCCCTGTCCGGTCCACACGCGGCACTCGTGGAGCCGCTCGCGCCGGACGACCACTCCCTCTTCGTCGTCAAAGCACGCCACTCGGTCTTCTTCGAGACGCCCCTGACCTATCTGCTCTCCCAACAGGGCATCGACCACCTGGTCCTGTGCGGCCAGGTCACCGAACAGTGCATCCTCTACTCGGCGCTGGACGCCCACATCCGCCACTTCGACGTGACCGTCCCCAAGGACGCGGTGGCCCACATCCATGCCGACCTCGCCCAGGCCGCGCTGCGCATGATGGAACGCAACATGGGCGCCCACGTGTGTGACGGCGACGATCTGTGGCGCAGCTGAACACAGGCCGCCCGCCCAGGAGTTGAGGATTCCGATCACGTCTGTGAAGCAGAGTCGGCGCAAAGCCATGCCGACACGTTCCGGAACCGTGACCGTCGTATGACCCTCCGTCGTGGTGAACCACCCTTCCGCTGACCGAGGTTGACGTGCGTTCCCGGGTGACGTGGCGCCCCTTCGACCGCGGAGCAGCGCGCGTTGCGCAGCTCCTCGTGCGGTCGGCGAGCCGCTTGTGTCAGGGGCCGGGGAAGTGCCTGGGGTCGGCGTTCGGTTGATGGCTGAGGTGGAAGGTGCAGAGTGGCTCGGCAGGGGTACTGGGCGCCCCATGGCGATGAACACTGAGTCCCTCAGCCCGTGGCCGATTGCGAGGCAGCTGCGCCGGATGCGGGCCATGTATGCGGCGGGCGTTGCCCTGTGGGCCGCTTCCAGCGCCTGGACGGGATGGGCGGACCCCGGCAGCCGGCCCATGTGGACGTCCCTGCTGCTCCTGGTGGTCTTCACCGGCCTTGTGGTGATGACTAGTTGGTCGCTACGGCGCCTGGAGTCCGCCGATGCGATGCGCCGGCTGCCGAATCCGCGCAGCGGGGGAGCGGCGTCTCGCGACACCCGCGCGCGTGAGTTCCGCCAGTCCGGCGGATCGCTGGCCGAGCCGTACGGTCGGTTCTCCGATTGACGCGCTGACCCGTCATCGCCGGCCATGGCCGCGGCGCGCTCCTGGGTCAGCAGCCCCACCCTCAGCTGGACCGCCCATCGAGGAACTGGCGCCGAGCATGACGGATCTGCAGTCGGTCGCCGACGCACTGAGGGTCGACGGTGCGCTGGCACTCAGTGGTGCGGGCGTCTCCACGGAGTCGGGCATTCCCGACTAACGCCGTGAGGTGGGAGCCTGAGTCGCCACCCGCCCATGCTCTACCAGGACTTCACGTGCCACGCGCGGGCGCGGCGCCGGTACTGGGCGCGCAGTCACCTCGGCTGGCGGGGCTTTGGCCGTGCCTGGCCTGATGCGGGCCACCGGGCGATGGCCGCTCTCGGGCGGCAGGGGCTGCTCTCGGGTGTGATCAGCCAGAACGTGGACGGGCGGCACCAGGCCGCGGGCAGCGAGGGTGTCGTGGCACTCCACGGGAGCCTGGAGCGGGTGGTGTGCCTCGCGTGCGGCGTCTTCACTTGGCGTCGTGAAGTGGCTCGTCGGCTGGAGGAGGCCAATCCGGACTTCGCTCGACGCCCAGGTCGGAGACTTCCAGGTGGTGCCCTGCGCGCGTTCGGTGACTGTCTGCCCTCATCGGGTCGAGCAGTGCCGTGATTGGGCCCCGCGGCGGACTCGCTGCTCGTACTCGGATCCTCGTTTACGGGGATGTCCGGACTGCGGTCCGTACGTCAGGCCGCTGAGGCCGGAAAACCCGTGCTGATCATCAATCGGGACGTGACCCGAGGTGATCGACACGCCGTCGCGCGCATCGAGCTCGAACTGGGACCAGCGCTCACCGCGGTGGCCGACCTGCTGGGCATCTCCGTAGAGGAGGCGGTCAGGGCTGCTTTGAAGGCTCGGGATCTGGTCACACTGGGGATGCGCCGAGCTGCCGTAGCTGCGCGAGGACGTCGACGACGCCCCGGATCTCGGTGATCCGTCCGTCGGCGAAGCGGAAGATGAAGATCTCGTTGTAGGTGACGGTCCTGCCGGTGGGCGCCAGGCCCTGGTACTCACCGCGGTGGGTTCCGGTCACCGTATTCCTGGCGACGACCTTGTCGCCCTGTGCGATCGTCTCCTCGAGCGCGACATGGATGTCGGGATACGCGCGCAGGAGCACCTCCCACACCCGCTTCAGGGCCTCCGCACCCGTCAGGCCCATGGGCACCGGTGCATGGAAGTCCACGTCCGGTGCGACGAACTCGTCGATGGCCTTGGCGATGGTGCCCGGGTCGTGGCCGTTTACGGCGGCGTGGAAGCGGTTGAGCGTAGCTGTGTTGCTCATTTCCCTGGTTGCGGACATCCCGTCTCTCCTCTGCGTAGTGCCGGATGGTGTCTCAGCACTACGACGGAACAGCCGCCGGGAGTGTGACAGGGCGTGCCGGACGGCAGCGGCCGTAACAGGCGGCGCCTGTCGCGCAGCGTGCGGTGGGTTTCGTGTCACGAGGCGGTCCGCGCAGCCGCTTACTCCGAGCCCGAACAGGAACGTCGCCGCACGCTCCAAGACGACCACGGTGACCAGCCCTCGAAGTGAACCTATACCGGCACAGACGACTCCCGGACGCGCGTCGGCATCGCCGCTCACCGATTAGCAGGCGTACCAGGAGTTTCGGCTACGCGCGGCGGTCCTTCGGACATACCCCACGCCCGCTGAACCAGGGCCGCTCCCCTAAGCGCGCGGGCGCAGAAGCGGGCACTGGAGGACCTCGCGGCAGCAGTAGTCCGCACACCACTGGAACGGGATGTCGGCTCCGCTCGCGAGGAGCAACGGATGGGGGCGGCCGCGGTTGCGGAAGGCGACGGATCAGGACCCGCGCACCGAGGTGGGTGAGGGCTCCGGCGGCGGGGAGCGACGCGCCTCCTGAAGCGGGAAGTAGTCTCCCGGCCGCGTCGAGCGCCGCCACACGTACACCGCGATCGCCATCACGAGGATCAGCCCCGCCAGGATGAGCAGTTCGATCCCCTCGACGTTCCACCGGAAGGACTTCTCCGCCTCGGCCGTGACGATGAGCACCCTGCGGATGCCGGCGATCAGGCCGACGACGAGGAACGGCTCCGCGTCGAGGGTCCGGTTCCTGATGGTGAGGCGGACGGTGTGGAGCAGCTCGGCAACGATGAACAGCACAAGGCCGTTGTCCAGGGCGGAGAGAACGACCGTCTCCGCGCGGTACGGCCCCCTGATCGACCTGATGACGTCGTGGACGACCTCGACGGTCAGAAGCCCCGCGAGCAGTACCAGAAGCCCCGCGACGACGAGGTGGATGCCGTCCTCGATGAGCTGCAGGAGGCCCTGCACCCGGCCGCCCTCGATCTTCGGGAGAATGGGTCGCACATTCAGCATGCTAGGGGTCCCCCGGCCCGCAGGCGCGGCGTGCTGCCGAAGGGGCGGACGAGCGGATCCCTCCCTCTGCCGGCAGCCTGGGGAAGCGGCGAGGCGCCACGAAGCCTTCCCAGCTCAACGCGGACACGAATGGCAGGAGCCTGCGGCTCGTCCTGGTCGCCGACCCGGGCCTGCCCTCCGAGATGGGCCGGACCCTCGCCCCCCCCGCGTGGGTGTGAGGGAGGGAGAGCCAGGTCGAATCGAAGGTGGAGTCTCCGTGGGCATCGCCCACGCCTACACCACCACGGACAGGGCGTCCCCGTCCTCGCCGACCGCGCCTACATCGGAGCCGGCCCGTAGGTAACCGCACCCCTCAGACGCCCGCCAGGCCGGAACCTCACGCCAACCCAGCACACCGTCAACCGCGCGCTGTCCGTGGCTCGGGCACCCGTCGAACGCGGCGTCGCACGACTGAAATCGTGGCGGATCTTCCGCAGGTCCCCATGCAGCCCCAATCGAATGTCGTCGATCACCGCGGCCATCCTCACCCTGGAGCGGCAACGCTGAAAAAGCTCCGGGACCCGAAGGTGCTTTCGGATCTGGGTGCTCCGCATCGTCGCCAAGCGTGAGGCTCCGGCCCTGGCAATCGTCAGCGGGCCGGGGGCGGAAATACCGATCGTGGTCGTACCCACCGGAGAGGCCCAGCAGATCGACCACGAGACCCGAACCCTTCTCCGGGGCCCGTGGGGCGCATGCGCGTCTTCCGGCCCGCCTCGTCGCGTTCGTAGGAGAAGTGCGAGAAGGTCGTGACCGGCCGGTACCGCACCACTACCGCACCGCTACCGCTCCTACTGGCCTGGCGCGCAGTGGCGCCGTTCCCGTCCCGTCAGCCCACGTGCGCAGGGCGATGCCGGCGGAAGGCCGCGAATGCATGGGTAGCAGCGTTCCAAGACATGTGTCGGCGGGCTCCGGCAGCCAGGCTGACCTGCTGCCCGGCCCCTCCGGGTATCCGCGGTCAGCGTCGCCCGCCCAGGATGATCTTCCAGACACGCGTTGCCACCTGCAGATTGAGCCGGGTGTCCACCTCCGCCAGGTCGCGGTCGCTGATCTCACGGATGCGCTGCAGCCGGTAGCGCAGGGTGCTGCGGTGGACCGTCAGCGCGGCGGCTGCATCGTCGTAGTTGCCTCCGCAGTCGAAGTAGCGCGAGAGCGTTTCCACCAGCTCCGTGTCGTGCTCTGCGTCGTAGTCGATCAGCTGGCCGAGCCACTCTCGCACGAAGCCTTCGAGCTCCCGGAGATCGTTTCCGGGCCCCAGGATCCGGTACAGCCCGAGGTCGTCGAAGAACGTCGTCCCGCTGCGCTGGCGGGAGTTCTGCCGCACCTCCAGAGCCCGCAATGCCTCCTGGTAGCAGCGTGGAATGCCGTCCGGGGAGTCGCAGCGGGTGCTCACCCCGATAGCTCCGTCGGGCGTCCCGAGCTCATGGGCCAGCGCCGCGTGCATGGCATCGTCGTCGGGCCTTGCCTCGGTCAGCAGGACCATCCGGTCGCCGCGACGAGTGATCAGCGGACGGGTCGTCGTGGTGGCCGTCGCTCGTTCGACGGCCCGGGTGAAGGAGTCGTCTGTGGCGTTGCCCGGCCAGTGCACCACGACTACGTAGTGGGTACGTTGCAGGTCGTGGCCGACGGCTTCGGCCCGGGCGTAGGCGCTCGTCTCGTCAGTGCCCTCCAGCAGGTCGTCGATCAGTTGGCGGCGCAGCCGCAGTTCGACCTCGGTGAGTTCGCGCATGTGCATGAGCTCCTGGGCGAGCGCCCGCTGGGCGTGGTCCAGGGCGAACATAGTGTGCTCGTTGGCCGTCGCCCCGGGGTCCTCGATGGCGAGTACGCCGAGGACGTCGCCGCGCGGGCAGACCAGGGCCATCAGCCGGTCCTTGACTCTGACCGGGCCCGCCTCGCGCGTGACCCGCCGCAGCATCTCTTCCTGGCCGGTCGGGGACGGCACCGGATAGGGGTCGGGTCGGTCGGGACCGGCCCAGGACCTCAGGTTGCCGAACCGGTCCTCGATGAGCGCCGACAGCCCGGTGAGCTCGTACAGCGCTTGGGTGATGGCGTCCTCGCCGCCGCCCCGGGCAGCCACACGGGCGAGGGTCTCGTGCACGGTCTCCTGCAGGTGCAGCTCGGAGCGCATGATGTCCAGCTGCCGCAGTGCGGTGTCCCGTTCGGTGCGGAGTCGGCTCAGTTCGCCGGCGTTGTCGTGCTGCCAGGCGCGCATGGCCGCCAGTGACAGGGCCGCCGAGGTGAGTCCCACGAGGGTCGAGAGGAGGAAGTGCCCTTCCTCATCGGGTCCGGAGCGGGAGGAGACCACGATGTAGCCGAGCAGACCGCCGGCCCCACGCAGGCCGAACGCCCAGTTCCAGGACCGCTCCGGAAGGGATACGGAGCCGTCGGCCTCGCCCAACTCATTCATGCGTGCGTCGTCGACCGTCGGCGCTCCCGCGTCGTGGCCGGGGACGCGGGACAAACCGTCGTCCGTCGCGAGGTATCCGGCCTCGGCGCTGTAGGGACCAAGGGCACTGACATGCCGCATGGCCAGACGCACGATCTCACTCTGCTCCGTGCAGGTGAACAGGGTGCAGGACAGCGCCAGGATCCCGTGTGGATCCAGCACCGCGAGCGGACGGGGGTCGCGCCGTTCGGTGCCCGCGGGGTCGCTCGGGGGGCGAGACACTTCCCGGTCGGAGACGTCAGAGGACAACCTCTGTGACGGACGGCAGGCCATAGATCACTCCGTTCTCCGGTCATCGGAGGCGATCGGGCAAATCGTGGGATCCACGCCTGTGGCCAGCCCCGCGTACCCAGCCTGGGCAAGGTCATCCGACTTGTCGGTATTTGGCCTTGTTCTCGTGGCGTGACCGACTGCCTCGATTTCTGACCTGCCGGGTGCAGGCGGAGCGCGCTGCCCTCTTGCCACTCTGTGCTTGTCAGGGATCGCCGGGTGCACCGGTGGCCGCGGCGGGAAGGACTGGCTGATGATCGAGCAGGCCCGCAGGACCATCGCCTCGTACACGACCTACCAGGAGGCGGAACGCGCCGTCGATCACCTTTCCGATCAGGGTTTCCCCGTCGAGAGGGTGGCCATCATCGGGCAGGATGTGCGCCTGGTCGAGCAGGTGACCGGCCGCATGGGACATGGCGCAGCCGCCCTGCACGGCGCGGCGAGCGGCGCCCTGCCCGGCGCATTGATCGGATGGATCTTCGGGCTGCTGAACTGGCTGGACCCGGTCGTGTCGGGGCTGCTCCTCGCCATGTACGGGCTGGTTTTCGGAGCACTGGTCGGCGCGCTGTTCGGCCTGCTGGTGCACACGGCCCAGCGTGGCCGCCGGGACTTCGCCTCGGTGAGCTTCATGCAGCCCGGCCGGTACGACGTCGTCGCCGACGAGGCGGTCGCCGACGAGGCGGTGCAGCTGCTGGCCGAGCTGCCCAGCGGGACCGGCGCCGGCACAAGCAGCGGGGCTTGGAAGAGCAGCCGCCCGCGGAGCGGTCCCGCCGTCACCTGAGCGATTGCGAAAGACGGGCGCGACTCCGAGGGCGTACGGGGGCCGCCCGTCGCGGAAGGAGTTCCTCATGGCCAAGGCAGTAGGCATCGACCTGGGCACCACGAACTCGGTGATCGCCGTCTGGGAGGGCGGCGAGCCGGCCGTCGTACCCAACAGCGAGGGCAACCGCACGACGCCGTCCGTGGTGGCCTTCACCGACACCGGCGAGCGCCTGGTGGGCCAGCTGGCCCGCCGCCAGGCGATCCTCAACCCCAAGGGCACCATCTACTCGGCCAAGCGGTTCATCGGCCGGCACTTCGACGAGATCTCCGAAGAGGCCAAGGCCGTCGCGTACGACGTGGTCGAGGGAGACGGGGGCGCGGCCCGCTTCAAGGTGCGCGACAAGCTCTACGCGCCGGAGGAGATCAGCGCGCAGGTGCTGCGCAAGCTCGCCGACGACGCCTCCAAGCAGCTGGGAGAGCGGGTCACGGAGGCGGTCATCACGGTGCCTGCCTACTTCAACGACGCCCAGCGCACCGCCACCAAGGACGCCGGACGGATCGCCGGCCTGGAAGTACTGCGGATCATCAACGAGCCGACCGCGGCCGCCCTCGCCTACGGCATGGACAAGAAGCAGCACGAGACGGTGCTCGTCTTCGACCTGGGCGGCGGCACCTTCGACGTCAGCATCCTCGACGTCGGCGACGGCGTGGTGGAGGTACGGTCCACGGCGGGCGACAGCCATCTGGGGGGCGACGACTTCGACCGCAGGCTGGTCGACCAGCTCGCCGACGGCTTCCAGAAGGAGAACGGCATCGATCTGCGCCAGGACCCACAGGCCCTGCAACGCCTGTTCGAGGCCGCCGAGAAGGCCAAGACCGAGCTCAGCTCGGTGACCCAGACGCAGGTCAGTCTGCCGTTCATCACGGCCGACGCCTCCGGGCCCAAACACCTCACCACGACGATCATGCGGTCCACGTTCGAGCAGATCACCGGCGACCTGGTGGAGCGCTGCCTGGGCCCGGTCCGGCAGGCCATGGACGACGCCAAGGTCAGTGACAACGACATCGACGAGGTCATCCTCGTCGGCGGCTCCACCCGCATCCCCGCCGTCCAGGCCCTGGTACGGAGGCTGACCGGCGGCAAGGACCCCAACATGAGCGTCAACCCCGACGAGGTCGTGGCGATGGGCGCCGCGATCCAGGCCGGGGTCCTCAAGGGCGAGGTCAAGGACGTCCTGCTGCTCGACGTCACTCCGCTGTCGCTGGGCGTGGAGACACGCGGCGGCGTGATGACGAAGATCATCGAGCGGAACACCACCATCCCGGTGCGCCGTTCCGAGACCTTCTCCACCGCCGAGGACAACCAGCCCGCCGTCGACGTCGTCGTCCTGCAGGGCGAGCGGGAGAGGGCCGCCGACAACCGGGTCCTGGGTCGCTTCCAGCTCACCGACATCCGCCCCGCGCCGCGCGGAGAGCCGCAGATCGAGGTCATCTTCGACATCGACGCCAACGGCATCCTCAACGTCACCGCACGGGACAAGGACACCGGCAAGGAACAGGGCATCACCATCAGCGAGAGCTCCAACCTCGACCGCACCGAGGTCGAGCGGATGGTCCAGGAGGCCGAACGCAACCGCGGCGAGGACCAGGCCCTGCGCGAGGCGGTCGACGCCCGCAACGAACTGGACGCCATCGCCTACCAGGTCGAAAAGCGCCTCGGCGAGCTGGGCGACGCCGCGCCCGCACACGAGAAGGCCCGCGCCGAGATGCTGGTGGCCGAGGCCCGCGAGGCGGTCAAGAACGAGGTCGGGGCGGACAAGGCCCGGCCGCTGACCTCCGAACTCCAGCAGATCTTCGCGGGGCTCGCTGCCCACCAGGCGGGAGCCGCCGCGGGCGGTCCTGCGGGCACCGGCGCGCCGGACGGATCCGGTCCCGGCGGGGCCGCGCCGGGCGGCGCCGCGGATGACGACGATGTGATCGACGCCGAGTTCGACAAGGGCTGAGGTGCCCGCCATGCCCATCCCACCCCGGGGCCGAGAGCCCGACCCGCCGCCGGAAGGCGCCGTACAGCCGCCGCGCGGGGACCTTGAGCAGCCCGGACCGCCGACTGATGAGGCCGAGCCGGGGCCCGACGCCGCAACCAGCGCCGCCGCACCCGACGACGAATACGCGGCCGCGCTGCGAGAGGCCGAGGACCGCTGGCGCCGCGCCCTGGCCGACCTCGACAACCTGCGCAAACGTCACGTCAGGGAGCTGGAGCGGGTGGCCGCGACCGAACGCGCCCGTACGGCCGCCGCCTTCCTGCCCGTCATCGACAACCTGGAACTCGCCCTGAGCCACGCGGCCGCCGACCCCGGCGCGATCGTCGAGGGTGTCCGGGCCGTGCGCGACCAGGCCGTGAACGTCCTGGAGCGGCTGGGCTACCCGCGCCACGCGGAGAGGGGCGTGTCGTTCGATCCGGCCCGGCACGAGGTGGTCGGCGTGGTCCAGGATCCCGACGCCGATCCGAACACCGTGGTCCAGGTGCTGCGACCCGGTTACGGGGAGGCCGAGCGGCAGCTGCGGCCTGCCGCCGTGACCGTCGCCAAGCGGGAGTGACCGTCCATGGCACGCGACTTCTACGAGGTGCTCGGCGTTGCGCGCACCGCCGACCAGGACGAGATCCAGCGGGCCTACCGCACCCTGGCCCGCAAGTACCACCCCGACGTCAACAAGGACCCCCAGGCGGAGGAGCGGTTCAAGGAGATCAATGAGGCCTTCAGTGTCCTGTCCGACCCGGAGCAGCGGACCCGGTACGACCGCTTCGGCGAGGACTTCCGCAAGGTCCCGGAGGACTGGGAGGAGCGCGTCGCCGCCGGCGCCGGCGCCGGAGCGGGCGGCGGATTCCGGTGGACCACCGGCGGCGGTCCCCGGGTGCGGTACTCCACGGCAGGCTTCGACGGCGAGGGGGTCGACGTCGAGGATCTGTTCGGCTCGCTGTTCGGCGGCGCCGGGCGGATGCGCGTGCCCGGCGCCGACCAGGAGGCGGAACTGCCGCTCACCGTCGAGGAGGCATATCGGGGCGGCCGCCGAACGGTCACCCTCGCCGGGCCGACCGGGCAGCGGCGCTACCAGGTCGACGTGCCGCCCGGCACCACCGACGGGCAGCGCATCCGGCTGGCCGGGGAGGGCGGGCGCGGGAGCGGCGACGACGCTCCCGCCGGCGACCTGTTTCTGAGGGTGCGGATCCAGCCGCACCCCGAGTTCCGCCTCGACGGCCGGGACGTCCACGTGAGGCTTCCGGTCACCCCGTGGGAGGCGGCGCTGGGCGCGACCGTGCCGGTGCGCACGCCGAGCGGTGCCACGGCCAAGGTGACCGTGCCTGCCGGATCCTCCAGCGGAAGGCGCCTGCGGCTGCGCGGCGAGGGCATGCCGGGCCCGCGCGGCGCGAACGGAGACCTGTACGCGGAGTTGCGGATCATGGTGCCGCCCCGGCTGAGCGACCGGGAGCGCGAGCTGCTGGAGGAACTTGCCGCTGTCTCCTCGTTCGACCCCAGGAGGACCTGATGACCGACCGACCGGCCGAGGCCCGCCCGTCCCCCGCACGCACGCACGAGGTGGGCGCGCAGTACGCGATCGTGCCCGTGCCCAGGCTGTCCCTGGAGACCGTGGCCCGCCGCTCAGGCCTGCATCCCGACCTGATCCGTCGGTTCGTCGCCCTCGGACTGGTGGACGCCGGCCGTGACGCCTCCGGACGGCTGGTGTTCGCCCCAACGGCACCGGCCGCCCTGGCCCGCGTCCAGCGGTTGCGCACCGGGCTGTGCCTGAACTACGCATCCCTCGGTCTGGTGCTCGACCTGCTCGACCGCATCAGCCTGCTCGAAGCCGCGCTGCGGCGCGCAGGCATGAGGAGTGATCTACCACCATGGACATGAACCGCCTGACCCAGAAGTCACAGGAAGCCCTGCAGGACGCCCAGAGCGCCGCCGGCCGCCTGGGCCACACCGAGGTCGACGGCGAACATCTGCTGCTCGCCCTCCTCGACCAGGAGGAGGGCCTGATCCCGCGGCTGCTGCAGCAGGCGGGCACCGAGCCCAAGGAGTTGCGCGCGGCCGTACGCGAGGACCTCTCCCGCCGGCCCAAGGTGACCGGCCCGGGCGCGGCGCCGGGCCAGGTCTTCGTCACCCAGCGCCTGGCCCGGCTGCTGGACGCGGCCGAGCGGGAGGCCAAACGCCTCAAGGACGAGTACGTGTCCGTGGAACACCTGCTGCTGGCGCTGGCCGAGGAGGGCTCGGCGACCGCCGCCGGGCGGCTGCTGAAGGAGCACGGCGTGACCCGGGATTCCTTCCTCGGCGCGCTCACCCAGGTCCGCGGCAACCAGCGCGTGACCTCCGCCAACCCCGAGGTGGCCTACGAGGCCCTGGAGAAGTACGGCCGTGACCTGGTCGCCGAGGCCAGGACCGGGCGGCTCGACCCCGTCATCGGCCGGGACGCCGAGATCCGCCGCGTCACCCAGATCCTCAGCCGCAAGAGCAAGAACAACCCTGTCCTGATCGGCGACCCCGGCGTCGGCAAGACCGCCATCGTCGAGGGCCTGGCCCAGCGCATCGTGCGCGGTGACGTGCCCGAAGGACTCCGCGACAAGACGGTGTTCGCCCTCGACATGGGCTCCCTCGTCGCCGGCGCCAAGTACCGCGGTGAGTTCGAAGAACGCCTCAAGGCCGTACTGAGCGAGGTCAAGGCCGCCCAGGGGCGGATCCTGCTCTTCGTCGACGAGTTGCACACGGTCGTCGGCGCGGGCGCCGCCGAGGGCGCCATGGACGCGGGCAACATGCTCAAGCCCATGCTGGCACGCGGCGAACTGCACATGATCGGCGCGACCACCCTGGACGAGTACCGCAAGCACATCGAGAAGGACGCCGCCCTCGAACGCCGTTTCCAGCAGGTCCTGGTCGACGAACCCAGCGTGGAGGACACCATCTCCATCCTGCGCGGCCTGCGCGAACGCCTGGAGGTCTTCCACGGCGTCAAGATCCAGGACACCTCGCTGGTCGCGGCGGCGACGCTCTCCCACCGCTACATCACCGACCGTTTCCTGCCCGACAAGGCCATCGACCTCGTCGACGAGGCCTGTGCCCGGCTGCGTACCGAGATCGACTCCATGCCCGCCGAACTCGACGAGATCACCCGCCGGGTGACCCGCCTGGAGATCGAGGAGGCGGCCCTGTCCAATGAGACCGATCCCGCGAGCAAGGCCCGTCTGGAGGAGCTGCGCAGGGAACTGGCCGACCTGCGCGGCGAGGCCGACGCCAAACACGCCCAGTGGGAGGCCGAACGGCAGGCGATCCGCCGCGTGCAGGAGCTGCGCCAGGAGCTGGAGCAGGTCCGCCACGAGGCGGAGGAGGCCGAACGCGCCTACGACCTCAACCGCGCCGCCGAACTCCGCTACGGCCGCCTCCAGGACCTGGAACGCCGACTCGAGGCCGAGGAAGAGCAACTGGCCGCCAAACAAGGGCAGAACCGGCTGCTGCGCGAGGTCGTCACCGAGGAGGAGATCGCCGAGATCGTCGCCGCCTGGACCGGCATCCCCGTCGCCCGCCTCCAGGAGGGCGAACGCGAGAAACTGCTGCGCCTCGACGAGATACTGCGCGAGCGCGTGATCGGTCAGGACGAGGCCGTCAAGCTCGTCGCCGACGCCATCATCCGCGCCCGCTCCGGCATCCGCGACCCTCGCCGCCCCATCGGCTCGTTCATCTTCCTCGGCCCCACCGGCGTCGGGAAGACCGAGCTGGCCAAGACCCTCGCCCGGGCCCTGTTCGACTCCGAGGAGAACATGGTCCGCCTCGACATGAGCGAGTACCAGGAGCGGCACACCGTCAGCCGGCTCATGGGAGCCCCGCCCGGATACGTCGGCTACGAGGAAGGCGGCCAGCTCACCGAGGCCGTACGCCGCAAGCCGTACTCGGTCGTGCTGTTCGACGAGATCGAGAAGGCCCACACCGATGTCTTCAACACCCTGCTGCAGATCCTCGACGACGGCCGCATCACCGACGCCCAGGGCCGCACCGTCGACTTCCGCAACACCGTGATCATCATGACGTCCAACATCGGCTCCGAGCACCTCCTCGACGGCGCCACCGCCGAGGGCGAGATCAAGCCGGACGCCCGCGCCCTGGTCATGGGCGAGCTGCGCGGGCACTTCCGCCCGGAATTCCTCAACCGCGTCGACGACATCGTGCTGTTCAAGCCGCTCGGCGAGCGGCAGATCGAGCGGATCGTGGAGCTGCAGTTCGACGAGCTGCGCCGACGTCTCGCCGAACGCCGCATCTCCGTCGAACTCACCGACGCGGCCCGCGAGTTGATCGCCCATCAGGGCTACGACCCGGTCTACGGGGCCCGGCCGCTGCGGCGCTACATCTCCCACGAGGTCGAGACCCTCGTCGGGCGCGCCCTGCTGCGCGGCGACGTCCAGGACGGCGCGAAGGTCCGCGTCGACGCCGAGCACGCAGAACTGGTGGTCACCTACGACCAGCCCCAGGACGGGAAGGGAGCAAGGGCGGCATGAGCACCATGCAAGCCACCAACGTCACCTGTCCGCACTGCGGGCGCACCAACCGGGTGCCGGCGGCCGCCGAGGGCCGCCCCAGGTGCGGCAACTGCAAGCAGCCGCTGCCGTGGATGGCCGACGCGGGCGACGACGACTTCACCGAGGTCGTCGAGCAGGCCACCGTGCCCGTCGTCGTCGACCTGTGGGCCACCTGGTGCGGCCCCTGCCGCATGGTGAGCCCCGCGCTGGAGAAGGTCGCCGCCGATCTCGCGGGAAAGATCAAACTGGTCAAGGTCGACATCGACAAGAACCCGCGCCTGGCGCGGCGGTTCGAGGTCCAGGCGGTACCGACGCTACTGGTCCTCGACCGGGGCGAGACGGTCGCCCGGCAGGCGGGGGCGGCGCCCGCCCCCGTTCTGCGCCAGTGGGTGGAAGAGTCGATCACTGCCCGGGAAGGGTGATCCGGATGACCCTGCACGCAGACCCCCACCTCGCGCTTGTCCGGCCGGTCCAGCCGCAGACCTCAGAAGGGTGTCAGGAGTGTCTGCTGCTCGGCTCCCCGTGGGTCCACCTCAGGCTCTGCCTGACCTGCGGCCACGTCGGCTGCTGCGACTCGTCGCCGAACCGGCACGCCCGCCGTCACGCCGCCGCCGACGGCCATCCGATCGTGGCGTCGCTGGAGCCCGGCGAGGACTGGCGCTGGTGCTTCGCACATGAGGCGTTCGTGTGATGCCCGGCGACGAGAAGCGGCCCGGCGCAGCGCCTGTGCCGGACGAGGCGGAGGAGAGCGTCCCCTTCGAGACTCCCGACCTCTACGGCGCCTACCCCCGCCTGTCGGACGACCAGACGGCCCGCCTGGCTCAGCATGGCCGGCGGCGCGCGGCTGACGCCGGTGACGTGCTGATCCGGGAGGGCGAGCGGTGCGAGACGTTCTACGTCGTCCTCAGTGGCTCGGTCGCCATCGTCGAGGGCTACGGCACGCCCGGCGAACGCCTGTTGCGGGTGCACGGCCCTGGCCGCTTCATCGGCGAACTCGGCCTCCTGAACGGACAGGTGGCCTTCTACACCGCCGTGGTCAGGGACCCCGGCGAAATCCTCGCCCTGTCCATGGACCAGCTGCGTGACCTGGTGACCCGGGACTCCACCCTCGGTGATGTGGTGCTGCGCGCCTGCCTGGGCCGCCGCGCTCTGCTCGTCGGGCAGGGCGCCGGTTTCCGCATCATCGGCTCGCGCTACTCGCCCGACACCCGGCGGCTGCGCGAGTTCGCCGCCCGCAACCGGCTGCCACACCGCTGGATCGATCTGGAGACGGACGAGGAGGCCGAGGCGCTGCTGCGGCGCTTCGCGGTCGGCCCGGAGCAGACACCGCTGGTGATCTGGCGGGACACGACCCTGCTGCGCAATCCGAGCAACGCCGAACTGGCCCGGTTCATCGGCCTGCCGCCCCTGGAATCGGGCAACGACCGCGGCGATCTCCTCATCGTCGGCTCCGGTCCGGCAGGTCTCGCCGCCGCGGTGAACGCGGCCTCGGAGGGCCTGGGCACGACCGTGGTCGAGGCGCTGGCCACCGGCGGCCAGGCCGGGACGTCCTCCCGCATCGACAACTGCTTCGGCTTCCCTTCCGGCATCTCCGGCGCCGAACTCACCGAGCGCGCCGTGCTCCAGGCGGACAAGTTCGGCGCCCGGATCAGCGTCCCTGCGGAGGCGGCCCGGCTCGAACGACGGGACGGCCACTACGCCGTCGGGTTCGCCGACGGCAGCGAGGTCACCGCCCGTACCGTCGTCCTGGCCACCGGCGCCCGCTACCGCCGCCTCCATGTGCCCGGCATCGAGCCGTTGGAGGGCGCGAGCGTCCACTACTCGGCGACCGTCTACGAGGCCCAGCAGTGCCGTACCGACCCGGTGGCGGTGGTCGGCGGCGGCAACTCCGCGGGCCAGGCCGTGCTCTTCCTGGCCGGGTACGCGCCTCAGGTGTATCTGCTCGTCCGTGGGCCGAGCCTCGAGGCGCACATGTCCCGCTACCTGATCGATCAGATCGAGCGCCATCCGCGGGTGCGCGTGCTGCTCTACACCGAGGTGACCGAGGCACTCGGAGACAAGGTGCTGGAGGCGGTCACCGTGGTCGACCACCGTACGGGCGAGCACCGCCACCTCGAGGTGCGGGCCTTGTTCGTCTTCACCGGCGCAGACCCTCACACCGATTGGCTGTCCGGCGCGCTCGCCCTCGACGCGCGCGGCTACGTGCTCACCGGCGCGGAGGCGCAGGCCTGCTCCGTTCCCGAGCTGTGGCAGAGCCAGGGCCGCGACTGCCTGACGTTGGAGACCAGCATGCCCGGCGTCTTCGCCGCCGGCGACGTCCGCAGCGGCTCGGTGAAGCGCGTGGCCTCCGCGGTCGGCGAAGGCGCGATGAGCATCCACTTCGTGCACCGCTACCTGGGCCACACGGCCGCGCCCGGCGGCACCGACAGCTCCCCGCACACCCGTCCGAAGGAGTCCGCTTGGCTCGCATGACACCCGGCGGGCGACGAGATCACGAGAAGGAGAAGGAGGCGATGGGAATGACCACGCCCGTCCGGCGCCACCGCGGTGGCGCCATGCAGGACAGGCCCCTTGGCTGGGCACGCAATCCGCTGACGGAGTTCGACCAACTGCTCAGCGAGATGAGCGGACTGATCGAATCCACGGTGGGAGGCGCGGCGCCCGCAGTCGCGTGGACACCCCTGGCCGATGTCACGGAGTCCGACGACGCCTTCCACGTCGAGATCGAACTCCCCGGCGTCAAGAGCAAGGACATCGACGTCGAAGCGAACGGCCAGGAGCTGGTGGTCACCGGAGAGATCAAGGAGAAGGAACGCAAAGGCGTCCTGCGCCGGAGCACCCGCCGCACCGGAGCCTTCGAGTACCGGCTGCGGCTGCCCGGAGAGGTCGACACCGAAAAGATCAATGCGCAGATGTCGGACGGGATGCTCACCATCACCGTCCCCAAGGCCGAGGTCACAAAGCCCCGGCACGTCGAGATCAGCGAGACGAGTGAAAGCACCGAGAGCAGCGGCTGAGACGCGAACGCCGCGGTATCGGGCACCCGTCCGGAACCGCGGCCGGGCCGGCGAGGCTCGACACCCGGGGTGACTCATGAACGACGTCCCGTGTCACCACCCCTCACGGCGGCGGAGACCCGGCACGCGGCTGCCCACCGGCTTCCTTTCGGCGCCGCAGACGCCAGGCGCGCAGCAGCCGAAGGGGCAGCAGACCCAGCGGTGCTCGCCGGCCCATGTCCTCCTGGTCCTCGCGGTCGAATGCCCGCGCGTAACGCTCGGCGTCCTGGGCCGTCGGATACCGCTTGCTTCCCTCCGCTCCGCACCCACGCGCGCAGTGCCAGAGCATCGTGTCGTCCTCATGGCGAAAGCGAAAACGGTGTCCCAGAAGGTGGCAGCGCAGCACAGCAGACCACCCTATGCGGACATGTCCATTTCGGCCCGCTCTGTCCCTCTCCAGGCAACAGCCCATGGCCCTGAACGAGGAGGCGTGGCATGACCACCACCGCCGAACTCGGTGTCGTCACGACCAAGATCCCCGCCCGGCTCGACCGGCTGCCGTGGTCCCGATTCCATTGGCGGATCGTCATCGGTCTGGGAGCCGTCTGGATCCTGGACGGACTCGAAGTGACGATCGTCGGGGCGGTGGCCGCCCGTATGACCGAGCAGGGCAGCGGCATCAACCTGACCAGCGCCGACATCGGAACTGCCGCCGCCATCTACGTGGCGGGCGCATGTGCGGGCGCTCTCCTGTTCGGGAGGCTCACCGACCGCTACGGGCGCAAGAAGCTGTTCATGGTCACGCTCGGCATCTACGTCCTCGCCACCGTCGCGACCGCGTTCGCCCACGACGCCTGGTACCTCTACCTCGCCCGCTTCATCACCGGTATGGGCATCGGCGGAGAGTACGCCGCGATCAACTCGGCCATCGACGAGCTGATTCCGGCCCGTAACCGCGGGCAGGTGGATCTGGCCATCAACGGCAGCTACTGGGTCGGTGCGGCGCTCGGCAGCCTGGTCGCCGTGCTGCTTCTCAACGAGAGTCTGCTGGCAGCCGACCTCGGCTGGCGGCTGGCCTTCGGCCTGGGCGGCATTCTGGGCCTGGGCATCATGCTGGTCCGCCGCCATGTGCCGGAGAGCCCGCGCTGGCTGTTCATCCACGGGCACCAAGCCGAGGCTGAACGTATCGTCGACCGGATCGAGGCCGAGGTACACCAAGAGACCGGCCGCGAGCTGCCCGAACCGGGCGAGGCGGTCACCGTGCGGCAGCGCGACGTCATCCCGTTCACGGAGATCGCCGGCGTGGCTCTGCGGCGGTATCCGCGTCGCGCCGTTCTCGGTCTGGCGCTCTTCGTCGGACAGGCGTTCCTGTACAACGCGATCGTCTTCGACCTGGGCACGATCCTGAACGGCTTCTTCGACATCGGCTCCGGCTCGATCCCCTACTTCCTTGTCCTCTTCGCGATCGCCAACTTCCTCGGACCACTCCTCCTCGGCCGACTGTTCGACACCGTTGGCAGAAAGCCGATGATCGCGGGCACCTACTTCGGCTCGGCGGTCGTGGCAGCCCTCCTCGCCGTTCTGCTGATCAACGGCTCCCTGACGACATGGTCGTTCTTCCTGCTGGTCTCGCTGACCTTCTTCGTGGCGTCCGCAGGAGCGAGCTCGGCCTACCTGACGGTGAGCGAGGTCTTCCCCATGGAGACCCGAGCCCTGTCCATCTCGCTCTTCTTCGCGATCGGCACGGCCGTGGGCGGAATCACCGGCCCGCTGCTGTTCGGCCACCTGATCCACAGCGGCGATGCCAACCTCGTGGCCATCGGCTTCCTCATCGGAGCGGCAGCCATGGCGTTGGGCGGGGTGGCCGAGGTCTTCTTCGGTGTCCGGGCCGAACAACAGTCCCTGGAGAACATCGCCTGGCCGCTCACCGCTGAGGAAACCGAGGCAGCCTGGCGCAACGAGCCCGCGCCACAGGACGCACGAGACCGCCTCCGGCCCGCGCACGTCCGGCAGGCCGCGCACGAGCGGGAACTGCGGATCGCCGACCGCACCGCCCGCCGCCGGGAGCGGGAGCGCGCCGGAGCCCGCCGCTACCGCCCGGGCACCGGACCGGGCAGCACTCTGTACTCGCCGGGGATGGCCGGCACCGCGGGCACGGCAAGCCGTACGTCCGCCATGGCCGAACAACGCCTCGACGACGAGATCGAACAGATCACCCACGCGCTCCAAGAAACCGGACCGACCAGCCGCGACCAACTCGAACAGGCCGTGGACGGCCGTTCCTGGGGCCCCGGGCGCTTCCGTCGTGCCCTGCGTGAATCCGTGCAGGAGTCCCGCGCCAAGGACCTTGCCAACGGCAGCTACGCGCCGGCGAACGGACCCGGCCGGCCCTACAGCGCACCGAGCGGCCCCATGACCAGCGGTGACCGGGACAGAAGGAGGCAGCGATGAAATACGACGGATTCCTCGCCCGTGTACGCGAGCGAGGCGAATACAACGACCAGGACGAAGCCGCGGACGTCACCAACGCCGTGCTGGAAGTGCTGGCCCAACGGATCAGCCCGGGAGAGGTCAAGGACCTCGCATCCCAACTGCCCGGCCCGCTGGGACCAGTTCTGAACCATGCAACACCCCAGCAGGCGCAGAGCTTCGGGATCGAGGAGTTCTACCGCCGGGTCGCCGAGCGCACCCATGCCCGGCCGCGTACGGCGCAGTGGGACGCCAGCGCGGTCCTGACCACGGTTGCCGACGCTGTCACCGGAGGAGAACTGAATCAGATCATCAGCCAACTCCCCTCCAGCTACGCGGTCCTGTTCGGCAAGGCCGACCTCGCGGACTGAGCCCGTGAGGCGCCCAGAACGAAAGGCCCACGAAAATGGTCGATACAGGTTTCTCCTCGTTCGACACCATGGTGGACAAGGCCAATCGGCTCCTCAAAGACGTCGAGGAGGCTTTCGAGTGGCCCAAAGACCGCCGTAAGCAGTCATACGCGGCACTTCGGGCCGTGATGCACCCACTCCGGGATCGTCTCCCGGTCGAGACGGCCGTACAGTTCGGTGCCCAGCTGCCGACCATCGTCAGAGGCGTCTATTACGACGGCTGGAAACCGGCCGAGACGCCCGTGAAGATGAGCAACGAGGAGTTCTTTGCACGGGTCCGCAGCGAATTCCCCTATGCGGTCGAGGGCGGTAGCGAGAAGCTGGTGCGCACCGTACTGAAATCCCTGGAGCGCCATGTGAGCGCCGGCGAATGGCAGCACCTCAAATCCCGGGTGCCGAACTCCTTTGCCGCGCTCCTGCCGTGATCCGGGCGGAAGAGGTCTCGAGCGCGGCCCAGCCCGCCGAGCAGGCCTGCCGCGCCCCGGCCGTCCCAACACCTAGGTTGCGCATGGTTGCCGGGCGTGTTGATCGTCGACAGCCGGGTGGGCCGGCCACCGCAGAAACCAAGCCTCCGTCAGCATCCGCCGGTAAACAGGGCGCCGCAGCGGCCAACGACCTGCAGCCCGTCGCCTGAGGCACTTGCCTGTGCGGGTCTGGTGCTGCAGATGTGGCGGTCACGGATCAGGGGGCTGCCACTCGAACATCAAAATCGTGGCGTCGTCGCTGAGTTGGTCGTGCCGATGCTTGAGGATGGCATGGATGAGCAGGCGCAGCGCTTCCGGAGCGCTCTGGCCCGCTGCGGTCGACCGGATGATGTAGTCGGTGAAGCGTTCCAGGCCGAACTCTTCGCCTGCCTCGTCGCGTGACTCCACGACGCCGTCTGAGTAGAGCAGTATTCGGTCACCGGGTTCGAGGCTGACGTCGTGCACCTGACGGGCGGTCCCGGCGAGACTGGCGGGCAGACCCAAAGGAGGCTCAGGTGGCCGCTCCAGGGCCTTGTGGAGCAGGCGGTGGCGACGGATGAGCAACGGAGCCGGGTGGCCGCAGTTGCACCAGCGCAGCACACCGGTGGGCATGTGCAACTGGGTGAAGACACCCGTGCAGAACTGCTCCGGAAGCCACTTGGCCAGCGCCTCGTCCACGGTGCCCGCGAGCTCGTTCAGGTCTGCCCCGCTGCGCCGGGCGTTGCGGCAGCCTGCCATGGCGACAGAGGTGGCAAGTCCGGACGCCAGGTTGTGACCCATGCCGTCAAGGATCGTGGCGTGCAGAACGTCCTCGGTGAACGCATGGTCGAAAGCATCGCCGCCCAGTTCGTACGCAGGCTCCAGAACCGCCGTCGAAACGACCCGCCCGGTACCGATCGACCGGGGAGGGAGAAAAGCCCTCACCATCTCGGTGGGCAGGTGCATCGGCCTGGTACGCATGCGCTGCGCGATGGTGTCGCTGTAGGTGCGCTTGGATGTGATGATCAGTGCGAGGAGCAGCGCCGTCGTTCGACAGCGCCGTAGCTTGAGCCCGTCCAGGGTGCTCATGTTCAGCTCCACGACGCCCAGCCGCTCCGCTCCGTCGGCCAGGGGCAGCCAGACGTTCATCCCGCCGGAGGGGCCTTCTTCCACTCGGAGAGAGCCGGTGCGGTAGGCCCATCCGGCCAGCGAAGTGTCGAGGTCCAGTTCCGGCTCGCCTTCGACAAGCGGCACCAGCAGTCTTTGCTGGATGTCGACCAGATAGATGGCGGCCGTGCCCAGCCCCATGGCTTCGGCATACCGGTTCAGGACCGCGGGCAGTTCCGCGGGTGATGCCAGTTGGGCTGCTCTGACCAGTTCCTCCAGCAGCCGCTCCCCGGACCCGTTGGACATGTTCCTGTCCATGCCTTCGATGATCCCCGCGAGGTGGAGCCGCCACAATCTGAGCTTTCCGAGACCCGAGATGTGGGCCGATCAGCCTGGGGTGCTGAGGCTTGCACTTGGGCTTGCACTTGGATCGGTCGGGCTTCACGATCGGCTGACGACACGACTTCAATCGGTGGGGGATCGTGCGGATCCCCTCAAGTCGACAGCGGTCTGTTCCAGCAGCCAGCGGGTGCCCGCCGCGGTCTCGGCCACCCACCGACCAGGTGCGTCAGCCGCCCCAAGGGCTGCCTAACGTGCGTCGGGCGTTGCGCTCCACCGCAGGACCACTTCGCCGTGGACGATGCCCTGCGGCGGGCCAGCAGGATCGTTGCGGTAGCCGAGGAAGCAGAGCGCGCCGGCGCTACTGAGCCGTGACCTGCACCGCCTGGTCCCGTCGCCACTCACAGCAGGAGGTCGAAGACGGCTCGGGCCTCGTCCCAGTGCTGGGTCTGGGGGTTCTTCAGGTCGGGGTGGAGAATCTTGAAGCTCTGGGCAAGGGCCAGGCTGAGTCCGCCGATGATGTCCGGATAGGCCGCCTCGGTCTCCTCGTCGGGCGTGCGGTCCAGAGCGGGGTGGGTGGCGAGCTGTTCCAGGATCGGCTTGAGTTCTACTTCCTGGTCGATCTTCCGGAAGTGGTGAATGCTCTCCTGCAGGCCTTTCGTGATCGGTAGGTCACAGGTCCGGATGACGTCCCGCCCGTTGGCCTTGGCAGTGGCCTGGGCGACGGTCAGCAGATCGTAGAGCTTGGCGTCGACGAAGTCGCTGTAGCGCTTGAGATCGTTCTTGTCGACGTCCAGCCCGGCGGCCGCACGGAAGAACCTTTCGAACCTGGCGATGGACATCACGGTCATGACGGCAACCTCCGGCTGCGGGCGCCGGGGTGGCTCCCGGCTCCCTGGGCTTCCCAATCAGCCTGGCCGACGGGGGCGCGCGAACGCATGCGCATGTCGGGCCCAATTGGCTTTCCTGTCTTGCCCTGCCAGACCAGGCGTCCGACTGCCTCGGGTAGTCGGACGGGCGGCGGATCGACAGCAGGGATCGCGTCGCGGAGCAGCCCCGGGTAAAAGGTGACCCTCCGGATGTGGCTGCTGATGAGGCCGAACGCCGCGGTGGCGAACACGCCAGGGACCGCTCGGGAGAGGCCCGTGGACAGCAGGCAGCCAGGGCCGGTTGACGCGGACCATTCCGCCCAGCCGCGACTCTGAGCGGGTGGTCGGTGGCGCGGCGTGCCGGTGCGGGCCAAGCTGGGTCGGAGCGGGTGGTGGCGGCGGCGCACGCGATCGTGGCCCGGTGGTGGGAGCAGGTCCCGTGTTGGGAAGAAGGGGAGATCTGCCGTACCGCCTGCACCTGCTGGCGGAGGCCGACGTGTCGCGCGGCGTCGACGTTACCTCGGCGGCACCTGTGGGCACTTGCGATCGCGGGGCAGCCGACGAGAAGGGTCCAGTCATGCGGGTGTCGTCTCAGGGCGTTACGGTCGTGGCTCTCCTGGCGGATCCCGACGCGCCGACGGATATCGCGCAGCGCATGGCCCGGACACTTTCTGCTCGGCTCGCCGACAAGTCGGGCCAAGGGCGACGGTTCGACGTCGAGGTGGTCAGTGAGCCCTTCACCTCGGGGACGGAGGATCCGCCCACCCTGATGCGCCGGATCATGGACCGTGGGAGTGCGGAGAACTGGGACATCGTCGTTGCCCTCACCGACCTTCCGCTGCACGCAAACGGGCGCAGGGTCGCTGTGAACCTGAATCACGAACACGGCTTGGCGCTGCTCTCTCTTCCTTCACTGGGGGGCCTGCGGCTGCAGACGAGGGCCCGGCGGGCCGTCGAAGAAGCCGTGCTTGGCTTGGCGGGTCTGCAAACCACTGGGGCTGAAGGACCTCCGCGAAGTCAGCCGCTTCTGGGGCCGTTCGTCAATCGTCTCGCGCGTGTTCATTCGGGCCCAATCGGTGAGAAGGAGACCGACGACTTTCGGTACGTCGTCAGCGGGCCGCGCGGTTACCTGCGGGTGCTCGTCGGTATGGTCCGCGCCAACCGGCCGTGGCGGTTGGTGCCGGGCTTGTCGAAAGCTCTGGCGGCCGCACTCGCCACGGGGGCAGTCGCCACCGTGAACTCCACCGTCTGGAGCCTGGCCGCGTCCCAAAGCACCCCACGCCTCGTGATCGCCATGGTCGGGTCTGTCGCGATCATGATCGGCTGGCTGATCGTGGACGCGGAGCTGTGGCATCGATCACCGGAGAGCTCGCCGGAGGCGAGGCAAAGGGCGCGGCTCTACAACGCCTCGACGGTCGTGACCGTGGGTATCGGGGTGCTCGTCTGCTACGTGGGTTTGCTGGTCATCAACTGGGTGTGGGCGCTTTTCATCCTCAACGACCAACTGTTCGCTTCCGTGACACGAAACCCACTGCACGCCGAGGAGTACTTGACGTTGTCCTGGTTCGTCGCTTCGGTCGCCACCGTGGGCGGCGCGCTGGGATCAGGCCTGGAGAGCGACGAGGCGATCCGGGCGGCCGCCTACTCCAAGCGCGAAAAGGAACGTCGCGACATGCTCCAAGACAACCCCGGTGACCAGCACTCGAAGTGAACCGATCCACGCGCAAATGGCTCCTACGGGCGGCGGTCCCTCGGAACCTCGGCGTCCGCTGAACTTGGGCCGCTTCCCTCAGCCGGCGGGCGACGCGCATCAGGCTAAGCATGGGCGGCAACAGCAGCGCGATGTGCCCCGGCGGGCTGATCATGGCGATGATGGCGCGCGTGTGGTCCCCGGCAGGGCAGGTCCGGCACCTTCTTCAGCCGCTTCGCGACCCCCGCCGGCCATTCCGGATCGGCTACGGGGACGACGTCGAACTGCGACCGCCAGGGGCTGAACAGGCGGTAGGGATGTGGTCATCGATCGCCCCGTACTGCGTGGGTGCCGGTTTGTGGGTGTAGGTCAGCCGGGGTCGCGTGCCCGCCGAGCGCGCTGCCGTCAGGAGGTGGCGGCGCGGCCGGCGCGACCCGGCAGGGCGTTCCGGCTAGGCTCACGCCCGTGACGTGGCTGCGGGCCTTCGGGGAGGTCGTGCGATCCGGGCTCACGATCGAGGAGACGCGGCTGGAGCCCCTGCTCGCGCTGCGCACGGCCGCTGGGGTGGCGATCGTCATCGGGGCGGCGCTGTGGCTGGGCTCCCCTGCCTATGCCGCGTCGGCCGCCCTCGGTGCCTACTCCGCGGGTGGCGCCACCTTCCAGCGCACCTGGCGTCCACGCAAGGTGATCGCGCTCGGCGCAGGCGCCGGTCTGGCACTCAGCACGTTCGTGGGCTACCTGGCGGCGGGGCGACTCGTGACGTTCCTCCCACTGCTGGCCGTATGGGCCTTTGCCGCGGGGATGGCGTGGGCCCTCGGATCGACCGCTGGGATCGTCGCAGCGACGACGGTCGGCAGCATGCTGGTGACCGTCACCCTGCCCACGAGCGTCGGGCGAGCCCTGGAGCACGCCGGGATCATCGCGCTCGGGGGCGTGGTGCAGGCCGTGCTGATCTTGCTGTTCCCGATCCGCCGTTGGGGGGCGCATCGTGACGCGCTCGCCGACGCCCTGGCAGCCGTGGCGGACTACGCCCGCCGACTGCGGCACGATCCGACCGCCCCGTTCGACCCGGAGCCGTTGATGACGGCCCGGGACGCGGCGGCCGTGACGCCGTCACAGGCCCGCACCCGTCCCCCCGTCCTCCACGGTCCCCGGGGCCTCGCCGAGCGCATTCGGCCGGTCGTCGCCGCGCTCGCCGACCCGGACGTCGGCGCCCCGGCGGAGGGACCCGGGCGGGACCGGGCGCGGGAGTTGCTCAACGCGGCCGCCGACGTCCTTGACGCGACTGCTCGTTCGATTCGCCGCGGCACTCCTGCCGGCGTGCCGCCCGGGAGCGCGGACGTCCTGCGCGTCGACGAGGAGCACGAGGTACTGGAAGGACCCGCCCGGCAGGCCGCCGAGCGGCTCGTGGAACTGCTCGGAGAGGCGTTGGAGATCGCCGGGAGCGGCGGCGCACCCGGGAAGGCGCCCACGCCGACCGGCCCCGCGGGCGCCCGGTACCTGGTGCGCCCGACCATGTTCCGGCTCGTCCCGGTCGTCGTTCGGGCGGTCCGCCGTGAGCTCCGCTGGGACTCACCCGTGTTCCGGCACGCCGTCCGCCTGGCGGCGGTGGCCACGCTCGGCTATCTGATCGCCGCCCGGCTGCCCCTGGGCCACGGCTACTGGGCGCCCATCGCCTCGGTGATGGTGATGCGGCCGGACTTCCACCGGACGTACGCGCGTGCGGTGGCCCGCCTCGCCGGGACCCTGGCGGGGGTCGCGCTCGCCACCGGGATGGTGCGGGCCCTGGGCCCGGACGCCCATGTGTTCGGCGCGCTGGCGGTGGTTTCGGTGGGCCTGTCGTACACGTTGATCCGTACCGGCTACGCATACTCCCAGTGCTTCACGGCCGCGTACGTCGTCTTCCTGCTCGGCATGGGCGGCCAGACGTGGGAGCAGACGGTTCCGGAGCGGGTGGTGCTCACCCTGCTCGGCGGGGCCCTGGCAATGCTGGCGTACGTGGTGTTCCCCGCATGGGAGACACCCCGGCTGCCGGGCCGGCTTGCGGACTGGCTCGCCGCCAACGGCCGCTACGCGTCCGCGGTGCTCCGCAGCTACGCCGAACCGACCCGGGAGCATCGCGCCGACATGCGCAGGGCCCTCCTGGCGAGCAGAGAGGCACGTGCCGCCTGGCAGAAGGCCTACGACCAGGCAAAGCAGGAACCGGTCCGCCCCAGGGGTCTGACGTCGCGCGAGGCGGAGCAGGCGCAGGAGGCTCTCAAGGGGTTCGGCCGGGCGGCGATGCTCATGGAGAGCCACGTCCCGCGGGCCGACAGCCGTGTCGTCCCCGAGGCGGAGCATCTCGCCGCGGCCCTGGAGGCGGACACCGCGCAGGCGGCAGTCGACGTGCGCGAGCACAGGAATCCGCACTGGGAGCGCGTGGAGGAAGCGCTCAACGCGTGGCAGGACGCCGCCGACAACCGGAGCCCGGTCGTGCGGCGGGAGGCGGAACTGCAGAAACGGGCCTTGGAAGACCTCGCGACGGCCGTGAGCCGCACACCCCTGGAACGGGACGTCGGCTCTGCTCGCGAGGAGCAGCGGGTGCGGGCGACCCTGGCGGCGGAAGGTGACGGATCCGGACCCGCGCACCAGGGTGGGTGACGGCGCCGGCCACGGGGAGCGCCAAGCCGCATTCTGCGAGCCGAATCGAGCCACGGATCGGACCGCTGTGCCTCCCGACGAGGGCGGCCTGGTGGACTTCCCACCTCCAGACACATGTTCCTCGTGCTGGTTGCCGGCGTCATTCCCGTAACCCTACTGGTGTGGCAGCTCGGCCGAAGCGACGCGACCGGTCGTTGGAGGACGGGGACCACGAGGGAACAAGGTAGAACCCTCGCGTCCGTGCAGGCCCGACCCATCGCCTGGGGACGCCATCCTGCCTGCGGCACACACAGAAAGCAGTCCTGCTCAACGGCTTGACGCCGCCGGACTATCGGGATGCCGACTGATCCAGGCCAAGCCGGTGGGCCGCCCAGGTCGTCCGCCAGACCCGGCAGAACTTCCTCGGCGTGCCCCGCATCCGCCAGCCCCTGCCCGACCTCCCACCGGAGCGACCCACGGGAACGCACCCGACCCCACTGTCCAGTCGATGATCGAGGGCCGCCGCGCTCACACCGGTCAGCGCCGCCGGCGCGTACTCACTGTCCTCGCCCGGGCCGCGAAGGAAGGCTCCGACGTCAGCGTCGCGGCCACCGCCCGCCGGGCCGGGGTCGACCGCACCTTCCTCTATCGCCATCGCGACCTGCTCGGCCAGGTCCACGCCCAGGCGCCGAACCGCCCACCGTCCCCACCGTCCCCGGCGGCCGCGGCTCTGCGGTCAGCCGGGCCTCCCTGCAGGCCGACCTGCTGGCCGCCGACACCCGAACCGCCGCCTCGCCGCCCGGGTCCGCCGCCTCGAACAGCGCCTCAGCGACGTGCTCGATGATCAAGCCTGGCGCCAGGTGGGCATCGGCGGCCCCGAGGACACCGAGCAGCTCAAGGCCCGGATCACCACTCTCGAACAGCAAATCGTCGTCCTGGAGCTCAAACTCCAGGACTAAGGCGACGAGCTCGCCGCCGCCCGGGCGGCCCACCGTGAGCTCATGGCCCAGCTCAACCGCCCACCGGGCTGAGCAGAGCCCGGGCCGGTCGCTCGACGGCCGGCGGTCGGCGGCGCATCTGTTCTCGATGTGGGCCCGCCGACGGCGGTGCACTGTGTGCGGATCAGCGGGCGATCGAGATCGCGAAGGGCGCGAATCCGCTGGACCGAATCACGTGCGGTACGAACAGTATCGCGGCCTCCGTGGCGCGGGCGGTCTGGATCCCGCCGAGATCAGTGATCCACTCCTTGCGCCAGCCGAGGTTGATGAGCAGTACACGGATGGTCTGCTTGGCCTGCGGGTCCTCGCCGGAGAGGTAGGCGTCGGGCGCCTGGGTGAGCGTGGCCGGCGCGGTCATCACGGGGAAGAGCATGGTGTTGAGTGTCTTGACGACGCGTGTTTCGGGGAGCGCTTCCTGGAGTTGCTCAGCGAGGCTTGAGCCGGGGTAGATCAGGTCGGCGGGCAGTCCGTCCGGTCCGTCGACGGTGGCGTTGGAGACGTCGACGAGGATCGTGTCGCGCAGTTCCTTGCGCAGGGCGACGAGCCGGTCCAGCGAGCCGGCTCCCGGGGTGGCGTTGATGACGATCTGGGCTGTCCTGGCAGCATCGGCGGCGGCGTCCGGCGCGCGGTCCGCCACGGTCACCTCATGCCCGGCCCGGGTGAGGGCTTGGGCAAGGTTGCTGCCTACGCGGCCGTTTCCGAGCACTGCGATCGAGGTCACGATGATGTGGTCCTTCCGTGCGTGTGGGTTGTGGTGCGCGGTCAGCGGGAGAGCGTGGCGACGGCCTCGGCGTGGACGCCGGGCGCGGAGGCCAGGAAGCTTTCGCTCTGCGGGGTCCAGGGACGGCCCTCGGCGTCGGAGATCTGACCGCCGGCCTCGGTGACGAGCAACGCCCCGGGCAGCAGGTCCGCTCGGGCACCGGCGAACTGCCAGAAGGCATCGATCCGGCCGGCGGCCACGTTCAGCAGGTGCAGGGTCGCGGGCACGGCGGTGCGGACGACCAGCGCGTCGAAGAGCATGGCGGTGATCGAGGAGCCGACGCGCCGCACGACCTTCTCGTCCTCGTCCGGCCGGGCCTGGCTGGTGGCCACGATGCTCAGGCCCAGGTCCGCGGTGGGGGAGACGTGCAGCGGCCGGCCATCGAGGTGGGCGCCCGCGCCGACGAGCGCGGTGTAGGTTTCTCCGGTCAACGGCAGGTGGACCGCGGTGAGCACCGGCTGGTTGTCCCGCACGAGGGTGGCGGTCACGGCCCACTCCGGAAGCGCGTGCAGGTGGTTGACGTTGCCTTCGGCCGGATCCACGACCCACCATTCAGCGGGCGGCAGCGCCCCGCCGTCCAGTTCGTCCTCCACCCAGCCGGCATCCGGACGCAGGCGCGTGAGGCGGGGGCGCAGGATGTCGAGGGCCGTGTCGTCGTTGTCGGCGAGCGCGCGCATCAACTCCTCCCGGCTCTGGTAGCTGACCACTTCGCCGAAGCGCTCGCGCAGCGCCGAACCGGCCGCGCGCACGGCGATCGAGGTCTGGGTGAGCAGGTCGGCGTCGGAGGCGGTGACGTCGGGGTTCTGAAGTATTTCGGACATGGTGAACTCCCTTGTGAGAAGGCAGCGTTGGGATCATGAAGGTCGATCTGTGCGCTCTGTTCCGCGCTCTGTTCTCGAAGGTATAGAGCCCATGGATTAACTTCAAATGCATGTCAAGCACGGCTAGAATTACTCACATGCAATTGGATTTGAATCTGCTGGCCGCACTCGACGCGCTGCTGGAGGAGGGAAGCGTGGCGGGGGCGGCAACACGCATGCATGTCACCGCCCCCGCGATGAGCCGGAGCCTGGGCCGAATCCGGCGCACGACCGGGGATCAGATCCTGGTGCGCACCGGCCGCACGATGACTCCGACGCCGTACGCGATCGCCGTCCGGGAGCAGGTGCACGAGCTGCTGCACCAGGTCCAAGGGGTGCTGGCACCGAGCCGCGAACTCGATCTGGCAACGTTGGAGCGCACCTTCACACTTCGCTGGCACGATTCCCTGGTCGCCCTGAGCGGCCCGGCGTTGCTCTCGGCCGTGCGTGAAGAGGCGCCGGGCGTGCGATTGCGCTTCGTCGCGGAATCGAGCATCGACACCCCCGAGTTGCGGCGCGGCGAGGTGGACCTGGAGGCGAACGCCAACCGCCCGAGCGCACCGGACCTCCATGCCGAGAACGTGGGCGAGACCCGCCTCGTCATCGTCGTGAGGCAGGGGCACCCCCTCACCCGCGTGAAGACCGTCACCGCAAAGCGGTACGCCGCCGCTGAGCACGTCACCGTCTCGCGACGTGGAAACCTCAGCAATGCCCTCGACGACGCCCTCGCGCGGCTCGGCCTCACCCGCCGCGTGGTGGCGACCGCGCCCACGGAAGCGGCCGCGCTGGAGTTCGCGCGCGGCTCCGATCTCCTGATCAGCGTCCCCGAAGCCACCACACGGTCAGCGGCCGCCGACCTCGGCCTGGTCGTGCTCCCCCTCCCGATCGAACTGCCGTCGGCACCGATATACCTGTCATGGCATCAGCGCTACGACACCGACCAGGCCCACGCCTGGCTGCGCGGGCTGGCACGAACCGCGCTGGCCATGGGCGGAGCGTCGTCGTAGTCGGCGCCGTCCGGCCGCTTCACCGATTCAACGTCAGCAGCGGCTTGTCCGGGCGCGTGCCGGCCGTGGGGGCGGCCAGACCGACGCCTGCGGCTCACGATCGCGGATCCGTGGGCCCTGCTCACTCGGTCGGCTCTTGGCCGGTGAGCAGATTGAGCAAGCCAGAAGGCGCGTTGTCGCCGAAGATGAGCTCGTGGTTCTTGTCGGATTCGGCGGCGAACCGGGCGCTGCGGGAAAAGAGCGCGTGCTCGTACTCCGCAAGGGCGGCTTCGATGTCGTCGGGGTGTGCGGCGATGGCTTTGCCGAGTTCGGCGCCGTCGAACATGGCGAGGTTGGCGCCCTCCCCGGCGAACGGTGACATGAGGTGGGCGGCGTCGCCCAGCAGCGTCACTCCAAGAACGCGGTCCCACCGGTGGCCGATCGGCAGGGCGCTGATCGGGCGCGGGGCGAGGGCGGTGTCCCCGTCAGTGATAAGTGCGGTGAGTTCAGGCGCCCATCCGGTGAATTCGGCCGCGACCTGGGCCGCCGCCGTTTCGGGACTGGCGAGGATGGCAGCGATCCATTCCTGCGGCTTGGTGAGCGCGACGTAGGTGTGCAGAACGGCGTGGGCCTCTCGATGGCCGAGGATCCCTTTGCCGGCCGTGACGGCGAACAGGGAACCGTCGCCGGTGGCCTTGGCCGCTGCCGGGTGGCGTTGGTCGGCGTCGTACAGGTAGGTCTCGATGAACGACGTGCCGACGTACTCGGGCTTCGCGTCGGACAGCAGCGGCCGGACCCTCGACCAGGCGCCGTCCGCGCCCACGAGGAGGCTGGTCGTCACGGCCGGCCCGTCGGCGAACGTCAGTTCGTGCCTTCCGTCTCCGAGGGGGCGGACACTGGTGACCTTGTGTCCCCACTGGATCATCTCGCCGGGCAGCGAGTTGATCAGGATCCGACGCAGGTCTCCGCGGAGCACCTCGGGGCGCCCGCCCGTGCCGTCATCGGGCTGGTCAAACAGGACTGCGCCGTGCTGGTCGAGCACGCGCACGGCCTCGCCGCCTTCGTGGATGATCGCGCGGAACTCTTCGGTGAGGCCGGCCGCTTCGAGGGCGAGCTGCCCGTTGTACTCGTGGATGTCGAGCTGGCCGCCCTGCGTGCGGGTGTCCGCCGATGGCTCGGCTTCGTAGATGGTCGCGGGGATGCCGTGTCGGTGCAGGACCCGGGCGAGGGTCAGGCCGCCGAGCCCGGCGCCGATGATGGTGACGGGAGTGGTCATGGTGGTTTCCCTTTCGGCTGGACACGCTCTACTCGGGTACACTGTTCGCAGTAATTGGCGCCACGATAGCACTACTGCGAACAGTGAGCGCAGTAGTGGGAGGGAAACCCGATGGACGACGCTCACACGGTGGTCTGGAACCGGCCGGAGCGGGCCGCGAAAGGCCCCGCACCCTCACGCACGCGGGCGGAGATCACCGCCGCCGCCATCGCGATCGCCGACGCCGAGGGCATCGACGCACTGTCCATGCGGCGCGTCGCCAGGGAACTGGGAACGGGCACGGCCTCGCTCTACCGTTACCTGGCATCCAAAGACGACCTGCTCGATCTCATGCTCGACGCCGTAGCGGCCGAAGACGGCGGCCCGCCCGCTCCCACCGGCGACTGGCGCGGCGACTTGCGGACACTGGCCCATCGCTCCCGGGCCACCATCCACCGGCATCCCTGGATGACCTCCCTCGCGGCAGGGCGCCCATCACTTGGACCGAACTCCCTCGAGGCCACCGAACACGCACTCGCCGCCCTCGATCCCCTCGGCTTCGACATCGACGTCATGATCATCATCGTCAATACGCTGCATGCCTTCGTCCGCGGCTACGCCATCGACGAACTCGCCCAACAGGAAGCCGTCCGACGCTCCGGAGTCGGGAACCAGGAATGGATGGACGCCCACGCGCCCTACCTCGACAAAGTCGTCAAGGCGGGGCGCCATCCACTCCTCGCCCGCGTCATTCGTGATGCCGAACTTCCCCACGCGGCCGACAGCGCCGAGCGCGGTTTCGAACTGGGACTCGAGCGACTTCTCGACGGATGGGAGGCCAATCTCCCGGTCCGGCCATGACGATTCGACAGCGTCAACTGGGGGCATCGCGGACCCCGCACCCGGGCGCCGGCCTCCGCGCGCTGGACCCTCGACACAGCGCGATTCCCACGAGGCCGGCATCAGAGAACGATCAGGGTGACTAGCTCCGTCCGCCACACCTGTTGCATCCGCTGCAGTGCTCCGGGCCGCCCCTGATCTGCGGAAACTCCAGCCGCACCTGCGCGACGCCCCGGAGGAACCCAGCAGGCAATCCCGCAACTTGTCGGGGAGCTGCGCGTGGGTGCGTACGGTTTGCAGTGCCTCGCGTCGAGCTGGCCGGCCTTCTTCCGGGGGCAATTCGGCAAGCGGCGCCTCCAGCAGGGCAAGGGCGGTAGCGCGTTCGGTCGGGCCGATCTGCCGGCCGAGAGCAGCGCGCAGGTGCGGCCACCGCACGGCGAGCACTGCGAGTCTCGCGATCGCAGCCAGGGTGTCAGGAGCCGGAAGAGCGGCCGCCACGCGCTCTTGCCGGATGACGGCGTAGAGGCGGAACACCTTGACGAAGCGCTTTGTCTCGCGGGGATTTCCGGCCAGCCTGCCGGCGACCGTCGCAACGATGCGCCGCACTTCGGGATTGTCGGGGCGGAGTCGTCGCCGCAGTTCCCGCCGTATGCCAGGGCCACGAGGCGGGGCGCGTTCACAGACTGCCAGCCGCAGGCCCGAGGCGGCGATCAGTGGTGGATGGCGTTGAGGACGGCGGCAAGCTTTTCGGGCGCACTGATCATGGCCATGTGGCCGGTGTCGAGATCGATGACGTCGGGCCGAAGCAGCGCAATGGATCGCTGCTGGAGTTCCTCGACGTAGCACTGGTCGCGCGTGAGGTGCACGTACGTCCGGGGGATCTCGCGTCTGTAGCCGCTCAGGTTCACAGTCTCGCTCAGCAGGGCGGCCGAGTCGTCGGCCAGCCGGTCCAGGGTGGACGCGGCGGTCGCCTCGTCCATGTCGTTGCACAGCATTGCGGCGGCGCCCTCGCGGGTTTGGTGGTAGACGCCGTCGGCGATGGACTGCTCCACCAGACCCCGCACTTCGGGATCGATCTGGTCAAGCACCCGGGAACGGTCCGGCGGCACCACGGCCGACACGAGGACGACGTGGCGGATCCGGTCAGGTATGAGGTCCAGGACACGCGGGATCGTGACGCCCGCAAAGGAGTGACCGACCAGCACCACGTCGCGCAGATCCTTCGCTTCGACGTCCTCGCGGACCGCATCGGCGCAGTCCGCGAGAGTGACCGTGCCCAGGTCGACTTCAGTTCTGCTTCCGCGCCCCGGAAGGTCGACGGCCAACGCTTCCGCACTTAGATGAGGGAGCAGCTCGTCCCAACAGTCCGCGCCGAAGCTTGCCCCATGGATGAGAACGAACGCCATGACTGACCTCCTCGTCAACGATGCCCAACCGAACCATAATTGAATTCAGTTCTGCTGTAGAGGTTTGTGGCAGAGCAGGGGAGTAAAAGCCAAGACGCGGATCGGTTGGGGTTGTTCACGCCGGATGCGGGGACTGCGCGGGGGCTAGGCCCGATGCTGTGACTCTGTTGGTGATCTTGGGAAGGTCCACGCGGTGGCTGAGCACAGGGCGCGGAAGTGCGTAGCCCGGCGTCGTGTTCTGGGTGCGGTGTCGATCCAGTCGGCGACGCGGGTGACGTTGCAGGCCATCGTGGTGAGGACGCGCTGGACGTGGGTGCGGGCCAGGCCGCGGTAGCGGGAACGGCGCAGCCCGTGGGTCCGGGCGTTGTGCGAAACGGTGGCCTCGACGCCGGCGCGGATCGCGTCACCGTGCTGCCCTTGTTCCGTCTGCTGGTCGAGCCGGTTTCACGTCCGGACTCATGCTTCGACGCACTCGCCGCGGCGTGGCTCCGCCCGAAGACGCCTATGTGGTGCGCGACCTCCGGTACTCCTCGACCACCAGGTCGGTCAGCTCGGCCACCGATGTCTCCGACGTGCGCTTGTCGAAGGTGATCTCGCCGTGCTGAAGCAGGTTGACCCGGTCGCAGACCTCGAAGACCTGAGCGTAGTTGTGGGCGATGATGATGACGGAGACCTCGCCGCGGGCCTTGAGGTCGTTGACCAGGTCGAGGATGAGCGCGCCCTCCTTGGCGCCCATCGCGGCCAGGGGCTCGTCGAGAAGGAGGACCCTGGCCTCGGAATAGACCGAGCGGGCCACGGCGATGGCCTGGCGCTGGCCGCCGGAGAGCTTGGCGACCTCGACGTCGACCGACGGGATGTTCACCCCCATCTCCTCCAGGTGCTCCTGGGCGATCTTGCGCATAGCACGGTTGTTCAGCAGCCGGGTGGGGCGGATCATCTCCCGGTTCAGGAACATGTTGTGGTAGACCGTCAGCTCGTTCACCAGCGCCAGGTCCTGGTACACCGCGTCGATGCCGAGCGAGCGGGCATGGTCGACCGACTTGAGCGTCACCTCCTCGCCGTTGAGGAGGATGCGGCCGGCGTCGGGCCGGTGGAATCCGCAGAGGATCTTCAACAGGGTTGACTTGCCGGCGCCGTTGTCACCGACCAGGGCGAGCACCTCACCCTTGTTCAGGCGCAGGTTCACGTCCCGCAGCGCCGTGACCGCGCCGAAGCCCTTGGCCACGTGCTCCACGGAGAGCGCCGGTGTCGGTATCGGCCCGGTCGCCCCGCTCATCGGCGGCCTGCCCTTCGCAGTCTGGTCAGGTACACGTTGAGCACCATGGAAAGGATGATCGCCGCACCGAGGATGATGTTGAACGGGTTGGCGTTGATGCCGATGAGGTTGAACCCGTTGCGCAGTTCCGCGAGGACGAGCGCGCCCAGCAGCGCGCCGACGACCGTCCCTGAGCCGCCGGCCAGGGCCGTGCCGCCGATGACCGCGGCGGAGACGGCGGTGAACATCGGGGAGGCGCCGTCCGCGCCCGCGGAGGTCGGGTCGATCGAGTCGACGCGGAAGGCCTCGAGGATGCCGGCGAAGGCCCCGAGGGCGCTGGTGACCATGAAGTTGCCGAACTTGATGCGGCCGGTCCTGATGCCGGCCTCGCTCGCGCCGAGCGGGTTGCCGCCCGTGGCGATCGTGTGCAGGCCCCAGCACGAGCGGGTGAGTACCACGTGGAAGTACGCGACGATGATCAGGCACCAGATCAGTTCCGACCAGTCCGACTGCCCGAACCAGCCGCGCACCCCGTGTGCCGCCTCGGGGATCTGTGCCGGGTAGGCGTGCGACGTGGTCAGCATGATGCCCAGGATGAGGAAGAGCATGCCGAGCGTGGCGACGAACGACGGTACCTTGAGCACGACCACCACGAAGCCGTTGACGAGACCGATGACGGCGCCGGCCAGTATCGAGCCGATGATCGCGAGGATCGGGTACGTGCCGTAGTAGTCGATCATGTAGTGCATCAGGAACGGCGACAGTGCGAAGACGGCGCCCACCGACAGATCGATCTCCCCGCTCACCAGCAGCAGCACCATGCCCGCCGCGATGATCGCGTACGGTGCCGTCTGCTGGGAGAGGTTGACCAGGTTGCTGCGGGCCAGGAAGTCCGAGTTGTTGGACCAGAAGTACAGCAGCAGGCCCACCGCGACGATGAAGATGGTGGCCTCGCGGCGGATGACGAACGCCTCGAAGGCCAGGCGCAGCGGGCCGTGCCGCCTCACCGGCGGGGTGCCGGCCGTTGTGGTCTTCTCGCCGGTCGCGTCCTGCACGGCCCGCTCGCTCATGCGTGGGCGATGGGGCCGGAGCGCTCGACCAACTGCTGCTTCGTGCTGGAGCCCTCGAACCGGGTCTTGGTCTGCAGATAGGGGCCGACGTTGTCCTTGGTCACGAAGAGCAGGCCGGTGTCGGTGACACTCGGGATCACCAGTCCGCCGGACAGCTTGTACAGCCACAGGTAGAGCACGCTCAGGAAGCCCTGCAGATAGGGTTGTTGGTCGATGGTGAAGTCGAGGTCACCCGCTTTGATAGCGGTGAGGGTGTTCGGGTTCAGGTCGAAGCCGCCCGCGACCACGCCCTTCTTCTTGAGGCCGTACTTCTTCACGACCTTGCCGACGTTCTCCGTCGAGCCCGCGTCGACCGCGAACAGGCCCTTGAGGTCCTTGTGTCCGCTGACATACGCGTCGATGGTCGACAGCTCCTGAGGAAGCTCCGCGCCGCTGGCGACCGACTTGAAGTTGATCGACTTGCCGGATGCCTTGATCGCGTCGGTGGCCCCGTCGATGCGCGGCTGGATGTTGAGCGCGCCCGGGGTGGCGATGAACCCGACCGCTTCCCCGCCGGAAGGCATCAGTGAGGCGATGCGGCGGCCCAGCTCGACCCCGGACTGGTAGAGGTCCTGCCCGACGTAACAGAGCCGGCTCGTCCCCGGATCTCCTTTCGCCCCGTCCGCGTTGTAGGAGATGGTGGGGATTCCGGCGTTCAGGGCTTTGTCGACGGGTGACGTGAAGGCGTTCTTGTCGACGACCGCTATTGCGATGCCGTCGGCCTTCGCGGAGATGGCCGAGCTCATGGCGCTGACCATTTCCGGGACGCTCGAGTCCTTCGAGCCGGTCCACTGGTACGAGGCGTCCAGGAGCGCGCAGGCATCCGCTGCGCCGTATTGGGTCGGAGTGAAGAACGGGTTGGTCGTGACGTGGTTGACGAACACGAACTTCCACTTCGGCGTCTTCGGGAAGTCGCCGACACCGTCGCCCGATTTGTTGTCGTCGCTCTTGTTGTCGGCTGAGCAGGCGGACAGCAAGGCCGCCGCGGCGGCCGAGGCGCTCACCACTCCGACGCCGCTCAGCAGTCGCCGCCTGGCCAGCCCGTTCAGGCTGAGCGTGTCGACGGCCTCTTCCACCTGCGGATCGATCTTCTTCATGATCACTCCGGCGTGCTCGGCCCATGCTGCTCGGTATTTCGAACGGTGTTCGGCACGTTTGGTGGGGCTGAACGTAGAACTGGCCTGATATGTCGTCAAGGCCCTGAGCGGGCTACGGTTTCGTCAATATTTGTGCGTGGATCGTCCGCCCCGCCACGCCAACGTCGGGGCCTACGTCGTCATCGGCTTGGTGCCGGCTTCGGCCTCCGGATAGTGGCGGCGGAGCACGGAAAGACCGATCGCCGCTCGCCGTACGCGCTCGCGTGCGGTCGCCACGGCCACGTCGGCGAGGTGCGCTCCGGAGGGATACAGCGACGGCGCGTTCCGTACCGTGAACTTGAGGTGGACAGGAGCCGCCACGCGCACGAGGGCCGGGATCTCGTAGTAGCGGACCACACCGCCGAAGTCGTCGGCGCCCTCCACATAGACGTCCAGAGGCGTGTCGACCGCGCTTCGGATCGCCGCCATCTGGGCGAGGGTGAGATCGATCGGCAGGTTGATCGTGGTGACCCCGAGGTCCTCAAGGACCCGTGCGGCCGCGGGATTGGCCGTCGGCATCGATATCGACGCCTTGATCCCCAGGTCCGGCGGCAGGTCGCCGGACTGCCGCATTCGGCCGAGGACCCACAGCTGGCCGATGTCGGCCACGAGCACGCTGCGCACGCCGAGGTCGCAGCCCCGGATGACGTCCTCGACCCCGTACGCGAGCTGGTCGGCGCCGCGCAGCACCGCCGCCGCACCGCCACCCGCGGCGGACGTGGACTGGATGCCGATGTCCCAGCCCCCGCGTGGTCCTACGAAGAGGCAGACCTCCACGTCGCGTTCGCGGCCGAGTGCCACCATCTGCTCGATCTCCGAGTCGGTGAGGAGCATCATGCCGCTGCCCTGGCTGATGCGGTGTATCCGGATCCCGTGCCGCTCGGCCTCATCCATAACCGCTTGGAAAGGGCCCGGGCCTTCGACCGACGGGATTTCCACCCGGTACTGCGCGCCGTCCGGGAAGCGCTTGTTCGAGTCGGGCAGTTCCCCGAGGTCCCGATCCGGCAGCCCGAGCGCGGACAGCGACCGCCGTGACCTTTCCATGCCGTCCATCCGGACCTTCTTTCGATCGATATTCCGAACTTTGTTCGGCATCGCTGCGCTTGGACGGTAGGCAGCCAACGAAGAGCCGTCAACGGTCTGCGAAGGCACCTCGGGGCGGGCCTTCCGGTGATGTCATGTCGCGCTCCCCGGTTGCTCCAAATATCGGCTGGACCCTCTGGGTTTCGACGGTCAGTTCACTCCAACCTGGCGGCGTAGTCCGTCAGTTGGGCGGCTCTGCCGCGTGGTGAAGCTGCATGCCAACTTGCCGGTCACCGCCGGGAGATCGGCACGCGATTGCGGCGATTGCCTGCCGGCCGCTGAGTCCAACCACAGGCCGGGCCTCGGTTCGTGGAGGTTCCACGGCACATAGGTCTCGACGGCGTTGAGCCCGGTTACTGGCGTGGCCCATTGCCAGTCCAAGGCTCGTCGCGTGGCTTTTGCGCGGAGCTGCTTGATCTGGTCGTAGGTGGGCTGCAAGCGGCGGGAGGTCTTCTCGCCCTTCTTGCGGAAGCTCTTGCGGTGTGCGGCCTGCCGCTCCAGCTCGAGGAGTTGGACCTTCTCCTTCGGGGTGAGCCACTTGTCCCGGTCGGCGGTGCCGTCCGGCAGACGCGGCCGGCGCCCGTGGTCCTCCTGGTGGTCCGCGTTGGACAGGGCGAGCGGCATATTGACTCCGGCATCGATGCCGACATGCAGACCCTGATGCGGTTCCGGTGCGCGTTCGAGCGTCCGGATGTGGAAGGCGATGTGCCAGCCAAGCGCATCCTTCACCAGCCGGGCGCCGGTGATCCGGTAGTCGGTGCCTGCCCGCGTGCCCACGGGGAGGTCTTTGGCCCAGCGGAAGCGGACGCGGCCGATCTTCGGCAGGTCGACCATGCCCCAGCGGCGGTGGACGCGGACGATGTTCAGGTCCCGGCCCTGCGGGATGTCCAAACGTGCCGTCCACCCATTGAGCTCCGGTGCAGGTCAGGTGCCCGCGGGCGTGATTCTTCAACAAAGGGGAAAAGAGTATTGCATTAGTGGTATTTACGGCACTTCGGAGCGGCGCGCCGCGTCCGGTCCGGCGCCACTCGAGGCGCACCCCCCGACTCTGCCGGCCTGAGGAGCGGCGCAGGTATGAGCAAGGGGGACAGTGAGCCCACCGGCACAGCGGTTGCCACCTGGCGTGAGCAAGTGCGCAAGGCCAGACGGACTCGTCGGCACGCACGACAGATGCGCAAGGCCGCACGCCACGCGATGCCCTGGTGGCGCAGGATGTTCCCCACCTGGCGCATGGTGCTCAGTGGTCTGCTCACCGTGCTCCTTGTCATTGGCACGGCGTTTTTCACCCTGTACGTAACCGTGCAGGTACCCGATCCCAACGCCGCCGCCGTGAGCGAAAGCAACGTCTACTACTACGCCGACGGCACGGAGATCGGCCGCACCGGCGCGATCAACCGCGAATCGCTGCCGCTTTCGGAGATCTCCATCCACATGCAGCATGCCGTGGTCGCCGCGGAGGACCGGACGTTCTACTCCAACAAGGGCGTGGACGCCCGCGGCACACTGCGCGCGGCCTGGAACACCGTCACGGGCAAGGGGTTGCAGGGCGGCTCCACGATCACACAGCAGTACGTTCGGAACTACTACCTCGACCGCGGACGAACCCTTGACCGGAAGGCCAAGGAGGCCATTATCGCAATCAAGGTCAATGAGACACAGAGCAAGGACTCGATCATGGCCGGGTACCTGAACACCAGCTACTTCGGCCGCAACGCCTACGGCATCCGTGCCGCCGCGGAGGCGTACTACGGCATCCGCGCCTCGCAGCTGAACGTCCCGCAGAGCGCGTACCTCGCTGCGCTGCTGAAGGCTCCCAGCATCTACGACGTCTCCACGGCAACCCCGGCGCACAGAGCCGCGGCCGTCGCCCGCTGGAGTTATGTCCTGGATGGCATGGTCGAGCTGGACTACCTCGACACGGGCCGGCGCGCCGGGATGACATTCCCCGTCCTCAGGACGCCCCGGCCCACCCCCGGACTCAGCGGTCAGGCCGGGTACTTGATCGACATCGCCCGCCGGTACCTGATCGACCATCACATCGTCGACGAGGCCGTGCTCGGCTCGGGCGGCTGGCAGATCACCACCACCTTCGTGAAGAAGGACCAGAACGCGCTGGTCGCTGCGGTGAAGAAGGGGCTGCGACAGTTGCCGGACACCCGCAAGGCCAAGGACATCCGCGTCGGCGCGGCGTCCGTGGACCCCTCGACCGGAAGGATCGTCGCCGCCTACGGCGGACCCGACTACGCCGTCCGGCCCTACAACGACGCCACCCGACACGACCTGCAGGTCGGTTCCACCTTCAAGCCGTTCGACCTCGCCGCCGCGTTGCAGCACCGCGCCACCACTCAGGACGGCCACGCCATCACCCCTCACACCCGCTACGACGGCACCAGCCGCCGCTGCGTCCAGGGCCTGCCCCGCGGTTTGCACTACTGCCCGCCCAACGAGGACGACCGTGACTACGGCCGGATCAGTCTGCGCAGGGCGATGATGAAATCCGTCAACGCGGTGTACGCGCAGGAGGGCGCCGACGCCGGTCTCGCCCGGGTGCGCCAGGCCGCCATCTCCGCCGGGCTCCCCGCCGACACGCCCGACATGGGCGTCCATCCCGCCATAGCGCTCGGCGTGGCCACACCCAGCCCGCTCGACATGGCCGGGGCTTACGCGACTTTCGCCGACCACGGCCGGCGCATCGCGCCGTGGCCGGTGCAGCAGCTCTCCCGGCACAACAAGGCGTACGACCTGCCCGGCCATGAGGCCGTCCCGGCGTTCACCCGGACTGCCGCCGACGAGGTCACCTCGGTCCTGAAGGACGTGGTCAGCACCGAAGGCACCGGCTACCTGGCCACCGCTCTGGGCCGGCCCGCTGCGGGCAAGACCGGCACCACGGACAACAACCTCTCCGCCTGGTTCGTCGGCTACACCCCTCAACTGACCACCTCGGTCGCCATGTTCGCTGAGAATCCCACGAGCCACACCCGGATCTCCCTCGGCAACGCGGCGGGCATCAGCCGGGTCAACGGTGGCTCCTTTCCCACGCAGATCTGGACCGCCTACATGACCGCCGCTCTGAAAGGCCGACCGGTGGAGGACTTCCGCCTGAAGTTGCCCCCGGTTACCCACGGCCCCCGAACCGAGGCCAGGCCACACCCCTCGAACCCGCCCAGCCGCACCCCCGTCCCCACCCACAGGCCGACGACTCCAGCCCCGGGGATCACGCCCACTACGCCGCCGCCCACGCCTTCCCCTCCCACGCCTTCCCCGACCACGCCCACGCCGACCGAGACGGCGCCGGCCCCGCCCCCTTCCAGCCCGCCGCCCACCACTGTCACTCCATCCAACCCGGCACCGACTACGACCGAGCCGCCGAGCGCCACCAGCACCAGTCCCTCACGCCCTGTCATCGGCATCGCCGCCACGGAACCGTCTGCTGACAGGTAACGCAGCTTCAGCCCCCACTCAGTTGGCATTGCCACGAGTAAGCAGGAGTCCAACTGCGTTCAGAACCCGGCGTATAGCCTGACTCGCCTGCCGCCACCTGCGGCTTTGCCTGGGAAAGGGCCTCTGATCTGGAACGGAGGCCCTTTCTGATCTTTCGGGAGCTTGCCGCGTTACTGCTGGGTTCCTCAAACGGTGTACACATATCGGCGCCGCAGTGGGCGAGTTGGTGGTGCAGGTCTGCCCCAGATCCAGGGGTTGGCATGGGCGTTGAGCTGGTCGGTCGCCAGGGTGGTGGCGTATGCGATGTCGTCGGGGTTGGCGAATGACCGGCCGGCGAGGGCGGCCTTGCGGAAGATGCGCCACCAGCCTTCCTGCAGGTTGAGCCAGCACGCGCCCACCGGGATGAAGGCATGGTGGATGCGGGGATGGTCCTCGAGCCAGGTCCGAGTGGACACGCTGTTGTGACTGGACAGGTTGTCGGTGACGATCCAGATCGTCCCGTCCGGGTTGGCGTCCTCGACCAGTTGCAGGAACTGCTGGTAGAACACGCTGTTGCGGGAGGACGCCGTCATCGTGACGGCCTGGCCGTCGGCTGGTCGCAGGCCACCGTAGACCCAGGTCTTCTCCGGCCCTCGGCTGTAGTCGAGTTCTGCTTTGATCCGGTGCCCGTCGGGTGACCAGGCAGGCGCGGGCGGGAAGGTCCGCGGGATCACAGGCCCCAGCTCGTCGGCGCAGATCACCGTCGCGTCGTCGGGCGGGTGGGTGTAGAGGCCGATGATCCTTGTCCTTTTGGGACGAAGTCCGGGTCCTTCGAGCGGGTCCAGGACCGGGTACGACGCCAGCGCACGCCCTCGGCGAGCAGGATGCGCCTGACCTGTGAGCGGCCCACGTCGATCCCCTCGGCCCGCGCCGCCGCGGCCAGGGAATCCAGAGTCCACTCGGCTGGTCCGTCCGGACTCGTCGAAGGCCCACAGTTCTCCGACGGGTTCCCACCTCAGCCGCCCTGGTGGCACGGTCTTGACCAGGGAGATGATCCGAGATCGTTCCTCCTCGGTGATCCGCCGTTTGCGGCCCTGCCCACCCAGATCCTCCAGCCCTTGCGGGCCTGAGCGGTTGAAGCGGTGCAGCCAGCACCGGACCGTCTTCTGGCTGCAGTCCAGCTCCACGGCGATCGCCGGCACCCGTAGCCCCGACCAGCTCAGCTCGATCATCCGGGCCCGCATCACTGCATCGCGCGGCGCCTTTCGTGCCCGCGACAATCGGCGAACGACGGCCCGTTCGTCCCCGTCACGCCCCGGCCGTGCCCGTAAAACCATCGTCCAGCACCCGCCCCCGAGCACCATCAACTACCCCGCCACCAGGACATATACCCAGTGAAAGCGGAACCCAGCATTACCGGTAGTTCGTTAAATCCGGCAGTAGAGGTCAATGCCGTGTCCGATGGTGACCGCGTCGATCAGGGCCTGGAGCTCGGAGGGTGGGTCCTTGTCCGTCCAGGCTCGCCACCGTCGGTTGAGGGTGACGGCGGGGGTGAGCCGGGAACGTATGGCGCGTAAGGCCCTGGGCCAGTAGGGCAGTTGGGGCCGGTGGGGTTGGTCTGGCCCCCCTCTCTGGCCCCTGGTCGGGACATGGATCCGGCGCGGTGGCGTCCACGGCTCCGGGTGGGGCGAACCACTGGTCCCAGCAGAAGGAGAAGGCGCAGTTGACCGGGGTCTGGTGGCGGCGGATGGCGCGGTCGGAGCGGACGAGGAAGTGGGCCCAGCCGAGTTCGTCCTTGATCTGTTTGTAGCTCTGTTCGATCCATGGCCGCAAGCCGTAGAGGCGGACGATCTCGGCGAGGCTGGCCGGCGGGTGCGGGCGGGTGCGGGCGGGTGCGGGCGGGTGCGGGCGGGTGCGGGCGGGTGCGGGCGGGTGGCGGCGTGGGGTGCGTCGGGGTGGGGCTGGTTCGTGGCCAAGTACCAGGTGGCCTTCTCCGGCAGCGTGGCCGGGTCGGTGGTGTCGACGACCAGGCGGCAGGGTGAGTGGGGGCCGTAGCCGCCCAGGCGGGCGTCGGCGGCCCACCAGGTCTCGGTGTGCCCGTCGCGGAAGTGACGTTCCACGGCTGTCCAGTCGCCGGGATGCTTGGCATCGCGCCGGGTCAGGGTGTGGGCGGCGTCGGTGGGGGTGTGCGGCTGGTCGGCCCGGGCCCAGGTGCCGCGGTGTGGCTTGAGCGCGACCACGTAGGCCAGGCCGGCCGCGCGCAGTGCGAGGTACCAGTCGTCGCTGACGGAGTAGGCGCAGTCGGCGACCACCGCCCGGCAGCCGAAGCCCGCCTGCTTCCCGCGGACCGCGAGGGCAGCGGCCAGCTGCGGCTTAGCCCTCCCACCCCGGCCCAGGCCGCCCGCTCGGTTCCAAGAACAAACGCCCCGCCACCAGGCACGATGTCGGCAAGACCGTGAAACGGGCCGACACCCTCGGAGAACACATCCGATTGAAGGGTTAAGTATCAAGCGTACGTCCAGCAGTCCGGACGTCTTCCCAGTTCAGAAGGGATGTGAACGATGTAACCGGGCGACAAGCTCAGGATAGCCAGCCGGTGGAAGTCCGGTCCGGGGAGACGCCAGGGTCCCCGGTAGCTGACTCCCGGCGTCGCCCGAAATGGTGGCGTCGAAGTGGAGTGACAAGCGCCCCTCGGGGGCGTGCGACCGACCAGTCCGCAACATGAAGTGAAGCCTGCAGCGTCGTCATTTAACCCCCGCCCGCGGGCGGGCCAAGGAGGAGCCGAGCCTGTGCTTGATTGGCGAAGGCCACGGAAGACGATCTCGGACCTGGAGCGGTCGTCGAAGAACCTCCCGGCGTAAGGGGCGTGGAATGGTCGGAAGGTTGTCCTGGGAACTGGAGAGAGCCTCCTCGGCCCCGGGTATTGCGGCCCGGGAAGCGTGGCCTTCCTATAACCGGCAGAACCGGGAAATGGCAGGTTGCCGAGAGGCAGTCGGAGGGGGTCGTAGTAGTGACGATCGGCGGGACAACACAACCCGTCAGGAGCGAAGGGCCCCTGCTTCATCGAGGCGATTCGAAAACAGGAAGGGACCCGGATGAGTGCCGTTTCGGCTAGTTCCATCCGCCGGGAGGAAGGTGCCGCAGGACCGGGCCGCCGTCCTCTGGACAAGGTCCGAACTCTGCAACGGACGCTTTACCGCTGTGCCGAGCAAGAACCCGAACGCCGGTTTCACGCCTTGTATGGCCATGTCCACCGCATGGACGTTCTTCGGCGGGCGTGGGCCGGTGTGTGCGCAAACCGGGGTGCCCCCGGCGTGGACGGCATGACCGTCGACTCGGTGGAGACCTCGGGAGTGGATGCATTCCTCCAGGACCTTTCGCAGAGACTGCGGGCGCATACGTATCGTCCGTCAGTACTGCGACGGGTCCAGATTCCCAAACCTGGGCGGCCGGGGGAGTTCCGGCCGCTATCGATCCCCACCGTGGCGGACCGCGTGGTGATGACGGCTGCGAAAATGGTCCTTGAACCAGTATTCGAGGCTCAGTTCACCGAGGCGAGCTACGGATTCCGGCCGAAGCGGTCCGCGATCGACGCGTGCGAAGCCGTCCGCGTCGCCGCGAACCAGCGGCGGGAGTGGGTATTCGAGGCCGATATCCGCGACTGTTTCGGCACGATCGACCATGAGGCGCTGATGGCCCAGGTGGCGCGGCGTGTGGTGGACCGGCCGATGCTGAAGCTGATCCGGGCCTGGCTGCGGATGGGAGTCCTGGAGGGCGGGGTGACCTCGCCCACCGGGGCGGGAACCCCTCAGGGCTCACCGATTTCCCCATTGCTGGCAAATATCGCGCTGCACGTTCTCGACGAGGAGTGGCAGAACGAAGGTCGTCGGCTGGGGACGCTGGTGAGGTACTGCGATGATTTCGTAGTCCTGTCGCCGACGGAGCATCGGGCCGAACAGGCCCGTGAATTGGCGGCGCGAGTTCTGGAACGGCTCGGGATGCGATTGCATCCTGAGAAGACCGGTATCGTCTGCCTCACGCGAGGTGGGCAGGGCTTCGACTTTCTCGGCTTCCACCACCGGAAGATGGAGTCGTGGAGATGGCGGGGTAGGTACTACTTGCAGCGCTGGCCCTCGGCCAGAGCGATGCGGGTACTGCGGGACAAAGTCCGTGCGGCGACCGCTCGTTCGAAGACTGAGCGGCCGGTATCCGCCGTGGTAGCCGATCTCAACCCGGTCCTGCGGGGCTGGGCGGCGTATTTCCGTAACGGGAACTCCGGACGGAAGTTCAACGTAGTCGACGGCTATGTCCACGAACGGCTGGCGATCTTCGCCAGCACGAAACACGGACTTGCGGGCAGGAACTGGACCACCCGATTTACTTATGGGTGGATCACCCGGCTCGGTGTCTACCGCCTTACCGGAAACGTGCACAGGGCAACGGCGCATGCCAGCCGGTGAACGATGTCGGAAAGCCGTGTGCGGGAGAACTGCATGCACGGTTTGAAGCGGCGGGGACTGGAAACGGGGCATCAGCCACCGCGCCAGTCCCCGACCCTACTTAGTCGTCTTGGACGAACGCGTAGGTGAGGAAGGCCAGGCCGTCACCGATGGTCTTGGCGCCGATCATGCGCATGCTCTTCTTGCCGCTGACCTCGTCGAAGAACCGTTCGCCAGCCCCGAGCACGACGGGGAAGACGACCAGCCGCACCTCGTCGACGAGGCCGTGCTCGATGAGCGTACGCCCGAGCCGATAGCTGGCAGGGACGACGATTTCTCCGTCGAGCTGCTGCTTCAGCTTCGAAACCTCGGTCACCACGTCGCCCTTCACAACCGTCGAGTTGTTCCAGTCGGGTTCCTCGAGAGTCGAGGACACGACGTACTTGGGCATGCTGTTCAACCGGTCCGCAAGCTCGCCACTCCGCGGCCGCCACCGCGCCCCAAAGAATTCGTAGCTTTTGCGACCCAGCAGCCATGCCTCGGCACGTAGTGCTTCCTCGAGCGCGACCTTGTTCCACTCTTCGAGATCCTTGCCCCCGAACTGGACGAACCACCCGCCCAGCTCGAAGCCTTCCTGACCGTCCGGGTTCTGGACCACTCCATCGAGCGAGACGTTCTGCGGTCCGCTCATCACGATCTTTCCCATTCCGCTCCTCCTCCGGGCCTGCGTTGCCGTCGGCTACGCAGGTATTGGCGCCGCGGCGCTGGGCAACTGGGCGGCGCGCGACCGCCCAGTTCGCCGCTCGGCCGGCGCCTATACAGGATGGAAAGGGTGGCGAGACGCGGGATGAAGGTGACGATGAGGATGGCGGCAGCCGATCTGATCGCAAGGGCGCGGGCCGGGGACGGGCAGGCGTTCGGGGAGCTGACCGAGCCGTACCTTCGGGAGCTGCAGGTGCACTGCTATCGCATGCTCGGATCCTTCGAGGACGCCGAGGACGCCCTCCAGAACACGCTGCTGACCGCCTGGCAAAGCCTCGGCGGGTTCGAGGGACGCGCCTCGCTGCGCACCTGGTTGTACCGGATCGCCACCAATCGGTGTCTCGACGCGCGCCGTGCGGCCAGTCGACGCGCGGCCAAGGAGTGGGACGTGCCGGGGGTCGAACCGCCAGAGCCGACCCGGCTCGGCGAGGTCGTATGGCTGCAGCCGTTTCCTGGTGCCCTCCTGGAGGGTGCGGTCGAGGTGTCGCTCGGCCCGGAGGCCCGCTACGAGGAGACGGAGTCCATTTCGCTGGCGTTCGTGACCGCCCTTCAGGTCCTGCCGCCCCGCCAGGTTGCCGTGCTCGTCTTGCGCGATGTCCTGGGCTTCCAGGCCAGCGAGGTGGCCGGCATGTTGGACTCGACCGTCGATTCGGTCAACAGTGCCCTCAAACGAGCGCGCGCCAGTCTGCAGCGCCGCCTGCCCTCGGTCGCCGACCACCCGCCGCCTCCGGCCGTGGGCTCACCCGCCGAGGACGCGATCGTGGCGAAGTTCGTCCACGCGTGGGAGTCCGCCGATGTCGGTGCACTGGTGGCCCTCCTGACCGACGATGTCTTCATGTCGATGCCGCCGATGTCCTTCGAATACCAGGGGCGGGACGTCGTGGCCCGCTTCTGCGCCGGCCTGTTCGGCGCCGGCCGCAGGTTCGACCTCGTCCCATCGCGAGCCAACGGTCAGCCGGCATTCGGGGCCTACCTGCGCAGCCCCAACGGCCTCCGCCACGGGGTCGGCCTCTACGTCCTCACTCTCACCGGCGACCGGATCTGCGCCATGACGCGATTCGACAACAGCGTGCTCCCGTGGTTCGGGTTGCCCCGATCACTCCCCAGCCGATAGCCGGATCATCCACCCTCCACCAGGGAGGACTGCTGCGCGGGCCCCGATCCCGCGGTCCGGCACAGGCCGCCATGAACTGGGGCGACTGGGAGGACAGCCACATCGCCGTCCGTTACGACCACCAGCTGGACCCGCGGTATGCCGATGAGGCGTTCCTCGCGCGCTCTGCACGCCTGCCTGGTACCCACTACTGGCGGCAGGCCGCCCGGCAGCAAGGAGGGACTCTGCTCAGGGAGGCGGCGATGCCGACCGGATCCCGGCCCTGCAACGGTTGCGGCGGGCCCATCCGTCAGACCCCCAAGGGTCACCGGTCCTCCCTCGCGGCCCTCCCCTTCCAGAAGCAGGCGGTCGGGCGGTGACCCCGAGTCAGCCGCGCACCGACTGGTACGCCGAAGTCGCAGCGGGATGGGCCGCGCGGCAGCGCCCCGAGGACGAGTAGTGGCGCATTCCCGAAGGCGGACTGTTCGTGACCCACTGCGGCCGGTGGGTGGACGGTGCCGGCCGGGCCTGCTCCCAGGGCATCGCCCACTTCGGGCCGTGCGGACTGCCACCGGACAGCCCAGCCTCCACTTCCGCATTCTCAAGGGCGGCGTCGGCCAGGTTCGCCTGCTCAAGCTCGGCGCCGTCGAGAATCGCGTAGGCCGGTATTGCTCTGGTGAGATCTGCCCTGCAGAGCAGGGCATTGCTGAGATCGGCGCTTTCGATCTGGGCGTCGGCAAGGTGGGCATCACTCGGGTTCGCGCGACTGAAGTTCAGTCGTGTCGGGCCTGCGTAGTGCAAGTTGGCTGGTGGTGACGTTGTTCAGCAGGGTCGGGTGGCACGTCACATGCCCCTCAGCCGCCACGGCATCGGCGATCAGCGGTCGCGGACCGGCCCGGGAATCGTGGCGCGGAATGGGTTCTCCGGCCGGAAGGTGCACGTCGCACACCGCTCGGCCAGCACCCGCACCTTGCCGGTCGCCTCGTTGACGACCGGGGCGCACATCTCGTCGTCGAGGGTGTCCTCAGCATCGATGGGCGGCATGTCGGCCAACCTGCCGACACCCTTGCGCGGCGACGACGTGGACCGGGCGTCCTGACGTTGGCCGTTCGCCCCCCATTTGGGTCTTGCTCCGCGCCCGCCGGCGCCGGCCTGGCGGCCGTCCAGACCGGCGGACGGGGCGACGTCACGCAGGGACGCCGAGCGGCGGGTGCTCGAGCACGCGGGGCTTGTACTCGACCAGCTGGATGCGGCCGTCGAAGGTGCGGTGCTCGATCATCTCGAGGGCTACGTCCGGATAGCCGTCGTAGATGCGTTCTTCGCCCGTGGCCCCGGTGATCACCGGGAAGATCACGACCCGGAAGCGGTCGACGAGTCCGGCTCGAAGCAGGGACCGGCACAGGCTGAGGCTGCCGATCGTGCTCAGGAGCCCCGAGCCGCTCGACTTCATCGCGCGGACCGCGTCGACGGCGTCGTCGCGGACGAGCGTGGAGTTGGCCCACGTCAGCGGCTCCTCGAGCGAGGAGGAGAACACCACCTTGGACGCTTGCGTGAGCTCGTCGACGGACGCCTCTTCCTCGGGCCTGAACTCGTCTTGGCCATGGGGGACCTCGCCTGCGGCGAAGCCCGACATCAGGCGGTAGGTGTTCGCTCCCATCAGGTAGGTGGCCTCGGGCTGCTTGCCGAGCCATTCGAGGTACTCCGGGCCCTCGAGGCCCCAGAACCCGGGCCAGCCCTCTCCCGACGCGTGGCCGTCGAGGGAGGTGATGAAGTCGACGAGAAGCTCCGACATGGCGGTGTCCTTTCCTGGGGTGTCACGAGCTTGGACCGGCCGGGAGCCACAAACTCATCGGCCGCGCTGTGGAGTAACGAGAAAAGCCATGACGCTGCAGCCGATCAGGCCGACGGACGGCACTGCTTCGGAGGGCCCGGCCACCGTCACCGACCACGCGCCGTCGCCGCGCTGCGTGCTGCGCACCGCGGTCACCGACTGCGGCGTCGTGTGCGCACCCGCTACCGGGTTGGGCAGTTGGCTGTCCGGCGCGAGTGACTGCGCACGCCGCGTCTGCGCACTGGTCGCCTCAGCGGCGTTGCTGCGCAGCCAGGCGCTGACGAACAGTTGCGCGTAGCCGGCCGGGTCGGCGGCGGGCGCCGTGGTGCGCACGGTGGTGGGCTTGGCGGGGGTGGCCGCCTGGACTGTGGTCGGGGTGGAGGTGGCGGCGGCGGTCAGGGCGAGGGGGTCGGCCGCGACATTGGAGCGGCGGCCTTGTTCTGCGGCCTGCTTGTCAGGGGATGGTCAAACTCCCAGGTCAGGAACTGTGCCTGCTGACCTTGGGGAAATCCAACGCCTCCGGCCCGGCCGTCGACCATGAACCTCGGACCACGGTCACGATGGGGACACGATGCCCGTGGTTGGGGTCATGGTCGGGCCGAAAGCCAGTGCACCATGACCCCAACCACGGCTCCACGGGCAGACCAGGGCCAACGCGGCGCGCTCAGGTTCCCGGGGCCGGCCGCCGCTGGGTAGCGGCGGGCCTACGCGGTCACCGGATCCCGCACTCCGATGCGGCGACGGAAGCCGCCCGGCCCGCCGCAGGCACCTGCGCGGTGGACGACCCAGAGCTGCGCAGCCGAAGATCACGAAACCTGGGTGCGAGTGCGCTGTGGCTCCGCACAACCCGATTGCGCACGATCCTCGGTCGGTTGTCCAGGCCCATTGCGCATCGCCCGTCCGCGGCTGCGCAGGCGGTGTGCGCAGCCGCGATTGCGCTGGCCTCCCCAGCCCTTGTGGTGGGGGTGGTGGTCTGGGCTCTAGTGGTCGTTGCAACACCTCAGCTCAGAGGTGGCAATGGACATCGAGGCTCGTAGACGCCGGAAGCCTCAGGGGAATAGGCCCCTGCTCCGGGAACGGGAGCAATACTTCCGACTTGTGGATCAAGGGATGAGCGGCTTCGCAGCCGGGGAACGTCGCGGGGTGATGGCAGGGGATGGGTTCACGCAGATCGCCAACGCGCTGTTTCGGGACGGCCGGATCTCCTTCAAGGCGAAGAAGATCTTCGGCTGCCTCAGTACCCATCGGGAGGGCTGGCAGGGCACCGTCGCCGATCTGGCCCGGCACGGCCGCGAATGCGTCGACGCTGTGCGCAGCGGCCTGCAGGAACTGGAGAACCCCGGCTTTCTGCTGCGCGAGCGCGACCGTCATCCCGACGGCACGCTCGGGCAGGCCCGGTACGTCATCACCGACCTGCCCGCCCTGCAAAGCCCCAGCTCACCACCAGAGTCGGGTTATCCAGGATGGGCTGAGCCAGTGTTGGCTGTCCCGGCCGTAAGAACACCATCGTTCAGAAGACCAACCAGCAGAAGACCAGCCCCCTCCGTCCGTGCGACCGCAGCGGCGGCGCCGCGCCCCCGAACGCACGGACGGCCCCCGCCCATGCGACGGCCTCCCCGGCGCCGCCCGCCGACGCGATGCACGCGGGCATTCGGCTGCTGCTTCAGATCGGGGCGGCCCGTCCCGAACTGCTGCTGTCCGGGCCGGCGCTGACCGATCAGGGCCGTGTGGCGAGCGTGATGCTGGAGGCCGGCTGGAGCGCCGGCCAGCTGCGGCACGTCATCACCGGCCGGCCGCTGCCGAACCCGGTACGCACCTCCATCGGCGCGATCATCGCCGCCCGGCTGCGCGTCACCCAGGCCTACCCGCCGTCCGCCCGCGCGGTCGGCCGCCACGACACGCCCGCCTGGGACACCCCGCCGTCGCCGCATTCGGTGGCCGGCTCCGCCGCCGCCCGCTCGGTGAACGAGGCCTTGGCCTACCGGGTGTTCGTCGAATGCGCCGACTGTGGTCATCCCGCAACGGCTCCCGGCGAGGACTGCTGCCCGACCTGCCTCGGCTGGCCGCTGTGCAGCACCTGCCGCGGACCGACGCGCAAGCGAGCCCACCCCGACGGCGAGGGCCGCTACACGACGTGTGCCTCCGCCTGACCAACCAACCGGAGGGAAACAGCCCGTGACCGACCCTCTGCGCACACCGCTGCCGGCCGTGGCCGCGCACCACGAGGGCCCCTTCACCCGTGACCCGGGTCGGTGGGAGAAGGAACGTGCCCGCGTCCTGCGGAGTGGCCACGTGCGTGGCCACTCCTGCTCGGCCGCCTGCGGGGCCGTGCTGGTGTACGAGCCCACTTGGTGGGGATGGCTCGCCTGGGCCGTCCCCGCAGAGGGCAGCCCGCCCGGGCTTCCTCATCAGGTCGGGGTGCTCACCCCGGCCGCGACCCGCCTGCAGCGCCTGGCGCTGCGCTGGCTGACCAGAGTCCCGGCCGGCGCATCGGCCTGCCCCACACCAGCCGCGTGTCCCTGGGGCTGTCCGTCACTGTCGTCGGCCTCGTCAGCCTGATCGTCGGAGTGTTCGCCACCCGTCACGGAGTTCCGCTGGACGTCACCCTGTCGGCGATGCTCCTGGCCCCGCTGGTTGCGGAGCACCTGCCCGACCGGCTGGATGCCCGGGCCGACGAGCACGTCCGCGTGGTCGAAGGTGACGGGCCCTGCCGCTACCTGCAGCGCCTCGCGGCCTGGCACACCTTTCTCGTCCAGGCCGCCGCGGACAGCGACCGCTGCGAGGCGCGCCGCTCGGCCGAGGTCGGCCAGCACGTGCTGTGGGACGCCGCCGACCTGCTCCAGACCCCAGGCGCCCGCACGTTCTCCGGCCAACTCATCGCCCGCGAGCGGCTGATGCGCCGACGCGCCCACCAGGTCACCCAGATCCTCAAGCACCCCGCCACCCAGGACGGCCCGGTCAACACAGACCAGTCCAGCGAACTGCGGCCCGTGGGGGACCCGAGGCCGCCCGGCGTCCGCCCACCCATCCATCCGACACCTCCGCACCCGCCCGGCACATCCCCGCTGAAGGGAGCCCTCCGCATGCCCCAGCCCGAACCCGCCCCACGGCGGTTCGCTGCATGGATGTCTACCTACTCTTCGCGCACGAGCCGTACTACCCCGGCCCCGGAACCCAAGAGGTCAACACCAGCGTCGTCGTCGCCGGCTCACTGCTCCAACCGCAGGTGCTCCAGCCCGACGGCGCCCGCATTCACGACCTACTCACCCAAGGACGATGCCCGGGTGAGATCGTGCCGCTGTCCACGCTCACCCACGAACTGGACGGCGGCGCGCGCTGGCCGGAGGTCGCCAACTGGGAGGCCGTCATCGAGGATCTCCTGCAGCTGTTCCGCGACCACGACTGCGACGCCTTGGGCCTGGGCCTACCTGAAATCCCTCGCGCCCTGGTGTGCAACGGTCCGCACGGCGAGATCCGCGCCGTCGACCCCACGTCCGGGGCCCATTGCACGTACGGGCTGGCCGACCGTGTCGAGGTCCTCGTCGAGGTCGGCAAACACCTGGCCTGGGCGGAGGCGGGAGCGTGCCTGTGGCCCGGCGACGGCCTGCTGCCTCCCGTCAACTCCGTGGATGCCAGCTGATGTTCGACTCCGAGGCCCGTCGGCTTCGACGACGACCTGCCCGGCGAGGCCACCCGCCTGAGCAACCGACTCCGCGGCCTGCTCACCCAGATCCCCCCACACCTCGAACGCGTCCTGGGACCACGCCTCCAACACGCTGCCGAACCGCGGCCGGGGCGCGTGCGGTGGCGGGCGGCGCGGACGGCTGTGTGCCGCGCGATCCCGAGGCGCGGGTCGTCCGGCTCGTTGCGCCCTCGCCCCGTGCGTCGGATCCGGCGGGGGAGGAGAACGGGTGTGTCACCACCGGTGGCCGGTGCGGATGCGTCTGCCTGCTGCTGGCGGGCTGCAAGTCCGTCTCGCTCGGCACGTCGACGTCGTCGGAAAGCCGCAGCCCGTTGGCGGGAGCAGCGGGCTCGGCCGCGCCGGCCGGCGGGGGGCGGGCGGTCGCGGTGGGGGCGGGCCCGCAGGAGCACTACACGGTGCAAGAGCAGCCGGCCGCGGGCTCGTGTCACTACCGCTACGAGCGCGGGGAGCCGCTGGCGGATCCGAAGTGCACGCCGGGTGCGATCTCCCCGGCGGTGACGCAGGCGAACCTGAAGTCGACGATCTGCCGCAGGGGCGGCTACACCTCCGAGGTGCGTCCTTCCACGTATGTGACGGGCAAGCAGAAGCGGCTCAACGCCGCCTCGTAAGCTGCACACCGCGGTCTGCGCTGGCAGGGTGTCGCTTGGACCCGGTGGAGACCAAGCTGCACACCGCGGTCTGCGCCGGCAGGGTGTCGCTCGCCGCGGCGCAGCGTGCGATCGTCACGGACTGGACCATCGCGCTCAGCGGCCTCGATCTGGCCTGACCGGAGCGAACGTCGTGGTGGGACGTGGCCGGTACAGCACCCGATCCGGGCGGTTGGCGGTCAGCCTGGGGGCCGGCCCTCAGGTCGTGCGGTGGCATGCCGGGCTCAGCGGTCGAAGGCTTCCGTGAGGCGCACGCGGTAGCCGTCCTCTTCCATCAGCACGACGGTGACGCCGAACGGGTCGGGGTGGTTCAGCTCGAGGGGGATGAAGGCGTAGTTCACCGCGGCCTGGACGGGCGGCACGAGCTCGACGCCGGGCTGCGGCGCGGGGGCCGGCCTCCAGTCGGGGGCGATTGACGCCCAGCCCTCGGGGCTGCGGGACAGGAGCTGCTCGGTGTAGGGGAATTGGTGCAGCACGTGCCCGTCCGGCGTGGCGAGAACCATGTTCAGGCACGGGGTTGGGCCGACGATGGGCAGCTGGCAGGCGGTGGCGACGTCGTGGGTCTCCCACACGAGGACGACCTCGTCCGCACGGGCGGCAGCGGCGATGTTCGCGAGTTGCGCGATCCCGGTGAGCGCGTCCTCGCCGGCCTTGAGGGGGCGGGCCCAGATCATCCCGACCAGCTCGCCGCCCACCAGCGGCATGATGAGCGGGCGCGGAACCGTGCCCTCTCCGAGCCCGGAGGTGTACGCCTCCTTCGCCACGCTGACCAGTGCGTCCCACATCCGTGCGTCCACGCAAGCCCCTCCGTCTGCCGAATCGATCACCGCCGACCTTCCCACGGGGGTTGACGCCGTGTCAGCGAGATGAGCAGCCCGCTCTCGATCGAGGCCGTGTCGCCGGGCCCAGGCGGGGCTGCGGAAGCACAGCAGGCCCGCGCGAAGAGCTTCGGTGGTGTACGACTGACAGCCGCAGCGATGGCCGTAGCAGGCTTGGTCGGGACTGGGGCAGCCGTGGTCCAGCCGGCACAGAGGCCTTGAACCGGGCGCGGAGCACGGCTGGGCACGGCGGTCAGGCTCACGCGGTTCAGGTGCGCCGGCGGTCAGGCTCGCGCGGTTCAGGTGCGCGTCGGCCACGTACGCGCCGTTCAGGGGCGCGGAGGCCAGGATCGCCGGCGGGCCGTGCGGCCCCGTCTCATGTGCGGGAGTGCGGGAGGATGGACCTGGACCGGAGCCGTCCCTCCCGCTGACCGCCGAACCTGGGGCTGCGGGGTGACGTACGACGGCACCGCTCGACCCCGTGCGCTTCGACGACTCGTCCCGCCGCCACGGGGGGAGCGACGGGACGAGCCGACGGTAACCATGCCACATGGTGGGTCACAGTTGGAGGGTGAACCAGGTGGTCTTGCCCCGCTCGTCGGGGCGGACTCCCCAGCTGTCGGCGATGGCGTCGACGAGGATGAGGCCGCGTCCCGACTCTTCGTCCTGGGCGGCCAGCCGGGGCTGGGGAAGGTGGGGGCTGAGGTCGCTGATCTCGACGTCGACGTCGCTGGCGGTGCGGCGCAGGTGGAGGACGAGCGGACCCTCGGCGTGCTGTACGGCGTTGGTGAGGATCTCGGAGACGAGAAGTCTCGCGTCGTCGGCTACGGGTGCGCAGTCCCAGGCGGTGAGGTTCTCGACCACGAACGAGCGGCCCGCCGCGACCGCGGAGGCCGTGGCGGGCAGCTCTACGCTGGCGGTGGCCAGCGGTGAGGCGGGGAGCTGGGCCAGGAGCAGGGTGACGTCGTCGTCGTGGCCCTCGGCGTCCGGCAGCAGGGCGGCGAGTACGTGGTCGGCGGTGGCCTCGAGGCGGCGGGTGCGAGTGAAGGCGTCGTCGAGGGCTTTGGTGAGCTTGTCGATCTCGTCCTCGATGTCGCTGCCGGGGGTCTCAACGAGGCCGTCGGTGTACAGCACGAGGGTGGCTCCGGGCGGGATGGCTGCGCCGGCCTGCTGGTAGAGGATGTCGCCGACGCCGAGCGGGGCGTTCACGGGGGAGGTGAGCCGGTGGACGCCGTCGCCGGGGGTGGCTATGAGGGTGGGCAGGTGGCCGGCCGAGCAGACGGTCACGGATCCGGAGTCCGGGGCGATGACCAGGTAGCAGCAGGTGACGAGCTGGTCGGGGACGTCGAGGTCGGTGACGACCGCGTCCAGGGCCTGCATGAGCTGGCGGGGCTGCATGCCGGTCTTGGCCAGGGCATGGGCGGCGGAGCGCAATTGGCCCATGACGGAAGCCGCTTCCAGGCCGCGGCCCATGACGTCGCCGATGAGGATGCCCACCCGGCCGGCGCCGAGCGGGATGAGGTCGAACCAGTCGCCGCCCACGCCGGCGCCCTGGGTGGCGGGCCGGTAGCGGCTTGCAGCTTCCAGGCCGGGGATGGCGGGCGGGGTGCCCATGAGGCTGCGCTGCAGGGTGAGGGCGATGTGCTTCTGCTGCTCGTACAGGGCGGTGAGTTCGGCCTCGGCGCGTTTGCGGTCGCTGATGTCGCGGATGATGGCGCAGGCACCGATGACGGTGCGGTCGGGGCTGCGCGTGGGCCATAGGGTGACGTCGACGTCGAGCATGGTTCCGGTGCTGGTCAGGCGGAGCGTCTCGAAATGTTCGATCTTCTCGCCCTTGCGCAGTCGCTCCAGCAGCAGGGTGATCTCGTCCTTGCGCTCCGGCGGCGCCAGCATGGATACATGCCGGCCGATGGCTTCCTCGGCCGTGTATCCGTACAGTCGTTGGGCGGCGGCGTTCCAGTAGGTGATGCGGCCGTCGAGGGTCTTGGCGAGGATGGCGTCCTGGGAGGACTCGACGAGCGCGGCGAGCTCGTTGATCCGCGCTTCGGCCGCTTTGCGTTCGCTGACGTCGCGGACGGCGGCGGAGACGAGGAGGCCGTCGGCGGTTTCCAGCGGGCTGAGGCTGATCTCGACGGGGAACTCGCCGCCGTCTTTGCGTAGTCCGTGCAACTCCAGTCCCGCGCCCATCGGCCGCACCTGACGGGAAGCGGAATAGTCCTCGCGGTGCCGGGTGTGGTGGGCGTGGAAGCGGTGCGGGATGAGCAACTCCACCGGGTGGCCGAGGAGTTCGTCGCGCCGGTAGCCGAAGAGGGCCTCGGTCTGGGCGTTGACGAGTCGGATGGTGCCGGTGTCGTCGACGATCACCATGGCATCCGGGGCCGCTTCCAGCAGCGCCCGAAACCGCTCCTCGGCGTCCTTGCGCTCGCTGACGTCGCGGACGGCGGCGGAGACGAGGAGGCCGTCGGCGGTCTCCAGGGGGCTGAGGCTGATCTCGACGGGGAACTCGCTGCCGTCCTTGCGCAGTCCGTGGAGTTCGAGCCCGGCTCCCATGCCACGCACCTGACGGGTGGCGGAGTACCCGTCGCGGTGGGCGGCGTGCTGCGCGCGGAACCTTCCCGGAATCAGTATCTCTACTGGCCGGCCGAGGAGTTCGTCACGTTGGTAGCCGAAGAGGGCTTCGGTCTGGGCGTTGACGAGTCGGATGGTGCCGCTGTCGTCCACGATCACCATGGCATCGGGAGCCGCTTCCAGCAGGCTTCGGAACCGGTCCTCGGCAGTCCCGGGGTGGTCTGCACGGGGCGCGGCGTCGCGTCGACCGTCCACCCGCTCGGTAGTACCGGTCCCGTCGGTTGACTCCGATGTGATCATGTTGCCCATAGCGGCCCCAACTGCCTGTGGATTGCGGCGAATCGAGTCATCTCAGCGCATCCTGGTCACATCCGTCCTCGTCTGCCGCCTACTGGCTCCGCATCGGCCGTCCCTGCCCACTTCCGACCGGACGCCGCTGCTGTCTGGCGAGAACGAGAGGGGTATCCATGCCGAGTCAACGTCCGCCTCGCCACATAGGGCACGGTCGAAAGAGGTCATCTCAATTGGCGGGCTCGGTTGCCTTTCGGCGTGGGAATCGTTGAGCGGCTGGTGCCGGCCGAGGTGTGGGAGTTCCGTCTGTCCCGGCTGGACCTTTGAGAGGACATGCTCGCTCCGGTGATGGCCGCGCGGCGAAGTACGGCGCGGCTCCGCTGAGTTGGGCGCCGCGTGCCGCTCGGAACGAGAGTCCGTCTTCGAACCTGGTTCAGCCCGACCGCATCACGGCGGACATCGAGGGCCGGGACGCGTGAGATGCGGTGACAAGAGCGCCGTGCACGGCTGAGGATGCCGCCCGGGTGGCATAGCGAGTGGTGTCCGCAGGCCATGCGTCATGTTCCTGGTGGATCAGGAGACAGACCGCGCCGTGCACACCGGCACACAGCAGTCTGGCGGTTTCGGTGGTGCTCTCCACCAGTACTCCGGCATCCGCACAGGCTGCGACCTTGTCCCGGAAATAGCGGAAACACGCGTCCTCGTTCTGGCGACTGGCTTCGGTGGCCTCGCCATCCATCACCAGTCGGTACTGGGAGGGATGGCGAAGTCCGAATGCAATGTAGGCGACGCAAATTTCGTAGAGCGCCGTCACCGGATCCGGGACCCTCCGGGACACTGCTTCCAACTCGATGAACAGGGAACTCCACACACGCAGGCACGTGGCGTGGACGAGCTCCCTCTTCGAGGCGAAGTGGAGGTAGACGGCCGGCGGGGTGACTCCCGCGCTTGTCGCCACAGCGCGAATCGTAAGAGCGTCGGCACCACCGTCTTCGAGCAGTTGACCGGCGATGTCGAGAAGCTGGTCGCGGAGCTGGCCGCCTTGGCCCTTGGCGGCGCGAACGCGGGAGCCGGTCAAAGCAACGGGCCTTCGGGAGAGAGCGACATCAGGATGTCTTCGGTTTGACGGCGGTGACCACCTGGGTCACCCGGGCGCACAGGTCGCCTTTGGCGTCGTGCACGTTGACCTCGATGACGGTGTTGCGCCCCACACGCAGGGGGCGAGCTGTCGCGACGACGTCTGTGTGTGCCGGCCGAAGGAAGTGCGTGGTCGACTCCACGGTGGCCGGTGCGGCGCCGACCGGACCGTTGAGGGCGGCGCACACGGCACCGCTCACATCGGCGAGTCCCATCAACGCTCCTCCATGGAGGCCACCGCCCACCGTGGAGAGCGAGAGATCGTGTGCCAGCGTGGCTCGAACGCCGGCTGCCGTCATCTCGTCGAACTCGACTCCGAGGGTCTTGGCGTACGGCGCGAGCGCGTAGACGTCTTCGGCTGCGAGTGTGGGCACGGGCTGCTCCCATCTGAGTTAAGGACGATAAGTTATCGACGTTAACTCAGGCCGTCAACCCTCAACTTCCGACCGGCCACACGGCGAACCGGGCCTCGCTTCTTGCCAGGCGATCCCGGCCCCGTCCTCGTCGCCTGCACGGCAAGTCCCCGTGGTGCACACGCTGCACACGACAGGTCGCTCAGATCAATACGACCTCCCAGGAACTGGCATTCTCCCCGGACGGCAAGACACTCATCACCGACGACTCGCCGCTGACGAAAACGAAGAACACCCGGCCGACCGCCGGGCTGCAGCTTAAGAGCTGGACGTCACCGACCCGGCCCACCCCACCCCGTTGTGGGCACGGCGCCTCGCGGCGGACGTCGACTCCGCACACGTCGCGTTCCGGGCGGACGGCAAACTGCTCGCGATCCACCAGAGCAACGGAAAACTGCAGTTGTGGCGCATCGACCGGGACCGGCCGAGCGGCTTATCGGGCAGGTGACCGTCGGCCAGTGTGGCGGCCCGTCGCCTTCACTCCCGACGGAAGGCACGTCGCGCTGATCGCATCGCGAGTCACCACGGGTTCGGACGACGGGTACCGCCCCGAGCGGTGGGGGTGCCGTACGGCGGGGAATGCACAGGTCGCTGTGCCGCCGGATGTTCGACCACAACATCACGCTGCGCGGGGGCATCGCCCCGGTCCGCGCCTGCATACCCCAAACTCCTGCCGGATGCGCTCTGCGGGGCCCTCGATCCGGGGTCCATCTTCGCCGGTGCCGCCCCCCTTGGCCGAGGTGACGGACAGTTATTGGGCGATGGACGACCGGTCGGCGCTGAAAGTGCACATCACCGTCAGAGAGCGGGGGCCGGCGGTACGGGCGTGGTTGCTCCCGTGCCGCGTGGCGCCCTTGTGATGTCAGGCGGCGCGCTTCACGTGGCGGACCAGCCACATCAGCAGGGCGTCCAGGTCGGCGGCGGCCGAGAGGACCCGGTCGACCGCCTCTGGGGTGTGCAGCCACTGCTCGCAGCCGAGGGGACGGGCGGCGATCAGCGAACGGTGGCGCAGCAGGTTCGTACGGGAGTGGTCCGTCGGATAGCCGCGCGGGGGGCGTTTCATCACGTCCCCCGAGATGTCGTAGCCCTTCTTCCGCACGTCCTCGACAATCGCGGACAGTTCGCGGCCGCTCCCCTCGGAGGCCACGGCTTTGCGGAACATGTCCACCTGGCCGGGATCGGGGTACCACCAGGCGCCCTGGATCCGCAGGCCGTCCAGGGAGAACCGGAGACCGATCTCGATCTTGCGGCCGAGCCGGATCACCGCGCCCTGGTGTTGCCACCACCAGGAGTCGGTGCGGTAGTGCCAGACGGAGAAGTCCTCGTACCGGGGGTCGGTGTCTGCGACCTCGTTGAGCAGGGCGATCATCGGCTGCCGGACCAGGCGTTCGCGGTCCGCGCGGTAGCGCTCGCGGGTCGCGTGAGTCGGTTCGCCCTGGAGCTGCCACAACACGTCCATGGCCTGTTCCGGCCAGCCGGTGAACTGTCCGCGCATGCGCGGAGGATAGCTCACCCGTGATCCGCGCGCGCCGAGAGTGAGACGGGCAGGGAGGCGTCTCCGTGGTCGTCACGGCGGCGCCGGTGGTGGGCCTTGGCATCGGGTGAGGCCGTGATGTAGGCGAAGGCCCGAAGGTAGCCGGCGTGGTTGAGGCGATTGTTTGTCACCCACCTGCGGGTGGCAGTTGATTTGTTCCCGGAGGCCCTGGTGATGGGAGAGGCACCTGCGTATGACTTCAGGCCGCGAGCGTCCGCGAAGCGGGTCTTGTCGTCTCCGATCTCGGCGAGCACACGGGCGCCGAGCTGCACGCCGGGAACGGGGAAGCTGAGGATGATCTCAGCGTCCGGGTGTCGGGGGAAGGCGTCTTCGACCGCCTCGGTGAGCTCGTCGGCGGCGGTGCAGGCGCGCTGCACCGCCGCGATGGTGTCCTTGGCGATGCGCTCCCAGCGGCGGACAGGTCGAGGATGATCCGCCTTACGAGGCCACACCGAAATCATCCTGTACCGGCTCGGCTTCGCCACGGCAGGCTCAGGAAGAGCAGCCGTCGACCACCCGTTCTCCAGCTCTCTCGCAGCGGTTCGGACGTCCAGTTGCTGTTGGCGGACGGCCGATTCGGCGGCAGTGACGTGGCCAATCGGGGCTTTGGCGAGTGGTTCCCGGGAGCGGTGCAGGAACGCCTGCCCGAACAGCCGACCCGCCGCAGGAAGGCACTCCCCGGTGCGAAATACTCTCCCGATGAGTTCACGCACTTCCCCGATCAGCCAGCCGATCACGATACGGAGGGCCGTCGCGCGGGATACCAAACGACTCACGCGTCTCGTGCGTGGCTCAGGCGCCTACGAGGGTAAGTACGCATCCGCAGTGGCGGGCTACCGGGTCGGTCCAGATTACATAGAAGCCCACCGCGCTTTTGTGGCCGTGGGCGCCGACGAGCACGGAGGCCGGATCCTCGGGTTCTACTCGCTCGTCCTTGCTCCACCGGAGCTCGACCTGCTGTTCGTTGCCGACGACGCGCAAGGACGTGGTATTGGACGGCTACTCGTCGCACACATGCAGTCCGAGGCCCGTGCCGCCGGGCTCGACCATGTCAAGGTCGTGTCGCATCTTCCCGCCGAGGACTTCTACCACCGCGTCGGTGCGGTGCGGACCGGGACCGCGTTTGCGAACCCGCCCGCAGTGCCGTGGGACCGTCCCACATTCGAGTTTCGCATTCCTTCGGAATGACGCGGTGCCGGTTGGCGGGGCAGCGGCTTCGCCTGCATGGTGGCCGGCATGCAGGAGCCGCTGGACGCCGCGCGCTCCGTGTGTGCCGTCGTCTTTGCCCTGGCGGAGGGATCGTCTGCGCCAGCGGCCTCCCCTGACGACTCCCTCGCCTCCGGCACTCCCAGAGCCGTCGAAATCGCGTACACCTCGGCTCGCTCCACACGATCGAGGTCGGCGGCGTAAATACGTAGGTCGCACAACCTGATCTGCGAGACGAAGCGGCCCCCTCGCCCCCTGGAGCTTGGCCGACGGCGTCGGTGCGGCCCGCGGTGGAGCGCTTCGGCGGGGGGCCGGACAGCAGTACTGCGCAAGCGAGGCAGGTGTTGGCCGCTCGGTCGCGCTCACCGGACTGCCGCCAGTGCTGCCAGCAGGTTCTTCCTGTCCTGCTGGACCGATGCGGACGCGCGGTGCAGCCGAGCAGCAAGCTCCCGGCCGGACAGATGGATGTAACGCATGGTGGTCGCCAAGTCTCGGTGGCCGGCGTACTGGGCGATCTGGTCGATGGGCCAGTCGGCGCGGGCCAGATCGGTCAGCCTCAGATGCCGCAAGGTGTGAGTGGACAGCCCTGCGGCACCGGCCCTGCGGGCGATGCCTTTGACGGTCTTTGACCAGGTGGAAGGCCCCAGCGGCTTGCCGTAGTTGGGGTTGGAGGCGGAGCGGAAGAGCGGTCCGTCGATACGGCCAAACATGCCGCGTCGTTCGTTGAGATAGGCCAAGAACAGCTGAGACGAGGTGACGCCGAAGGCGACTTCCCTGGCTCGCTGGAACTTGGTCGTCTCTGCCCGCAGATGGATCAGGCGGTGCGCGTGCTCGAAGTCCCCGCCATCGAGTTGGACCAACTCCTCTCGGTGCAAGGCGCCGTCATAGGCGAGCGTGACCATGAGCCGGTTGCGTAGTGACTGCTCGGCGCACGCAAAGAGGATCCGCTGCCAGACGTCCTCGTTGGGGATCCACGGTGCCTGCTCGAGGCGCCGCACGAGCCCTGCCGAGGAGGGCGGCCACGGCGGCTCGACTGCCCTCGACGTTCGGGATTCCGTTCGCGCAGCCCGTCTTCCACCAGCTACTCGTAGAAGGACCGTACGGCCACCACACGTTGCTGGACGGTCGCGTTCGCCAGTCCCGTCTCCGGATGCAGCGGCGCCTTCGTTGATCGCTGGCGGGGACGGTCGAGCAGGTCCCCGATCCAGGCGGCAACCGTGTCCGCACCGGCCAGTATGGGAGCAGGTCCGGGTCATGGTCTCGACCAACTGGGTCGACTACGGTGACCTCTACTCCTCGGACATGGGCGCCATCATCGTCAAGAAGGACCTTGCGCTTGGCAATCTTCGAGGGACCTTGTCGGCGCTTACGGATTCAACGTCAGCGACGGGCCCGAGCACACCGATGTGCACTCCTTCGGCTACCGGGCCGACGGTTACAACCGTCCTGACGCCGACTTCAATGACGGCGAGTGCATGATGTACTGCCGGGGCAACACCGTGGACGGCGGACCCTGGGATCTGCTGGACGATCGACCGGGGATGAACTCCGACATGGGCCACGGCTCCAGCGGCGGTCCGCCGGCGCGTTCGAGAGCGCCCGCGGGACGGCGCCGGAACCGTCGGACGGCGCAGGAACGTCTTCCGCCACTCGATCTGCCCGAAAAGAGCGGGGCCCAGTCTCACTGGGCCCCGCTCTCTCCTGCTTGCGGTCACCAGTACATGACCGACGCGTTCGCAGAACCCCACGTGGAGTACATCCGGACGCGCAGGACATACCGGCGCCCCTTGAAGAGTTTGACCTCGAAGCGGCCGTTGCGGTCCTGGCCGCTGTCGTCCTCGCCGGTGACGTAGCGCAGGTTCTCGTCATCGGCCTGCTCAAAGAGGACCATCTTCACGTCGGCGTCTCCGAAGGTGCCGAACTGATACTTCTGGCTCTTCTCCGGGATGACCTCGTAGTCGGTCTGTTCTCCTGAGGCGAGGGCAAGGACCGACGACTCGAACGGCTTCAGCTCGTCCATGTGAGGGGCCAGCGGCGGATACCACGAGCGCACGTACTCCTTGTCCTGCTCAGACAGTTTGAGCGGAGAAGGAATGCCGTTCCGGTATTCCTCCGGCCGATTGATCAGACCGGGTCCGAAGCCGTATTCCATGATGGACTGCACGTCCCAGTGCGAACCGGTCACCTGGTCCGTGGAGAGTTTGCGGATGATGTTGTTGTAGGTCGTCTCATGGGGCCAGAAATTGGGCGGGCCTGCCATGTAGTTGTAGACGTTGTCCACGTTCCAGTCGATGCCGGCGAACGGATTCTGGTGCTCATGGCAGAAGCCGATCGCATGCCCTGTCTCGTGCCGGACCGTGGCCTTGCCGTAGGGCGAGGTCGGGTCCCATCCGAAGTTCATCGTGGCCTCTTCGACGCCGATGCCGAGACAGTCCGTGCCGACGTATGACCAGGATCCGTCATCGGCAAAGGTGATCCGGATCTCCGATTCCGCAGGGTTGTCCTCGGGGCGGAACTTCAGTCCGATGCCAAGGCCTTCCCACTCCTCGAAACCGTTGTGGACCTCGGTCAACCACGCTTTTGCCACGCCGTCGTCGGCACCGTTGAGGAAGCTGTACCGCAGCTGGGTGCCGTTCACCCACTTCGAGTGATTGGCCAGTATCGCCCTGGTCCGCGGAAGGCTGAGGTCCGAGGGCAGTGGGGGGATTCTCTCCGGGGGCTGGGCGCAGTACCGCAGAGCTTCCTTTTCCTGTTGAGCGGTCATGGTGATGCTCCTGGCTTCGTGCCCGTGACTTCGTGCTCGTGGCGGGCTCAGATGTCCACGTTCACGCCACCGGGATAGGCGTACTGGTCGTGCGGACGCATCGTCACCGTCTTCCACGCTCCGGTCGAGCCGATCTGAAGGCAGGAGTCGAACGGGTACAGATAGGTGTAGACGGGCCCGTAGCGGCCCTCCCACTTGTAGCCGTCGTCGGACTCGGCGTACCAGTAGAAGAACTGCCGATTGTTGGGTGCGAGGAGGATTCGCTCGTAGGGCTTGATGCGCCACCAGCCCATGGTCCGGTAGTTTCCGTACTGCCCGCATCTCTGCGGGTCCCAGTACATCCCCACCACCTGGATCGTCGAGGAATGACTGTTGCGGAAGTACGGCATGATCATGCTCCTCGCTGCCGAGACGCCTCTATGTGCTCGCGCCACCGCTCTACGAGAGTGGTCTGCGGCACTTCTTCCGCCGACACGACGGGAGGTGGCTGTGCCGCCGCGACATCGGCGTCACCGGCCGCCTGCACCTCGGCCTCATGGAGCGTCGAGTCGAGCCCACTCCTGACGTCCTCTTCCGGTGCCTCCTGGAGCAGTTCGACAGCAGGCTCGAAACTCTGGAGCGGTGCTGGGACACCCGTCGGTTGATTGTTGGACATAGCGAATCACCCCATCGCTTTCTACTGATGGCGGGATTCCCAGGACATGCCTGGGCGGAGAGCGATTGACCGTTGAAGGGCCGTGCTTGGTCTCGCTTATGATCTTGGAGTGCTCGACGGGTGATTGCCGACTATAGTCGGCGAATCCCGGCCGAACCGATGCCCCTGCATTCGATGCTGCGCCAGCTTTGGCCGTCGTGCATCTCGGGAACCGCCTTCACCGCAGTGACGTTCACCGGTTGACGGCTGAACGGACCAGGCAAGTTGCCTGCCGTGAACCAGAACTCCTCGTGGACCGCAGTGAAGGCACCTTGGGCGCGGGCTTAAGGCGGGCGATGCCGGCCGACTTCCCCGCCTGGGATCGCGTCTACGCACACGCGGCGCTGGGGCGCGAAGGGTCTGTTGGGAGAGTTGCCTGATCGGTTGCGCGGCCTGGTGCGTGAGGACGCCGGCCCTGCCCTGGAGCCGACAGCGGCGATCGTCGACTCGCAGTCGGTGCGCGCCGTGGCCACGGTCCCGGCCTCCTCACGCGGCTACGACGCGGGCAAGAAGGTGCCGGGACGCAAGCGCCACATCGTCGTCGACTGCGTCGGTCTGCTCCCGGCCGTGATGGTCACCGCGGCCAACGTGACCGACCGGGACGCCGCGATGCCGCTGCTGGAGAGCGTGCGGGCCCGATACCGAAAGATCGTCCTGGTGTGGGCGGACGGCGGTTATGCGGGCCGCTTGGTCACGTGAGTGAAGCAGCAACTGCGGCGGGCAGTCCGGGTCGTCAAGCGCAGCGACGATGCGTCGGGCTTCGTGGTGTTGCCGGTGCTGCGTGGAGCGGATGTTCGCCTGGCTGTTCCGCTCGCGCCGGCTGGTCCGCGACTACGAGACGCTGCCCGTCGTCCACGAGCAGATGGTGCTGTGGTCGATTCATGGAGTAGGGGCCGCGCTCCCGGCCAGGGCGCGGCCCGTCGCCTCACAGGGTCCGCAACGGCTACACCCAGCCGCGTTGAGAAGCCCGCATCCCCAGCTGGAACCGGCTCGCCGCCCCCAGCCGCTCCTGCAGTTCGCTCACCCGCCGCCGCAGGGTTCGCAGACTCACACCCAGATGACGAGCCACCGCCTCGTCCTTCATGCCGGCCGCCAGCAGCCGGGTCAACGTCCTCTCGCTCTCGGAGAGTTCACTGTCGTCGGCCGCCTGGCCCAGCGGAGTCGCCTGCTGCCAGGCCAGCTCGAAGAGCTTCTGCAGGGCCTCGGTCACCGCCGAGTGCCACACCACGACGGCACAGTAGCCGCCGGCCGAGGAGGCGGTCAGCGGCAGCAGCGCCCGGCATCCGTCGACCACCAGCAGCTTCAGCGGCACGGTCGGCAACACCCGGGCCTGCTCGCCGAGTTCGACCATCCTCAAGGCGCGGGACAGGGACTTCGGATCCTCCAGGCCGGTCGCCGCGTAGATCCCGCGAGAGACGATTCCGCGGCTGAGCAGATCGGCCTGGAGATCCACCTGCGGAGCGGCCGGGGCGAGATACGGCGGCGTGTCGAAAAGGCACACCTCGTGCTCCGCGCGCGCATACATCTCCTCCAGGCGGGCCGCGATGGCGCCCTCGCCGGAGGCCACCTCGACCAGCCGGGAGGGCTCCTCGCGCAGCAGCCCCGCCTCGTACGCGGTCGCCATCTCCTCGGCGGTGGCGGCCAGCAGCTCGGACTCCGTCTCGCGCCGCCGGATCAGCGCGCGGATCGCCACCCGGGGGTCGACTGCCCGTAACCCGCCCATGGAGTCCGGTGGTTGCAGCAGCCCGAACCTGAGGAGCCTGTTGCAGGCCTCGCGGACGCGGGCCGGGGAGGCACCGGTCAGCAGCGCCCAGCCGGCCGCGCCGGCGTCGGGCTGGTTGAGGATGGCCTGGTACAACAGCTCGTCGAACGCGGAGACCCCCACCGCGGCCCAGGGGCTCGCGGCGGGGGTCTCCCTAGCCGTGTCGTGTGCCGTGTTCACCATGGCCCGGCACGGTAGACGATCTTTGTTAAGAATTTCCGCAACGTTTGGCGGCGGTCGTCTACCTTTGATCTTGGCCAGTGCTCCGGCCTTCAGGGTGGATGGTGACGGCCATCTCAAAATGGGGGTGACCCGCACCGGAGTACGGGTCTGCACTGTTGACCTCAGCTCACGGGGTGTTTCTGCCGCTCGATGTACTGCTGTACGACGGTCAGGGGCGCCCCGCCGCAGCTTCCGGCGAAGTAGGAGCCGGACCAGAAGTGGCCGCCCCACAGGTGCTGGCGTACGTGCGCGTCGTACTCCTTGCGCAGCAGGCGGGCGGAGACGCCTTTGAGGGAGTTGACCAGCTTGGAGAGCTGGACTTTCGGCGGGTAGTGCACGAGCAGGTGGACGTGGTCCTCTTCCCCGTTGAACTGTTTGAGGTCGGCCTCGAAGTCCGTGCAGACCTCTCGCATGATCTCTTCGCAGCGTGTCAGCATGGCGTCCGTCATGGCCTTGCGCCGGTACTTGGTGACGAACACCAAGTGGACGTGCAGGTGGTGGACGACGTGACGGCCGGTGCGTACGTCAGGGTTGGGATTCCAGCGTGGTGACATAAACCAACAGCGTATAGTGATCGTCATGAGTGAACTCGGTCTGGTGAAGCGGCAGTTCGGGTACCGCGCCCGACTGGCGCTCAGCCCCGCCGAGATCCGCATCCTCGATGACCAGGCGCACGCGGCCCGCACCCTGTGGAACTGCCTCCACTCCTGGTGGACGATGACACCGAAGAGCGACACGAAGCTGTCTCTCGCCGATGCGGCGATCCGGCAGGCCCGCAAGGACCTCGATTACCTCGCCGCCCTTCCCGCTCAGGCCGCGCAGGCCGTCTTGAAGACGTACCACCGGGCGTGGGTGAACTGCTGGGAGGGACGGGCACAGGAGCCCAGCTACAAGGGCCGCTTCCGCACGGTGATGTCCGTGGACATTCCGCAGGGCCGCGACCTGAACATCACGCGGGTGCACCGCCGGTGGGGCGTGGTCAACCTTCCCAAGGTGGGCCGGGTCCGTTTCCGCTGGACCAGGGATCTCCCGGTCGGCAAGCGGGCGAACCAGGAGAACCGGATCACCGGCGGCCGGCTGGTCAAGGACGCGTTGGGCTGGCACATCGCCTTCCGCGTCCAGACCCTCGAAGCCGCCCCCGAGCCGCACCAGGGGCCGCAGGTCGGCATCGACGCCGGAGTCAACGTCCCCCTGGCCCTGTCCAACAAGGACCACCAGGACCACGGGCGCCCGCCGCGCCTGCCGAATGGTGACTCCGACCGTGACAAGTGGCTCACCCCGAAGGAGAAGGCCAAGCTCCTCACGCTGGAGCGGCAGGCCGCGCACCGCAAGACGTTCCGCAAACGCGGGGAGAAGACCTCCCGGCGGTTGCAGCACACCTACGACCAGATCAAGCAGCTCCGAGCAAAAGCCACGCGACGAGCCCTCAACTGGCAGCACCAGACGACCACGTATCTCGCCCGCACCTACGGCGTGCTGGTGGTCGAACAGCTCAACATCCTCGGCATGACGAGGAGCCCCGCCCCCCAGCCCGACCCCGAGCAGCAGGGCGCGTTCCTGCGCAACGGGGCCAGGGCGAAGGCCGGACTCAACCGCTCCATCGCCCAGGAGGCATGGGGGCGGACCGTGACGATGCTGACGTACAAGACCGCCCGCTACGGCGGCCGGCTCGTCAAGGCCCCCGCCCCGAACACCTCCCAGCGATGCTCAGCCTGCGGCTGCACCACTCCCGGCAGCCGGGAGAGCCAGGAACTGTTCGCCTGCAAGAACCCCGAGTGCGGCTGGACGGCGAACGCCGACTGGAACGCGGCGAGGAACATCTTGCACCTGTACCGGATCGGCCACGTCATCGTGGAGGTCCCGGCCGCCGGAAGGCGCGGTCGCAGGGCGGGCAAAACCGTCAAACCCGTCGCCGCAAGGTAGACAGGAATCCCCTTCCTGAGCTTGCGAAGGGAGGGGAGAACTTCAATTCAGGCCGAACGCCCGTACGATCGTCTGATCGACCGCATTGCCGTCCCGGTCGGCGGCCCGGATGCGCAGCGACACGAAGCGGGCGCCCTTCTTCGGATGTCCGAGTTCCGCCTCGCCGTGCTTGACCTTCACCTCCTTCCAGGAGGCGCCGTCGTCGTACGAGACCCAGGCCTTCAGGGAACTGGGCGTGATGCCGCCCGACTGGTTCCGGACGGAGAGGCCGAGCTTCGACGTGTGTCCTGCCTCGGCACTGTTGAGGAGGTCGATCCCGGCCACGTCGTAGTCGACCGAGAGCAGCCCGAGCGCCGTCTGCTGGTCCGTGTGCGTCGAGGCGAAGGACCATTCGGTGTGGGTTCCGGTGGAGTACGCCGCCCACTCGGCCGTGCGCTGCGCGTCGAGCACGAGTCGGTACGAGGACTTCGCCGCCGGGACGGTGAAGGTGCCGTAGCCGCCGAGTGTGGTGTCGCCGACCAACTGCCCGTCCGCGTACAGCTTGCCCTTGGCGGTGTCCTGGACGTTGTCCGCGAATCCGTAGTGGTCTGGCGCGGAATCGCTCAACTCCGGTATACGGAAGGTGAGTTTGTCGCCGGTGCGCTGGGAGGGGCCGTACTGCTGAGCGGTCGCCGGGCGGACGACCTGGCCCAGCCAGTCCTCGGCGGGCTGCTTGCCCGCCTTGTCGAAGGTCCGGACGGGACCCCACTGAGGCTGGTTCGCCTGCCAGTTGGGATAGACGGCGTGCCAGATCCGGCTGTCGGAGACGTTGTAGTACTCGGTGCGCTCCGTGCCGAGCTGCACGTTGGTGGTGGTCGCGATGTCGGTCTTCTGCCAGGGTCGGTAGCGGTACACGGCGTCCTTGCCGACATCACCAGCCCGGGACCCGCGGTAGCGAACCGTCTGCTTCGCCGTGTTGGCGCTGTTCAGGTTGTACGTCTGGTTGGTCGAGACGGCTCCGACCTGCGGGAACATCACGTTGTACACATACGGACTGACCGGAGTGCCGGCCAGCTTCAGCTTGACCTTCTTCCCGCTCTTGAGCAGCGTCCCGAGCTTCGCGCCGTCCTCGCCGGTCGCGATCATCAGCGGGATGGTCGTGCTCTTCGCCCAGGCGATCCAGTACCCCGGCGTCTCGCGATAGGCGAGGACGTAACCGGCCCCGGCCGCGGTCGCGTTGGCCAGTGCCTCGTCCGGCGTCCCCTTGGCGCCCACCCGGACGACCGCGACCTTGCCCTTGACGTCGAGTCCCGCGAAGTCGGCTGCGGTTCCGGTGCCCGCGTCCACCGCGCGCACCGTGTGGTCACCGCTGACCTTCACGGGGAGACCGCTGTCGGTCTGCGCGTAGTCAAGGGGCAGCGCGTAATTCTCGGGGCCGGTGATGCTCGCCGTCAGCTCCTTGGCGTACAGACGGAACTTCGGGTCGAACTCGAACATGCCCTGGGTGACCTTCTCGGTGGGCGCCACATAGATGTGGTCGGTCCACCAGCCCTGGCTGTAGATCACCCCGAAGGCGGTGCCCGGGCCTTCCCGGTGCCAGCTGGTGCTGAAGCCCTGGAACTCGGAGTCCTCCTTGGTCTTCGGCTTGATCTCGACCGCCTTGCGGGCGTCGAGGACGACCTCGGTGTCCTTGTCGACCTTGATCTCCGGATCACCGACGACCGAGGTGTTGGCCTCAAGGCCGGCCGCGTCCCGCTGTGAGATCCAGGACGCCGTGGAGTATGTACCGGCCGGCACCTTGAAGGTGTAGGTGCTGCCGATGAATCCGTACGTGTCCGGGTAGGCGCCGTTCAGTTCCTGCAGCACGAAGATCGACGACCAGGTGGTCGGCTTGCCGTCGCGGCCCAGCAGCGACACCTTCAGGTCGTAGGTCTTCGGCAGCTTCTCGAAGCCGATGGCCGTGGTGACGAGGACGCCGTCGGCGCTCGCGGTGATGTGGCCGGTGTACCGGCCCGTCGCCTCCTTCGCCGGGTCGAGCGTGACCGCGACGGTGGCGGTGCCCTTCGCCGGGACGGTGACTGTGTCCGCGTTCGGTGTGGCGTCGCGAAGCGATGAGGACACCTTCAACTCCACCACTTTGTCGGTGGTGTTGGTGTACGTGATGTCCTTGTCGGCGGCCGCGGTGTCGGTCTCCTCGTACTTGCCGAAGCTCAGCGTCGGGGTCGCGAAGACGCCCTGGTTGACGGCTCGTACGGCGTCGACCCGGCCGTCGCCCTGTTCGAAGACTTCGGCGTCCGGCATGGTCTTCGCCGTGGTCGCCAGCGCCTGCTTGATCTGCTGGCCCGTCCAGTCGGGGTGGGCCTGCGCGACCAGCGCCGCGGCGCCCGCGACGTGCGGGGTGGCCATCGACGTACCGCTCGCCGTCGAGTAGTAGTCGTCGACCGGCGTGCTGCCGGCCATGCTGGTGCCCGCGGCACGGGCCGCGGTGATGGCCACGCCGGGCGCGGTGATCTCCGGCTTGACCGCGTAGTCACCGGCGCGCGGACCGCGGCTGGAGAACGAGGCCAGCTTGTCGGACTTGTCCACGGCACCCACTGTCAGCGCGGAGTCGGCGATGCCCGGGGTGCCGATGCTCTGCTCGGACGGCCCGGAGTTGCCCGCCGCGATCACGAAGAGGGTGCCGGTGGAGGCGGACAGCTCGTCGACGGTCTCGCTCAGGATGTCCGAGGGACCGGTGGCGTCACCGCCGAGCGACATCGACACGATCTTCGCGCCGGATTTGGCCGCCCACTCCATACCCGCGATGATCCAGGAGTCCTGGCCCTGGCCGGTGTTGTCGAGCACCTTGCCCACGAAGAGGTCCGCGCCCGGTGCCACGCCCTTGCGCTTGCCGTCCGAGGCCGCGCCCGAGCCGACGATCGTGGACGCCACATGGGTGCCGTGGCCGTGGCCGTCCTGCACGGTCTCGTCGGGTACGAAGCTCTGCGTCTCGGCGATCTTCCCCGCCAGATCCGGGTGTCCGGTGTCCACGCCGGTGTCCAGGACCGCGACATCGACGCCCTTGCCGTCGTAGCCCGACTTCCACACCTCGGGCGCGCCGATCTGCGGCACGCTGACGTCGAGAGACGCCTGTACCTTGCCGTCGAGCCAGATCTTGTCGATGCCGTCGCCGAGCTGCCTTGCGGCCTTGGTGGTCGGTTCGGTGCCGAGCGCGGGGGCGATGTCGCTCCAGAAGGCGGTCGACTTCTTCGCGCTCAGCGCGGCCCCGTCGATCGCGGGCAGCTTGAGCGTCCGGCGAGCGCCCTCGGGAGTCGCGCTGCCGCTCTTGTATGTCGCGATCACCGGGATGGTGCCGGTCTTCGAGTCCCCGTATCCCTGCTTCACCAGCTGGGTGACGTTGAACAGGGCCGGGTCGAGACGGCCCGCCTTCACCAGTGGGATCGCGTCCACGGGCAGGACACTGACCTCGCCGTCGCGCTCGGTCGACAGGAAGGTGGCGGCCGCACGGCCCTTGCCGCGCTCGATCTCGACGGCGGACTTGCCGTCGGGCCCGGTGGTGACCGAAACCGTGTCGCCCGTGATGAGGGTGATGGTCTGGGTGTCGGCGTGTGGTGCCTGTGTGGTGCCCGGCTGGTCGAGCGGAGACGCGGGACCGGCCGCCGCGGGCGTGACCGCCCCGGCGAGCAGCCCGGCAGCTCCTGCCACGGCCCAAAGGGCGTGGAGTCTTCGCATGTGTGGACGTCCTCCCCTGAACGCTGAAACGCCTCCGCCCTCCTGGAGCGAAAGCCAGTACTCAGAGTGAGTGCCGCGCGCAAAGCGACTCAAGGGATTGCTGTGGCCGGGCAGTGCCAATGCCTTTCTCGGCCACGAGGATTGACGGGCGGATAGGGCGTCGGCGGGGCTCGGCCTGTGACGGGGACGCGGTGCGTCGCCGCATCCTCAGGCGCAGCCGGATCACGGCGCGCTGATGGGGCCCGTCGGGCAGATTGGGCGCGGGGGCTGCCGACAACAAACGACGCGCGCCGCCCGCAAGCAACTGCTCGAGGCGAACGCCGGGTTCGCCGAAGTGCACGGGGCGCACGTACCGGTATTGCGCCCGTCCACGTGGCGCCCGGTCCCGATCGTGCCGCTCGCTTGATACCGGGTATTGACGGTGTCTTGGCTGCCGTGCGTTCTGGCGGTCCGTCAAAGGGCAGTTGGGCGCTGGCGACACGAGCGGCGGAAAGATCTAGAGAGGAGCGATGGCGGCTTGCGCCGGGCCGGCTTTCAGCGGCGCAGGGGCGTTGCTCGCGGCCGTCGGCCGTGTCCTGTCCGCACGCATCTGCTGCTTTGGCGGGCACTCTGGGCGTAGGAAGGCGATATCGGTGGCTTGCCGGGGGGAAGCTGTGTCGGATACGGGGCTGTCGTGGAGCGAGCGGCTGGCTGGCATTTGGGGGCGCGCGGAGTCGACCGTCACGAAGATTGTTCTCGCCGTTGTCTTCGCTCTGGGGCTGGTCGCGCAGTTCGTGAAGCCCGTCGGTGACGCGTTGCAGGACAAGGTCTATCTGGGCGGGGCACTGCTCACCGCGGTGGGCTATGTGCTTTACAGCGAGGTGCAGCGCCTGAACGCGGTGCACTCGACCCACCAGGCGACAGAACAGTCGCTGGCCGCCACGGTGCGTCGCCTCGAGGACGAACTGCAGCGACTGAACCAGGTGCTGCGTCCTCGGGTCACGCGCGCGGCGGTGCAGGCCGAGATCCGGCAGGCGCTGGAAGCCGGGGGAGAGGTGCACTTGGCGGCGATGAGCTTCACCGGAGAGACGTTCGTCAATCCGGTGAAGTCCATGCTGTACAACCTGAGCAGGGATCCCGCACGGCGCGTGCGTGTGCGCGTTCTGGTACCGGATTTCACCGAGGAGATCGACGTCCCCGGCCAGGTGGGTGCCGGAGGCAGGATCTGCGACGCTCCCGAGTTCCGTGAGCACCTGAGGCGCATGGTCGTGGAGCATGAGCTGCGACTGAAGGCCCACATCAGGCGGATGGCCGCGCGCGGCCAGGGAACACTCACGGTCGAGTTCCGCGTGCTGCACATGTCACCCATGCGGAGGCTCTACTTCATCAACACCGACGTGGTGTATGAGGGGCTCTACGACAAGCTGGATCTGCGCCCTGACCCGGACTGCGCTGCAGCTCCCGGGCCGGACCCGGCCGAGGGTGATCTCCTGGACATCCTCGGCGGCTCTCGGCTGGACCGCTGGTCCCTGGACAACGGCGAACAAGACCGGAAAAACCTCGCCCGCTGCCGGGAGTTCTTCGAGACGCTCTGGCAGGGAGCCCGCGAACTGACGCCGCCGCCCCCAAGTCGGCCAGACGTCTCCTGAATCCCTCCCTACGGCTGCCAAGGCGGTCGCCGACCCGGTACCGGTGCCCGCCGGACCGGTGCGCACCCGGGAGACCGCCTCCGACGGCTACCACCAGGCGCTCGCCGCACACCAGGCAGCTCGGCCCGAGCAACACGTCGACCGGCGATTGCCGATGCGATCGAGGGACAGATCCGTGCCCTGCGCGAATGAGCCGAGGCGCGTTTCCCGACATGGCCCTGGAAGCGATCGAGATCGCCCGTGCCGGGCGCCGCCGTGATGCCCAGGTCACGCACGCCCAGGCGCTGTGCCGCGCCCGCGCCGAGCGCGCCCAACGAGTCGGCACGACAGCTGGTGAGCAGTGTGCCGGTGCGCGACGGGTCACGTACTGCCGCAGGAGGCTGCGGCAGTGCGGGACGGGGACCAGGTGGGGATCGGAGATGTGTTGTCGGCTGCGGCTTCTTTGAGCCGGATGCACCGATCCTCGTACGCAACACGTCAGCGGCTCCGGTGACCAGGCCGCCGCCGAGTGTGCCGATGATCGCGGCGACCAGGGTGCTGTCCATAGCGGAATGGTGTGGTGCCCGCGACCGCGCTGCCGAGGGTGGAGCCTCGGCGGGTGCGGGCCGGTGCGGGTGTCGCCAGCGGGCGGAGTGCCCGACTGATGGCGGCCAGTTGAGGCTGATGCACTGATCGCAGGAGCTGTGACCGGTTCCCGTCCTGATGCGGTGAATTGGGTGCATCCGGTTGCGCATCAGCTCCTTATGGAACCTTGGGCGTGTGGTTACGCAGGCGTCGCAGGAGGAGGAGTGCGACGGCGGCGCCGGCGAGTTCGCCTGCGGCCAGTGCTGACCAGACGCCGCTTGTGCCGAGCCGGCCCAGGGTGACGACGAGGGGGACTTTGATCAGGAGAAGGGTGCCGAGGGTTGCCATGTAGGCGGGCGTGGGCCGGCCCAGGGCTTGGGCGTAGGAGGCGACGAGGGGGCCGATGCCGGCGACGGTCAGACCGAGGGCGATGACGCGCAGGGCTTGTGCGGCGGTGGCGATGGTGTCGGCGTCGTTCAGGAACAGCCCGGTCAGGGGTTCGGCCAGCAGGGCGAGGGCGGCGGCGGTGAGCAGGCCGTACAGCAGGGAGCCGCGGAGGGCGAGGTTGCGGGCGTGCAGGGCGCGGTGGGGCAGGCCGCGGCCGGTGTTGTAGCCGACGAGGGGCTGCAGTGCCTGGCTGATGCCGGTGTGCGGCATCGTCGCGAAGGTCTGCAGGCGGGCGCATACGGCGTAGGCGGCCAGTGCGGCGGCCGAACCGGTGGCGGCGAGAGCGCCGTTGACGAGAACGGCCAGCAGGGTGACGCCTGTTCCGGCCAGAAACGAGGGCAGGCCGACAGCCAGGAGCGTGCGGAGTGTCGGGCCGTGGGGCAGCAGGTCGTGGAGACTGATGAGGTAGGGGCGCTCGCGCCTGCGGAAGAAGAACCACAGACTCATCGCCGCGGAGACGGCCTGGCCGCCGACGGTGCCGAGGGCCGCGCCGCGTACTCCCAGGTCACATCCGAAGATCAGCAGCGGGTCGAGGGTGATCTGCACGGCGACGGCCACGACCCACAGCAGGGTCGAGTAGCCGGTTTGGCCTTCGGCACGCACCAGGCTGGAGAAGCCGGTGGAGACCATCGCTCCGCACAGCAGGATCACGGCGTAGGGGCGGGCGATCTCGCGCAGTTCGCCGTGGGCCCCGAGCAGGGTGAGCAGCGGGTCGAGGAAGGCCAGGCCGAGCGCGGTGGTTGCGGTGGCACAGATCCAGAAGACGGCGAAGGAGGTGCCCGCCGCCCGGGCGGCGGCCTGCCGGTCGCCCGCACCCAGAGCGCGGGAGACCAGGGAGGCGCCGCCCGCCCCGACCGTGGTGGACACCGCGCCGAGCAACAGCAACAGCGGGGCCGCCAGGTTGACCGCGGCCATCGCCTTGTCGCCCACGCCGTGGCCGACGAACCAGGCGTTGGTCAGGGCGTAGACGCCGTACACGCCTACCGCGGCGGTCGTCTGAGTGCAGGCGCGCCACAGCAGCCGGCCCACCGGCTCGGTGCCGAGCCGGGTAGTGCTGTCGGGGACGGGGGCCAGGGGGGTGGTGGTCACTGGCGGGTACGGCCGAGCAATGCCATGGCGTCGTCGAGCTTCGGGCGGGCCCAGTCGTACTGCTTGGTGTCGGCGTGCGCGCGGTAGACGGTCTCGATGACCATGATCAGCATCAGGTAGAGGCCGTACAGGCTGCGGCGCACCTGCTGGGTCGCGGTCAGTTCGCCGTGGCCGTAGCCGCGCATGAAGGCCGCCGGATCACCGAAGGCGGCCAGCTGGGTGCCCGTGAAACCCGCCTCGATCAACGGGTCCCCGTAAAAGGCGCGTTCATGGTCGATGACGCAGACGACCTTTCCGTCGCGGACCATGACGTTGCTGTCCCACAGGTCCCACTCGACCAGCCGCGGCTCGGTGACCTCCTCCAGGCTGCCGGCGTGTTCGTCCACGACCGCCCGGACCGTGTCGTAGGACCAGCCGATGTCCACGCTCCGGCGCTCGCCGTCGCGCAGGACGTCTTCGAGCATGCCGGTGAACACGCGCCGCCAGCTCGGATCACCGGGCCCCGTCAGCGGCCCGAATGCCGTGCCGCGTAGCGAGTTGATCTCCCGGTTGGCCGCGCCGACCTGTTCCATGTAGGCGTCGCGCTCGGCGACGGGGAGCGACGCGGCGATGATGCCGAGGTTGTCGGCGTCGACGTACGGCATGAAGAAGTAGTCGGCGTCGCACAGTTCGCGGCTCTGATCGGCGAAGTCGACGGCCGGAACCGGCACCAGAGTGTGCGTGCGCAGCAGCTCCAGCGTGGCCAGTTCGGTCGACATCGCGCCGCGCTCGTAGGTCATCACCTCCACCTGCGGCGGCGGGGCGATCTTCAGGACGACCTCGGCGCCGTCCCGCAGGCGTATGCGGTAGGCGACGTTGAACCAGCCGTGCCCCAGCTCGCTCACCCATCCGTCGCCGACCGGCACCCGCTCGGCACCGTAGGCGCGCTCGACCATGGCGCGCAGCGTGTCCGGCGACTGCCTGTTCTTGGTGATGCTCTCCACACCCTGCCCCTTCGATCTGACGTGCAAGCCGGGCCACCGGGAAGGTGGCCCCGGGGCGGCGACCGGCGGTACGGACGCAGCCGTTCCACGCGAATGACACCACATGGCCCGATTCATGAACACGGGCAGCACGCGTGCAGCGGCCCACTCTGGCGAGAAGCCAACGGCCGCGAGGTTCGTGCGGGGCAGATACGGCTGAGATCCGTCACGGGCAATCAGAATGCAACCTCGGGCGGAAATGCCCAGTTGGCCTTGCGTGCGGTTCGTCTGAACGGAACGTGAGCCGAGGCAACGCCGATCGGGGTGTGCGCGGGCCTCCCGTCTCTACCGTGGCGGTGGAGGAGGCAACTCTGTTGGGCTCACTGTTCGAGGAGTTGGAGGCGCCCGGGAGGCAGCTGCCCGGGTGCGGGTGGAGGATCTTGAGTCGCAGATCGCGGAGTTGACGGCGCGGGTGGAGGCCGAGCGGGCGACGTGGTCGCGGCAGAGGGTGACGCAGGAGACGGTGGCCGAGGTGGTCGCGGAGATGTCCGGTTCGCACGCCCGCCTCGGACACGCCGTCGGGGGCCGGTTCGCATTCCCAGCTCACGTCCTGATCGCGCAGGCTCGCGTACAACCCCAGCAGGTACGCGATTCGGTCTGGGCACAGCCGCGTGGGCGTGACGACGGCGGCCTCGGTATCAGATGGGAATGCCCGGGGGATCTACTTCCTGCAGCGAACCGGCCGAGCCCGCCAGACGCGGCGCCTGGTGCGATCGTAGCGGCATGGCCACACTCTGTAACACGGATGCCCCGGACCTCGCTGTACTGAGCAGAAGCGGGCAACGGAAAAGGTGCAAAGTGGCAGACATACTCTTTGTAGTGCTCTTATTACTGTTCCTCGTTGCGCTCGACAGAAAAAATGAGGGGAAACCGCGCTTTTTTTTACGTCTGCCTCACCTTCCTGACGCTCTATCTGGGGTTTCTCGTCCTCGATACGATCGCTAACTAGGGCCTACGATCTTTGCTGTGTAGAGAAACCTCCAGGGCCTCGCTGGGCCGTCCGAGGCAGACCGGTGGTGACAGACGATGACAACTGGCCACACGTCAACTGCCTGCCCCCCCGAACCCCTGAAGCTCGGTTTCGTATTCGGCGGGACTGCGGTAGCCGAGGCGTGCAGTCGGTGCAAGTTGTGCCAGCCCTTGATGGCGGTGGCGGTGAGGACGTGGCCGAGGTGGGTTTTCGCCAGGCCGCGGTATCGGGTGTGGCGTATGCCGCTGACGGCCACGGCTTGGTGGATGGTCCCTTCGACACCGGCACGTGCTGCGTAAGGTGCCTTCCACTCCTCGGTGTTCTGCTCGGCGCGGACGCGTTCGAGTAGGGCGTCCTGGTCCTGCGGCCGGACGGTCAGTTGTCTGCCGTACTGGTTGGAGCGGGTGCACTGGTCGCGAACGGTGCAAGGCGCGCAGGTTGTGGTGGCGAAACGGATCCTGATCGCGTCTCGCCCGTTGTTGTCGAGGCCGACTGTCCAGTAGCGGCTGACCGCACCGGTGGGGCAAGTAGCTTGTTGGGACTGCCAGTTGATAGTGAGGCCGATCTTCCGAACCCGGCGGCCTGGACCTGTTGAGGGGTGCTGTTTGGCCGGACTGGTGCGACGACGGTGATGCCGCAGGTTACCGGCGTGGTCAGAAGAAGTTCGGCGGAGGCGTATCACGAGTCCAGGAGGTGTTCCGCGGGCTTGAGGCCCTTGTCAGCGAGGCTGTCGTGGATGGCGTCGACGACAGTCGCGTCGTTCGCGGTGGCATCGGTGGTCACCACGTGAGTGATCAGGTGGGGTCTGTCGGCGTGTTCGGGGCGGTCGCGGATCTCGCTGAGGTGGACTTTGAACCCGGTCCAGGCCGAGCCGCGCTTGCGCGAGTAGCGGGCTTCGGGATCGTACGGCGAAGCGATCAACGTTCTCCCCGCCGGGAGGTCCTCCTGCCCCGCCAGCTGATCTCTTGCCCGGCATCGGTAACGGTGCGGGTGAACGGCTGGATCCACACTGTCCGCAGCACGGACGGGGCCGGCACTTCGCGCAGCCATCCCGGCGCGGTGCGGGCATGCGCGGCTTCGAGGAGCTGATATCCGTCGGCGGCGATCCGCTGAGCGAGCCGATCTCGCTCGGCCCGGTCAGCAGGCAGACGGTAAGCGTCGGTCCGTGCCCCGTAACGCTCCTGCCACGACGGATCCACCCAGCTCACGAGCCAGTTCGGGACCGCAACGGCCCGTGCTTCCAAAGAAGCGCGCAGGGTCTCACCAACGAACTCCAGCCGATTCAGGCTGCGGACGGCCGCCGGCACGTGGGTGGAGTCGGTGCGCTGCCGACCGCCGGCCGTGACCAGATCGAGCCCTGTCAGCCGCTTCAGCAGCAAGTCCAAGATGCTGCTCTCCAGCCCGTGCTCCACCAGTCGCTGCCGGAACCCGGACAGTACGGTGAAGCCGAAGCCGGAATCGGACAGTTCGCCGCGCAGGCCCTGGCCGACGAGGGGGCCATTCTCGCCCGCGACACCGTGCGCACCGCCCTCGTCGTCAAGCAGGGCGGCCGCATGACGTGCCGCTGGGAAGGCCTCTCCGGGCGCCTGTACACGCTCGCCCTCGACGAGCAGGAGCGCGCGTTCCTCGGCCTGGTGCTGTCCATGGTGGGCATCGCACACGTCACCATCCCCGCCGTCGAGGAACTCGACGAGCGCCGACTCCTCGTCATCCAGCGCGCCATCCTGCGTCTGTCGGGCAACGACCGGATCGCCGTCGGCACCCGCCTGTGAGACTTCGCGGCCATGTGGCAGGCCGCGGAGACAGGGCGACCGCTCCTGCACCTCCTGAGCCAGGGGCGGCCGCTTCACCAAACGCCCGTGCGCCCACGTCCCCCGTGAAAAAAAAGGGGGGCGGGCCCATGAGCTGCTCGCCTCGGCCGGAACGCTGTTGTCGCCGAGCACGGTGCGGTTGCGGGAGGAGTCGGACACGCTCTGCTTGCTCTCTCCGGTTCCGAAGACTGCCTGGCGTTGGGGCGACACCGCCCAGTACAAACTGACCCAGCGGGGCCGGTATCGGGCGGCTGGAGCGATTGACCTGTTGGTGTGTGCGACAGCTGTGCACCATCGGCACACTGTCCTCCACGTGGACAACGACTTCGCGACGGTGGCCGGAGTGCTCAAGGAAGTTCAGCAGCGAGACGTGCGCGTCTGATCTCAGAGGGAGAGCGCACCCGGCTCGCCCGCAGGTCTGTGTTTTGTTGTCGGCCGGCCCCGGTTGCCGCGCCTCACCAGTTCCGGCGGAAGCAGTCGAATGAGTACGCCATTCCCGCGTCTGTCGCGATGGTGAAGTACCACAGCAGGTAGGCCGCCATGCCGAGCACGATCGGTACTACGACGAGCAGGCGGATCAGCAGGAACAGGGTCCTGACCCAGGGCTGGGCCGGCCCCCTGGAGAAGTCGGGTCGGGCCGGGTCGTACGAGATCCTCTTGTCCGGCGCCCCCGGGGGGCCGGATCGTTCGAAATGGTGAGACGTTCCTCTGGTGTCGGTGAACGCGTATTGGACGGTTCCGGCGGTGCGGTCGTCGGATGGCCCACTGCGGAAGCCCACGTTGGTGGCGACGGTCGTCACGCCGTAGCGGTGCAGCAGCCACCAGGTCACCGTCGCGCGCCAGGCACCCCGGGCCAGGAAGCAGCCGAAGGCGAACACCGGGAAAAGGGCGACCCAGAGCTGGGCGAGGCGCCCATCGCCCGCAGACAGGGGCGGCTGTAGGCCGAGGGTGAACAGGCAGGTGAGCGTTGCCCCGGCCCACCACTGGCCCGGGGACGGGAGTGTCCTGACCCGTGTCCAGGAATTCCAGGGCCGCTCCCTGGCCGTCACGAGGGCCGCGCCGTCTGTGCGTCTTTCGGCCTCGTCCCGTTGCGGGAGCGCCGCGTTGACGGCGCGTGCGAAGGCCTCTACTTCCTCGGCGTTGCGGGAGCTGATCGTGCAGACCGTGGTCGGCTTGGCTCGGGCGACCGTCGAGTTCAGAAGGATCTCGGCGGTCGTGTACCGGTCCCTGGTGACCTCGACGGCCCGGATCGCGTCGAGGGGGATGGACAGCCGGATCCCCGCCCGGTCCAGCTCGACGGTCTCGCGCTCCACGAACGCGGTTCCGCCTCTGCCGTGCAACATCGTTCCGGCTGCGGGCTCCGTGTCTCTGACGGTCATGGCTGGGTCCCCCATGGTCAACTGGCGTGGTCTGCGAGGGAGTCGTGGTCACCGGTTCGGCCACAGTCGCACCGTGCCGTCCAGGCTGCCCGAGGCCACGGTTCTGCTGTCCGGGCTGAACGCCACTGATGTCACCTTGTCGGTGTGGCCGGTGAGGGTGTCGACGGGGCTGAGATCGAGCGTGCTCGTGTCCCACAGCCGTACGGTCATGTCGTCGCTGCCGGTGGCCAGGGTGTCCCCGTCCGGGCTGAACGCCACCGCGGTCACCGGGCCGGTGTGGCCGGTGAGGGTGCCCTCCAGGAAACCCGCCCTTGGTCGTCAGGGTGCGGGTGACGGTGCCCTGTGCGTCCGACAGCCGCGTCGGCCCGGCGGCCGGGTACGCCTCGCGCGGAGTCCCTCGGCGCCGGGTGCACGGTCGGGCCTTCGCCGGGCTCCCCGAGCGCTACGCCCGTGCCGCGCAGGCTCGTTGAAGCGCCATGCCCCCTCGCGAAAGCTCCTGCGCTCGCCAACCCGCCCAGGATCCCGACCGTTGCCGCAGGCCACAACGCGACGTCCGTGACGAGGTCGGGGTCCTGTGTCCTACTGTCCACCAGCCCTCCGGACGGCGCCTCTCCAGTCTTGGCTTGCGGGTTCTCCATCGCCCAAGGAATCGATCGACCGATGTGACGCTCACGCCACCAGCGCCCCCTCCCCTCGAGGGCGCACACCCTCCTGTGCCTATCGCTGCACACTGGGAGGGAGGTTGGCACCTCACGCCGGAACAAGAAGCACACGCCCTTGAGGTGCTCTTCGAACTGTTCGACGCAATCCTCGCCGAGCGTGAGGCCGCCACCTCCGGAGGGTAAGGCGCCCGTCCGCTACCCGCGCCTTGCCGTCATCACGTCCGCCCAGTTGCAGAACCCTGGCCGGGGACCGGCACATCGAAGCAGTTCAGCACCATCGCGATGAGGCAGTAGCTGCCGATGAGGAACACCAGCTCGCCGACCCCTTCATCGCCCAGGAGTTGGGTGGCCCGGTCGTATGTCGAGTCCGGCAGTATGCGCCCGGAGGTCAGGGCCATGGCGACGTCGTGGGCGACGGCCTGTTCGTCGCTCAGCCCGGAGGGGCGCCCGCCCGCCGCCAGGGTCGCGATCTGTGCGGCCGGAAGGCCGAACTGGTCTGCCGTCTGCTCGTGCGCGTACAACAGGTATCGGGCGCCGTAGGCGCCGCCGACGGTGAGGATCGCCACCTCGCGGACGACGGGATCGAGGCGGGCCTCGGCCGCGACCGCCCTTTGCAGGAACAGGGCCGGGACCCCGAACGTGGGAAAGTGCAGCATCGCCGCGAACGGCCCGACGAGCGCCCCGTCGTCGTCGAGGATGACGACGCGGCCCTGCTCCTCGGTGACGAGGCCGGCGATGCCGTCATGCACCTCGCGGAGTTGAGGGGCGAGCTCATCGGGTGGAATCGGTCGAATACGCATGCGTTGCTCCGTCTCAGAGTCCGTCGGTGTACTGGCCGTCGATGAGCACGAAGGCGACCCGGCAGTTCACAGCCGACCGGTTTGCCCACGCGTGGTTGGTGCCGCGCTGGATCACGATGTCTCCGGCACGGAGGGTGGTCTCACCGTCGTCGAGAACCAGCGTCAGCTCGCCCTCGATGACGATCCCGTAGTCGATCGTCTGCGTGCGGTGCATCAAGGGATGCCGGGCGCCGGCAGCGGGCCGCGCGGCGTCCGCACCTCCCATCTCGCCGAACTTCTCGGCTGCCTCGGCCCCCGTCAGGCTGCGGATACGGTCGTCCTCCGGAGGAAAGTCGATCACCCGCAGGCGCGTGCCGTGCTCGGGGGGTCCAAGCACCAGATGGTCCTCCGCCGGCTCACCGGACTGCCGGTCGATGACGGCGGGCGTCTGACGTGTATTCCAGATCTCGTAGAAGGTCGGGCCGCCGGGTCCGCCGATCTCCATCACGCGCGTCGGTGGTGCGTCTTGCGTGATCACCGCACGGTCGGCCGCGTCATGGCCGGTCACGATTCTCCGGAACGGTTGCAGTGAGCTCATTTCGTGAGTCCTTGCCCTTTCAGCCGAATTGAGCAATCGAGGTCATCGCGTCAGTGAGGCAGGTGGCACGGCGGCGTGGGCGCCGAAGCTCAAGGAAGGGCCGGGCGCACGGTCCCCAAGCGTCGGGCCCATGCCGTGGAGATGTTCAGGCGCGGGCGGGCACGGGCGCCGGCGTGGCCCGGGCCACGGTCAGGACGTACAGGAGCAGACCTGCGGTGGTGAGGAGGAAGCCCGACCACACGGTGGACAGGGTTCCCCAGCCGGCGTCGAGCGCGATCGCGCCGCCGATCGCGCCGAGGCAGTTGGCCAGGTTGAGGGCGGCCAGGTTGAGGGTTCCCATCAAGGTCGGGGCGTCCGGTGCGAAGCTGGTCAATCGGACCTGGATGGTGGGGATGGCGAGCATCATGGTCGCGCCGACGCCGAAAAGGCAGGGCAGCAGAACCAGCAGGTTGTCGCCTGCCGCGCCGATCAGTACCAGGAACGCGAGCGCTCCGCCGTAGCCCCAGAGCAGCCCGCGGCTTTCGTACTGGTCGGCGACGCGTCCGCCGACGTGGTTGCCGACCGCCATGCCGAGGCCGAAGACGGCGAGTGCGATCGGGATGAGGGAGGCGTTGCGCTGCGCCGCGTCGGTGATGAAGGGGCCGATGAACGTGTAGACGGCGAAGATGCTGGAGATGCCCAACGCCGCGACGGTGACCATCAGCCAGACTCCGCGCCTCCGCAGGGCGCCCAGTTCGCCCGTGAGGGAGCTGCCGCGCAGGTCGTCGGTGCGCGGCAGCCAGGCGACCAGGGCCGCTGCGGCGAGCAGGCCGACGGCGACCACGGTCGCATACATGACGCGCCAGCCGGCGTGTTGGCCGACGAAGGTGCCGAGCGGCGACCCGGCGATGGTGGCGACGGTGAGTCCTGCCATCACGGTGGCGAACGCCCTGCCGCCCTTGCCCGGCCCGTACACGTACGCGGCGACCACAGCCCCGGCTCCGAAGAACGCGCCCTGCACGCTGCCCGCGACGAACCGGAAGGCGACGAACAGCACGATGTTCGGCGCCACGGCGGAGAGCCCGTTGCCGACCAGGAACAACCCGATCAGGCCGAGCAGCAGACTCCGCCGGTTGACCCGGGCGGCGAGCAGGGTGATCGCCGGGGAGCCGATCATCACCCCGACCGCGTATGCGGTGATGGCGTAGGTGGCGACCGGGACGGAGACCTCCAGATCGGCGGCGAACAGCTGAATGATGCCGTTGCTGCCGAACTCGCCGGCGCCGATCGCGAAGGTGCCCAACGCCAGTGCGAACAACGCCAGTTTCGGATGTCTGATGGGCGACTTCGCGGAGATGTGCCGCTTCTCCTCGGCTGTGCACTGGGCGGCGTATGCGCGCTGATGCATCGTCTCGTCCTTGGCAGGTGGGGTCGGGTGGCCGGCCTATGAGTGGGTGCGGGACGCAGATCAGGGGTGGGGCGGGTCGTCGCCGTCCGCAGGTTGTGTCGGGGGTAAGGACACCCCCCTGGCTTCGCCGGCCTGGTGGTGTCAGCGTGCTGCGCGCTTGATGAGGGCGGCCGTCGCGTTGGGCTGCGCGATCATCGCGACATGGGAGGTGTCGGCCTCCAAGGTGTGTGCGCCGGCCCGGCGTGCCATGAACCGCTGGGCCGCCGGGGGCAGCACCTGGTCGTCGCGGCCCACGAGGTACCAGGACGGAATGGTCTTCCATGCCGGAGGGCCGGACGGCTCCCCGAGGGTGCGCGTGTCGGCCGGCCGCTGGCCGGCCCACATCAGATCGGTGGCCGACCTCGGCAGGTCCCCGGCGAACACGTCGTGGAAGAACTCCTTCTTGATGTAGCCGTCGACGAGGCCCTCGCCGTAGGGGCGGAAGTCCAGCGCCGCCTCGCTGAGTCTGCTGCCCGGGTACTTCGTCTGCAGGCCCAGCAGTGTCTCGCCCTGATCGGGTACGAACGCGGCCACGTAGACCAGCGCCTTCACGTTCGGGTTGCCGGCAGCGGCGTCGGTGACGACGATCCCGCCGTAGGAGTGCGCGACCACGACGAGCGGGCCGCTGAGCGTCGCGAGGATGCCGGCCAGATAGGCGGAGTCGGAGGCCACGCTGCGCAGGGGGTTGGGCGGCGCGATGACCGGATAGCCGTCGCGGATGAGCCGGGCGGCGACCCCGTTCCAGCCGGAGGCGTCGGCGAAGGCCCCGTGCACGAGTACCACGGTCGGCTTCCGCGCGCTGCCGCCTGCGCTGCCGCCCCCGGTGTGTGCCTGTGCGGCGGGCGTGTCGAGTGCGGCGCCCGCTACGATCGCGGCCGATCCGGCCAACAGCCCCCGGCGAGTTGTCGTCATCGCTGTATGCCCTTCGCTCTCCGGCGTTCTCGGTGGTGATCGCCGGTCAGCGTAGGGCGGGTCACTTGACGCGCACTGAACGGAAATCCGGGCGTGCGCCGGGGCCTGGTTCACCGTCGGTTCCGTTGTCGTCAAGCCCGTGGGAACAGCGTGCGGATACGTTCGGAACAGCCACCGGCGATCCGTCACCATGATGTGCCGTCCACGGTGCCGATGCGGTGTCCTTACGTGTCGGCCAGCCCGGCCAGCAACTCCTCGGCGCGGCGGGCGAACAGGTGGGCCTCGCGCTCGGCGGAGAGCGCCCGGGCCCGCTCGGCGGCCGCCCGGACGGCGGCGACCGGCGCGCCGCGGGCCGCCATCAGCCGCGCGCGCAGCAGGAGCAGGAAGCCCTCGGCGTAGCGCTGGCCGTGCGTGTCGAGGGCCGAGTCGGCCTGGTCGAGGGCTGCCGTGGCTTCGTCGAGTCTGCCCGCAGCAAGCCACATCTCGCCGAGGAGGCCGTACCAGGTCGCCAGACCGGAGCGTGGTGGGTCGGCCAGTGCCGTGGTGATCAGGCGTTGTGCCTCCGCTGCCGATCCGGCCGGGTCCTCGCCGGTCACGGCATGCGCCCAGCACTGCGCCAGCCGCTGATAACTGCCCAAGAAGACGAAGGAGAACTCCGGGTCCAGGGCGCTGCCCCGCTCGGCCGTGTGCAGCGCCCGCACCGGGTCGCCGGCCAGTGCCGCAGCCGTACAGGCGAAGGCAGCCCAGACGGTGAGCACATAGGCGTCGCCGTCAGCAGTGGCCTCGATCGTGTCGAACAGCGTCCGTGCCGTGTCGGTGTCGCCGTGCAGCGCTGTCATCAGCGCGAGCATGGCGGGCCCGAGCAGGCGCAGATCGCGCCGGAGCGTGTCCTCTCCTGCGTTGGCCAAGTCGTCAAGCATGGTGGAGCGGCTTCGGCTCAGATACCGGAACGCCTCGCCGATGTTGCCGACGTCCCATTGGTGGATGCCCCACGCGTGCCAGCCGTAGGTGCGGACGACCGGGTCGGCGGAAGCCTCGCCCTGTTCCAGCAGTCGCTGTGCCAGTCGTCCGGCGCGGTCGAGTTGGATGCCCTGGGAGTGGGCGGCCCAGCGGGAGAAGAGGAAATCCGTGGTCTCCCGCTCCCGGCCGAGGGCACGGGCCAGGTGCTCGGCCCGCTCCAGCAGTTCGAGAGCCGCACCGACGTATCCCGCCCGCATCCCGTCGACCGCGGTGAAGAGCGACAGAGCGGAGAGCTCCAGCTCCGCCAGCCCTGCTCTGCGCGCTACCTGCGCGGCCGATTCCAGCTGTTGCGCGGCGGCCTCGAACGCCGACTTTCCCGCCGCGCAGCGACCCGCGCGGATCAGTGCGGCGGCGGTGCGGGCCGGGTCCGCGAGCGGGCCGGCGGCCCACAGATGATGGGCGAGGCGCTCGTCGTCCGTCGTCGTGTGCTGCTCCAGGGCGTCCGCGACGAGCACATGCAGCCGGGTGGCCCGTGGCGGCGGTGTGGCCCCGACGACGGACTCACGGACCAGGTCATGAGCGAAGTGGAAGGCATAGGGGTTCCGCAACGACGGCTCCAGGAGGCCGAGTTCCTGCAAGGGTTCCAGGCGGTCGAGGCAGGTCTGCACGGGGAGGTCGGCGGAGCGCGCGAGCAGGGCGAGGTCGATGTCCCGGCCGATCAACGCCGCGGTCTGCAGCAGTCGTACGACCGCGTCGTCCAGCTTCGCCATCCGGTCGCGCACGACATCGCGGACGGTGGCGGGTACTCCCGCTGATGTCGTGGCGGCCTCGGTGAGGACGCTGCGGTCGGCGAGGAGGCGGGACAGTTCCCGGACGAAGAAGGGGTTACCGGCGGTTCGCGCGTGGATGTTGCGGGTCGCGCCGGGGCCGGGATCCTGGCCGGTCTCCTGACGGACCAGTTCCGCCACTTCGGCCGGGCCGAGCGGGCCCAGCCGGATGCGGCGGTGGCGGGGCAGCCGGCTTGTCGCGGCGAGCATCCGCTCCAGTTCCGAACCGGGTATCGGCGCGCGGTCGCGAAGGACGCCGGTCAGGCTGGTGCCGTGCGGCAGGTGAGCCGCCAGGTGGCTGAACAGTTCGAGTGAGGCGGCGTCGGCCCACTGGAGGTCGTCGACGACGAGCACGACCGGCCGCCGTGCCGATGCCTGTCGAACGAGCGCGACGGTCTGCTCGAACAGGCGGAACCGGGCACCGCTGTCCGGCAGTACCGGCGCGGCGGGAACACTCCCGTGCGGTCCCAGGAGGCGGCCGAGTTCACCGGCCTGCCACTCCTTGCGTGCCGCGACGGGCAGGCCGGCGAGCATCGCGCCGACCGCCTGCACCCACGGCCACATCGACGGCGTGCCGTCCCCCTCCAAACACCGGCCCCAGACCACCAGGGCGCCGCGCCGGTCCGCCTCGGCGCCCGCCGCCTCCAGCAGCCGGGTCTTGCCCACCCCTGGTTCGCCCTCAACAACGACCAGACCCGTGCCACCGGCAAGAGCCGACTCCACGGCCTGCCGCAACACCGCCAGTTCCTCGACCCGGCCCACCAGCCGGCCGTCCGACGGCAGTCCACCACCAAGGACTGACGGCCGCTCAGTGGGCGTCTTCTCGGCCGGCGCCGGATCCAGCACGCGCCGCTGCGCGGCCAGCAGCTCCGGGCCGGGATCCAGGCCCAACTCCTCGACGAGCCGGGCCCGAACGGCCTGGAAGACCGCCAGTGCTTCCGCCTGCCGACCTGCGGCGGCCAGGGCGGAGACGAGACTCGCCTGCACCGACTCGTGCAGCGGCGCCATGCGGGCGGCCAGTCGCAGCGGCCGGAGCACACGTTCAGACTGCCCCAGCGATATCGCCAGCTTGGTCGCCGCCACGCACGCGACGTACAACTCAGCGTCCAGCGCCGCGAAGACCGGCACCGATGTCGGTCCATGGAGCAGTCCGTCGCCGGCGGAAGCGTGCCACAGATCCAGCGCCCGGACATAGAAGTCGAGCGCCACGTCGGGCCGTTGCTCCGAGCCGCCGGCCCTGGCCGCCTCGACCAACTCCCGGAACGTGAGGACGTCCAGCGTGCCGGGACCGGCCGCGAAGAGGTAACCATTGCCTCGGCGCTGGAGGTAGGAGCCGGTGCCCCGCGCGGGCAGCGCGGGCTCCAGCAGTCGCCGCAGGGTGCCGACGTACTTCTGGAGAATGTTCAGGGCCGACGCCGGGACGTCCTGGTCCCAGATCAGGTCGACCAACTCACTCGTGCTGACCGGCTCGCCCGCACGGGCCAGCAGCACCGCGAGGAGATACGCCTGCTGTCGAGGCCCGGCGTCCAGCTCGACGCCGTCCCTCCAGATCCGTAGCGGACCGAGAATCTGAAGACGCAGCTGTCCCCCGGAGGACGCCATGCCCACCCCCACCCCCACTCACAGGCCGACCATCATCGGCTGCGGCGCAGCCACTCTACTGTCGGTCCGCGACCTGGTGCTATCAGCCTGGAACGGCCGCTGAGCGGTGCCCTCGTGGCGAAACGGGGTGCCCGACCGGCCGCCCCCTGCGTACGCCGGCGAAGGGCGACGTCGCCGAGGTGACGGTCTGCCGCCGGGTGCCGTCGTGCACCCCCCTGGTGTCAGCGGGATGTGCTGTGCGCAAGCTCGGCCATCAGCTCCTCGGCACGACGGGCGAACAGGTGAACCTCGCGCTCGACGGACAGTGCGTGCGCCCGCTCGGCGAAGGCCCGCACGACGGCGACCGGTTCACCACGCGCCCACAGCACCCGTGCCCGGATCAGCAGCAGCAGGCTTTCGGCGTAGCACTGGCCGTATCTGGCGATGGCGGAGTCCGCGCGGTCGAGCGCGGCGTCCGTCTCGTCCAGCTTTCCGGCTGCCAGCCACATCTCGCCGAGGAGCCCGTACCAGGTGGCCAGGCCTGAGCGGGGCGGGTGACAGAGCGACACTTCGATCAGTTGCTGTGCCTCTGCGGCGGCGTCGGCGGGGGCCTCGCCGGTCACGGCGCGCGCCCAGCAGCGGGCCAGCCGTTGGTAGCCGCCGAGGAAGCCGAACGAGAACGCGGGGTCCACGGCGATCCCGCGTGCGGCCGCGCGCAGCGCCCGTACCGGGTCACCGATCAGCGCGGCGACCCTTGCAGAGTAGGCCGCCCAGACGGTGATCGCGTAAGGGTCGTCTCCTGCAGCGGCCTCCATGGTGTCGAGCTGGGCCAGTGCCGCGTCGCTGTCACCGTGCAAGGCGGTCATCATGGCGAGCATCCCGGCCGCCACCCGTCGCAGATCGCGCCTGAGCGGGTCTTCCTCCTGGTGGGCCAGGTCGTCCAGAACGGTCCAGTCGGTCCGGCTCAGATACCGGAACGCCTCTCCGATGTTGCCGACACCCCACTGGTGAATGCCCCAGGCGTACCAGCCGTAGGCGCGCACCACCGGGTCGTCGGACGCCTCACCCTGCTCCAGCAGCTGTTCGGCCAATCGGCCTGCGCGTTTCAGCTGAATGCCCTGGGCGTACGCGGCCCAGCGGGAGAACAGGAAGTCGGCGGCCTCCCGTTCCCGGCCGAGTCCACGGGATAGGAGTTCTGCCCGCTCCAGTTGGTCGACCGCCGAGCCCACGTATCCCGCCCGCATCCCGTCCACCGCGGTGAACAGCGACAGGGCGGTCAGTTCCAACTCCGCCAGGCCCGCTGTGCGTGCCACGCGTGCGGCCGAGTGAAGCTGGCGCGCTGCTGCCTCCAGCGCCAGTTTGGCCGCGGCACAACGGCCGGCACGCACGAGCGCGGTCGCGGTGCGGGCCGGATCAGCGAGCGGTCCGGCGGACCACAGGTGATGGGCGAGGCGCTCGGCCACCAGCTCGGTGTCCGCGGCCCTGTGCTCCAGGGCGTCGGCGACCAGCAGGTGCAGCCGGGCCGCGCGCGGGGGCGTGACCGTCTCCGCCACCGATTCGCGGACCAGGTCGTGCGGAAAGGCGAACGAGTAGGGGTCCCCGGGCGAGGGTTCGAGCAGGCCCAGCCCTTCACACGACTCGAGGCGGTCCAGACACGTCTGATGGTCAAGACCCGCGGTCCGGGCAAGGAGCGCGAGGTCGACGGCCCGGCCGATCAGCGCGGCGATCTGCAACAGGCCTCTGGCGGCACTGCCCAGTGCGGCCATCCGGTCGCGCACGACGTCTCGGACCGTGGCCGGCACTCCGATCCGGGCCGCGGTGGTCTCCGTGAGGACACCGCCGTCGGCGAGGAACCGGGACAACTCGCGGACGAAGAAGGGGTTTCCGGCGGTGCGGGTGTGGATGAGGCGGGTGACGGCCGGACCCGGGTCCTGCCCGGTCTCACGGCGCACGAGTTCGGCCACCTCGGCAAAGGCGAACGCGGCGAGCGGGATCCTGCGGTGACCGGTCAGCCGACTCGCCGCGGCCAGTACCCGACCCAGTTCCGGGCTCGGCGCGGGCGCGCGGTCGCGGAGCGCCGCGATCAGGGCGGTGCCGCCCGGCAGCCTGGCCATCAGGTGACCGAGCAGATCGAGGGAGGCGGTGTCGGCCCACTGGAGGTCGTCGAGGACGAGCACCACAGGTCGCCGCGCCGCCACCTGACGGACGACAGCGACGGCCTGCTCGAAGAAGCGGAACTGGACACCGCTGTCGGGCAGGGCCGATGGTGCGGTGCCGCTGTCTTGCGGTGTCACCAGGCGGTCGAGCTCGCCCACCTGCCAGTCCTCGCGCGCAGCGGCCGGCACATCGTCCAGGAGCCCGCCGACGACCTGCGTCCACGGCCACATCGACGGCGTGCCGTCCCCCTCCAGACACCGGCCCCAGACCACCAGGGCGCCGCGCCGGTCCGCCTCGGCGCCCGCAGCCTCCAGCAGCCGGGTCTTGCCCACCCCTGGTTCGCCCTCAACAACGACCAGACCCGTGCCACCGGCAAGAGCCGACTCCACGGCCTGCCGCAACACCGCCAGTTCCTCGACCCGGCCCACCAGCCGGTCGGCGGTCGGCACCCCGGCGGTGGGTGTCACCGGCCGTTCCACCGGCCCTTCCTCGGCCGGTGCCCGTTCCAGGACACGCAGGTGAGCGGCCACCAGAGCCGGGCCGGGGCCGATGCCGAGTTCCTCGGCCAGTCGGGCGCGGACGGCGCGGAACAGCGACAGAGCGTCGGCCGGCTGGCCGGCGGCGGCCAGGGCGGCGATGAGACTCGCCTGCACCGACTCGTGCAAGGGCGCCATGCGGGCGGCCATGTGCAGGGACGGGAGTACCCGCTCGGGCCGGCCGAGCGTTGTCGCCAACTCCGCTGCCGCGATGCATGCGCGGCGGAACTCGTCGTCCAGTCCGGCGAAGATCGCCATGCCGGTAGGACCGTGGGCGACCCCGTCGCCGGCCGCGCCCTGCCAGAGTCGCGTCGCCTCCAAGTACGCGTCGAGTGCCGCACCGAGCCGCCGCTCCGCGACGCTGCCTTCGGCCGTGACGACCAGTTCACGGAACCTGACGACGTCCAGTGCCCCGGAGGCGGCCACGAAGAGGTACGCGCTGCCGCGACGCTTCAGGAACGCGCCGGGTTCACGCGCGGGCAACTCCGGCTCCAGCAGTCGTCGGAGCGCGCCGACGTACTTCTGGAGAATGTTGACCGCCGAGGCCGGGGCATCCTCGGCCCAGATCAGGTCGATCAACTCACTGATGGTGACGGGTTCGCCCGCACGGGCGAGAAGAACGGCGAGCAGATATGCCTGCTGCGGAGGCCCGACGTCCAGTTCCGCGCCGTCTCGCCAGACGCGCAACGGACCGAGAACCTGCAGACGCAGGGATGCGCCGGAGGAAGTCATTCCCTTGTCCATTCTCAGTGCCGGGTCGCCCTCACGGTCCTCCGCTGCCCTTGGCGGCCGATACGGGGCGGCAGGAACGCGACTACCGTCAAGTGCCGCAAGGAAAGGCACGGCACGCGATCAGAGCCGACGGCGGTGGTCGAAGCGGGTTCTTCAGGCAGCCGCGGTGTGGAGTACCACCGGTCATATCGCCGGGACCGCGCGGGAGGTGATCGCTGCCGTCCCGTCCTACGGACCGATCACCAGGTCCTCGGTGGGCAGCGTCTGGCAGGCCAGCCGCCAGCCCCTCGCCAACTCGTCCGCGGAGAACATGCCTCGGTCGTCGCTCTCGTGGGCGCCGGAGAGCACCCGCACCCGGCAGGTGCCGCACGCGCCTTCGCCGCACGACTGGGGCAACGCGACACCGACGGCGTTGGCGGCGTCGAGGACCGACTGCCCGGGACTGCACGGGAACGCCGGGGCGCCACCATCCGTGTCGATCATGAACTCGGTGACACCGGCCGCCGCGGCGGCGACGGCGATGGCGTGCGCCTTCTCGCGGCGGGTCTCCCTGCTCCGGCCGGACACGAACGCCTCGGTGTGGATGGCCTCTCGCGGCACCCCCAGTTCCGTCAGGCATCCGATCAGGTCCTGCATCATGGCCGCCGGCCCGCACAGGTGCACGCGGGTCGTCGGACCGGCGTGGGGCAGTAACGCGTCGGAGTCGATCCGCCCGTGCCGGTCGGTTTCGAAGACCGACATCTCCAGCCCGGGCAGCCGGGACCGCAGTGCCGCGAGTTCCGGACCGAACACCACCTCGTTCGCGGTCCGGTAGCTCGCCAGCAGGACAATCCGCCCGGTGTGGCCGGCATCGGCGGCGGCCAGCAACACGCTCATCAACGGGGTGATCCCGACACCTCCCGCGATGAGCAGAAGAGTGTCCGCCGTGCTGTGCGAGGAGCCCGGCTGCCAGGTGAACGCCCCGTGCGGGCCGCTCACCCGCAACGCCAGTCCGGCCTGCACTTCCTCATGGAGGAACCCCGAGCCCAGGCCGTCCGGCTCGTGCTTGACGGCGATCTCGACGAAGCCGCTCTCCCCGGGACTGCTGCAGATCGAGTACGACCGTTCGATCGGCTCGATGGCAACGGGCAGCTCGACCTTCAGGTACTGACCGGCGGCGAAGGAGAACGGCATCGTGTCCTCGTACAGAGGTGCGAGGCGGATCCTGCGGACCGTCGGGGTCAGCACCTCGATGCCGACCACGCGCAGATAACCCTCCCAGGGCACGGCCGGATCCCGGGCCGTTGCTCCGGAGCGGATGGCCCGCCACATCGTTCCGAGCTGCCGCGGTCTCAGGACGGCGTTCGCCGCCATCAGCCCGCCTGCCAGGGCCCCCACCACACCGGAACCCCAGGCGTCCTGACCGGCAACGAACAGGCCCTTGACCGGAGTACGGCATCCCGCCCGGGCCGAGCGCAGTCGTTGCGGAGTCGCCGCGAGGCCGTAGAAGGATCCCCGCACGCTGTGCTGATAGGTCTCGAACGACAGCGGCGTCGCCAGTTCGGCGAAGGCGATCGTCTCCCGGAAGCCGGGCCAGCGCTCCTCCAGGCGGGCCAGCAGCCGTTCGGTCAACTCGTCCTTGAACTTCCGGTAGCTTTCCGGCCGCTCACCCTCGGGTGTCCCACGCCACGGGTCGACCAGCTGGGGATCGACCAGTTCCAGCAGCTCCACGGTGTGGAACCGGGCGGCCGGGTTGTTGAGCGACGCGAACGACACGTACAACGTGCCTTCCCCCGGAGGGCGCGGCCCGCTGTCGTGCTCCTGGAGATCGGGCATGAACCAGTGGTTCTCACCGCGCAACCCGAACACGGCCGGCGACCGGTCCAGGCCGAGGAACAGCATGACCGCCGACCGCTCCTCGGGCAGATCCGCCAGTTCATGGCTCCGCCCGATCAGGGCGTACGTGTTGCGCACTCCGGCCGCCGAGACCACGGTGTCGGTCCGCACCCGGTAACGGCGGCCAGTGGCGGTGTCCTCGACATCCACCCCGGTCGCTCTGCCGCCCTCGACCACCACCTCGTGGACCCGCTGCCGGGGGCGCAGCACGACGCCGTACCGTCGCAGGATCTGCAGGACGACCCGGTTGAGTTCCTGCGGGCCGCCCACGGGGTGTGCGGTGCCGTCCATGAAGAAGGTCAGCGGGACCGCCGCGTGATAGCCGAACGCGCTCGATGCGGGCGGGGTGCCGTACAGACCCCACCGCGCGGCCAGAACGGCTCGCAGACCCGGATCGCCAAAGCTCCGCAGGACCTGGTCCCGCAACGATCGGAAGGTCGAGGGGAAGAGCCGCTCCACCAGCGGCGCAGTCGCCTTGCGGATACCGGCCGGGAACGATGCAAGGACATTGCGCGCCGTCAGTCCCGCCATGGCCCGGCGAGTGGTCCGGAAGAAGTCGTCGATGGCCTCGGCCTCGGCGGGGAACCGTTCCTTCAGACGCGTGCGGAACGCCTCCTCAGTGGCGGGGACGGCGAAATCGAGTTCCGGGAAGTGCAGGGCGTCGTACTCGGCCGGCAGGAGCGACAGTTGCGCCCGTCCGTCCGTCATGAATCCGAGGAACGGGCCGGAGTTCGCGCTCATGTAATGCAGCCCGGTACCGAACCGGTAGCGCCCGGCGCGGGAGAACTCGTGCGTCATCCCGCCGAGCGTGTAGTGCTGTTCGAGGACGAGAACGCGCTTATTGCCGAACTGTGCGATCGCCCGTGCTGCCGCGAGACCACCCATGCCCGACCCGATCACCACGACATCGGCTTCCTCGTCCGACATCTTCCGCACCCCCCAGTCATCCGTCCGCCGGGGGACCAGATTGGCCGAATGCGCTTGACGTCGACTGAATGATCTGTGAAGTCCGCCGGGAACCGGGTCCTGCTCTCATTCCCTTTCCGTCCAGTGCGAGGCCATAGCTTGGCGTCGAGCGTGAGGGTGTGGAGCCGCGTCGTTCTGCGCTGTGTTCATCCGCCACCCCTCCACGGTCGCCGCGGTTGCGCCTCTGTTCAGTCGGCCGACGGGCCCGGACACGTCCGACGGTCGAGGTCGTGTGAGCGGACGTTGCCTGTCATCGCGGTGCGAAGAAGTGGTCGTCGGCCGGACGGTGCGGGAGAACCCGAGCACCGCTGCGGTCCATGTCGGCCGTCGTCCGAAGGAGAGGGTGGTTCATGGTGAACGGGAATCCGACGATCGTGCTCGTACACGGTGCCTTTGCCGACAGCAGCGGCTTCAACGCCGTCGCCAAGCGGCTTGTCGCCGACGGCTATCCAGTGGTCGCCGCGCCGAATCCCCTTCGGGGGCTCGCCTTTGACGCGGCACACGTCAAGGCGCTGCTCGACAGCGTCGAGGGACCGATCGTGCTGGTCGGGCACTCGTACGGCGGAGCGGTCATCTCCGCCGCCGCCGAAGGAAACGCCAACGTGAAGGCACTTGTCTACCTGGCGGCGTTCGTCCCGGAGACGGGTGAGAGCGCGCAAGCACTGGTCGAGCGGTTCCCGGGCAGCACCGTGGGCGAATCCCTGAAGCCGGTCCCGCTGCCCGACGGACAGGTGGATCTCTACATCGAACCGAAGGTCTTTCATCCCCACTTCGCGGCCGACGTGTCGTTGGAGGAGGCCACGCTCTACTCGATCACGCAGCGTCCGGCCACCGGCGCCGCGCTGGGCGAGCCGGCCACCGGTCCGCAGGCGTGGCACACGATCCCCAGCTACAACCTGATCAGCGGCGCCGACAGGATCATCCCACCGGCGACGCAGGAGTTCATGGCCCTGCGTTCGGGGGCGAAGACGCAGGTGGTCGAGGGTGCTTCCCACATGGTGTTCGTCTCCCGGCCGGGAGCGACGGTGGCCCTCATCGAGACCGCCGCGCAGGAGCAGACGTCCCCGCGGTAACACCGCCGGGCAGCGCAAGTGCAGTGCCCCGAGGACCCATGGGAGGGAAAGTGCACAAGAGCGAAAAGGCCATGCGGTGGGGTCTGCGGATCCACTTTTTCTGGTACGTCCTCGCCAACGCCGCTCAGGTGGTGCTGTGGGCGATTCTCACCCCGGACCGTTTCTTCTGGCCCTTGTGGTCGATTGTGGGCTGGGGCATCGGCATGGTGATCCATTTCTGGGCGATTCGCGTGAAGTCCCGATCAGTTGCCCGCTCGTGACGTGAACCATCTCAAAGACGACCGGAGGAAAAGTCATGTCCGAGAAAGTGGTTCCGGGTCGCAACACCGCCGCCGCCGAAGGCGACGTCGTCGTCTTCCACATCGGGCTACGGATCAACCGGCTACGAGCATTCTCCAGTTGGCTGCCGGCATTCATGTCGATGCCGCGCATGCTGCGTGAGCTGTCGCAGGAGAAAGCCAGCGGGCTTCTCGGGTACAAGGTGCTCTACGGCAGCCTGCGCGACTTCTACGTCGTCCAGTACTGGTCGGACAAGGACCGGCTCCTGGCCTACGCCCACCAGCAGGACAAGGAGCACAGGCCCGCATGGACGGCGTTCAACCGACGAGCACGCGCCGCCAAAGGGCATGTGGGTATCTGGCACGAGACGTTCATCGTCCCGGCCGGCTCCTACGAGTCGGTGTACGTCGACATGCCCGCGTACGGCCTCGGCGCCGCGACCGGTGTCGTTCCGGTCGGCCGGCGCGGCGACACGGCGGCGCAGCGGCTGCGTACGGGAAAGCAGTGAGCTGTCCGGTCCGGACGCGAGAGCACACCATCTCGGGCGCGATGGGCACGCCGTCCACCCTTCGCGCCGCGCAGAACCCCACCCCGGGGCCCTCCTGTCCGACGGCGGCCCCGGCGGTGAAGTCCATCTCCTCCGCCGGAAGCACCTGGATGGTACGTCCGGCGTACGCGATCGTCGCGAAGACCGCGCTGTGATGGACGATCACCTGGGCCGCGCTCGGCGACGGACTGTCGGCGGGACGCTGCGGTGTCGTATGACCGTCGGCGACCAGGACGAGGCCGTAGCCGGGCAAGAGCGCGCTGCGGCTGGTGGAATCGACGCAGCACTCGGTGGTGAAGCCGGTCACGACCACCTGCCGCACTCCCTGGACGCGCAGGACTGCGTCCAGCGGTGTGTCCAGGAAGGAGTCGGCGCTGTCCTTGTCCACCACGGTGTCCTTCAGCCGTGGGACCACCGCAGGGTGGATGTCCAACTGTTCACCGGCAACGCACTCGCCGGAACGGGGCCACCGCCCCCCATCACACATGCGGGCGACGCCGCACCCAGGCCGCTTGCCGCGCCCTTCGCCCGAAACCCGTTGGCATAGCACCCCAACACTGTGTCAGGCTCCAGTCACCAAAGGGGCGTAGCTCAGCCCGGCCAGAGCAGCGGATTCCAAACCCGCACGCCGCAGGTTCAAATCCTGCCGCCCCTGCGCGAAAGACGGGCTCACCACGACTCCGCCGGGATGCACATGAACGAGGACGTGCTCACCGCTTTGGAGAAGGCTGCCACCGAGGAGGCCAAGACCAGGTCAAAGGGGGCGGCCTCGAGCTTTCGGAGCTGGCCCTGGGCGTCCTCGGGCTCGGCCGGATCGGTCAGGCCCTGGCCGAGCGGGCGGCTGCCGTCGGCATGAACGTGCAGGGACTTTCCCGTCGCCCTGCAGGGGCGGCAGCGCGCCGTGCCGAGTCTGTCGGCGCCCTTCTGGCCAGCAGCGACGTGATCCCCTTGCATCTTCCGCTCACTCCGCGGAGCCGGGGAATGATCGGCGGGGCGGAATTGGCGCTGATGCGACCTGGCTCGATCCTGCTGAACACCTCCCAGGGCGGGATCGTCGACGAGCAAGCGCTGGCAGAGGCACTACGCGACCCGGCGCACGCGTGGCGGCCGCCGCCGTCGACACCTTCGCCCACGAGCATGCCGCCTTCACCTCCCCGTTGTTCGGCCTGTCCAACGCCGTGCTCACCCCGCACGTCGCTGGGATGACTCGGCGCGCCATGGCTGAGGCTGCCCTTCGCTGCGCCGACCACATCGCAGCGCTGCTCGCTGGTCACCTGCACGGCGTCTCCGTGGTGACGCCGTGACGTCTGCTGCCGGCGGGTGACGGCCGGGCGGCCATCCGTGCGGGCCGGCCAGCCGATGCCGTCGACATTCACCGGCCAGGCCGGACGTCAGCGACCGGCGGACGACCCGCCTACCGCAAAGATGGGCCAGAGCGGGCCGCGCCTGCGAGCCGTGCGGGGCGCGACGCCCTCAGGTATGCGCGCCGAACGGGTTACCGCCGGGCCGCGCGGCGACGTACGAGCAGGACCGTGCCTGCACCGGCGGCTACGGCCGCGGCCGCGGCGCCCGCGAGGGGCAGCGCAGGACCGGAACCGGTGGCGGCGAGGTCACCGCCGGTGGTGGAGGCGCTCCCCGAAGATCCGGTGGCAGAGGAGCTGCCGGTGGTCCCGGATTCCCCCGTCGTCCCGCCTCCGCCGGTGGAACCCGAACCGCCCGCTGACCCGCTCCCGCCCGTCGAACCCGAACCGCCCGCAGACCCGCTCCCGCCCGTCGAACCACTGCCCTCGACGTCGAGCAGGATGTCGGCCTTGTCGTTCGCCTTGTTGACGTCGTACGGGCGGGAGTCGGCAGTGAGGGCCACCGAGCCCTTGGCCCCCGCCACCGCCTTGTCGATCTTCAGCTTGAAGGAGTAGGTGTTCACCTGGTCCTCGTCCACCCAGCCCTGTGCGATGTAGCAGTCGTAGGCTCCGGCTGCCGGCTTCTCGCAGTGTGGTGCCTTGACCGCGGTCGTACCCGAGGGAATCTTGATCAGGACTCGGGTCGGCACCGGAGGCCCCGGTTCCACCAGCACCCAGGCGGGTCCGGCGTTGGTGAACTTCACCTGCAGGTCGATCGTGTCTCCGATCCGGCCCTTCAGCCGCGCTCCCGACACCTGGAAGTCGGCCGTGTTCGCCGCGTTCACCCGCACCCGGGTCTCGGCATAGTGGGGGCTCCCCGAGCCGCTGCCGGTGAGAACGGCGCCGGGCCGCTCCACCAGCTTCGCCGCGGGAGCGGTTCCGCGCACGGGCCCGCGGGCGTTTTCGTCGGGGCCGAAGTCATAGTCCCCGACGGCGACGTCGAGATCGTCGTACAGCGCCCGGTCGAGAGCCTTGAGGGTCAGCTTCTCGGGCGCGTAGACGACACCTGGCTCTACGGCCTGGTCGAACTCGCAGGTGATCTGGGATCTGGTCGGCAACTCGTCGTACGAGTGGATGTCCCACCGCACGCAGTTCGAGGGCACGTCGGCGTAGTCCAACCCCTTGGTGACGGTGTACCGCAGCCAGATCTTCTCCAGCGTCTGGGTGCCCTTGTTACCGAAAGTGACCGGCGCCTCGAAGGTGCTCCCCGGCTGCACTCCGCTGATCGGCGCGATGGCCCCCAGCACCAGCCCACTCCCGGCACCATCGGCCACGGCGCAGGGAGCGGTGCCCAACGTGATCAATGCGCCCGCGCCGATGGTTCCCACGGCCCTGCGAAGGATACGGAAGCTGTGATCGCAGCGGAGCATGTAACTACCTCTGAGTGAAGTGACGAATCTGGGCGGTGAGTTGGGGAAGGCACGTTCCGTACATCAGACACACGCCGACGTCCAACAGTTGTACCGGCGTCCGTCGCGATCGGCCGCAGGGTTGCCGAGCGGTGAGCCTGCTTTCCGCGGGCCTACGGGCGACCTCCGTCCCTGCCGCAGAGGTTGAGCCTGCGGCCCCGCTGGGGGCGCCTGGGTCAGGACGGGTCGCCGTACTGGAGGCCGCGTCCGTTGGTGCCGATGTAGACGCGGCCGTAGGTGTCGGGGTCGCCGGTGATGATGCCGATGCTGCCCCACTGGTGGGCGTCGTCGTTGACGCGGAGCCACGTGGCGCCCTTGTCGGTGGAGCGGAAGACTCCGGTGACGTCGTTGACGGTGCCGATCAGGTAGAGGGCCTGGTAGTTGGCGCCGGGTGCGGCCTTGCCGAAGCCGAGGGCGGAGGCGGACTGCACCGTGGTGAGTGTGGTGAAGGTGCGGCCGCCGTCGGTGGAGTGCAGCAGCCCGTTGCCGCCGCCGGCGATCCACAGGTCCCCGTTGATGCCGGGGACGGCCGTGAGCCTGCCGGCGGGCAGGCTGGTGGCGCGGGGGGTGAAGGTCGCGCCGCCGTCGGTGCTGGCGTGGAGCGTGCCGCCGGTGAGTGAGTAGAAGGTGTTGGCCGAGGAGCGGTCGGCGACGACGACGGCGTCGGTGCCCAGGCCGCTGACCTTCGACCAACTCGCTCCCTTGTCGGTCGAGCGGTACGGGGCCTGGCCGGCCTCGGTCCACACGATGGTGGAGCCGTCCGCCGCGAGCGCGACATGGCCGCTGCTCGCGCTGCCCACGGGCTCAGCCGTGAAGCCGTTCCAGCTGCTGCCACCGTCGGTGGAGTAGGCGCCGTCCTGCGCGCCGCCCGTGCCGACACGGACCATCACCGCAGGGGCCGACTGGGCGAAGTCGATGTCGGTGCTGCTGCTCATCAGCGGGTTCTTCAGCCGTCCGGCGGGTACCTCGGTCAGGGAGTCGTGGCGGAAGCCGCCCTGGTCGCCCATGGAGGTGATGACGGTGGCGCCGCCGGGAGGGGCGATCGCGTCCGCCAGCGAGGTCTCCTCCAGCCCCCGGGCCCCGGAGGCCCAGTGGCTGGTGCCTCCGCTGTCGGAGGCGTTGACGTCCTTGCTGCGCCAGATGCCGTTGCCGGTGCCGTACAGCACGTGCCCGGAGTCGAAGGGATCGATGGCCAGCGCGGTCATCCAGTGCCCGGTGCCGCTGCCGACGTACGGAGCGCCGGAGGCGTCGCGCTGCGACTTGTCCGCCAGCGCCTTCCAGCTCGTGCCACCGTCGGTGGTGCGGTAGACCTCGTCCTCGGGCCACCAGCGGTCCAGGGTGGTGACCATCACCGTGGACGGCTTCTGCGGGTCGACGGCCAGACCGGAGAACCCGTAACTGCCTTGGGACGGGGAGACGTTCTTCCACACCCCGCCCGACGGGGTGTACTTCCACACCGAGCCCGCCGTCGCGTCCATGGGGCCGATGCTGTTGCTGTACGTCAGGTACAGCGACCCGTCACCGGAGACCACACCGTGCTGCGGCATCTGGCCGGTGGGCTGCCCGGAAACAGCCTGCCAACTGCTGCCACCATCGGTCGAACGGTACAAAGGCGTGGACTTGTCGTTGACGCCGACGTAGACCGTCTTGCTGCCGGCCGGGCCGTACGTCACGAAGGAGATACCCGCGCCGCTGCCCGCCCCGTCCTTGACGGGGAACGAGGAGACCTGACGCCATGTCACGCCGTAGTCGGTGCTCCGCCACAGGCCGTTCTTGCGGGTGCCCAGCAGCAGGGTGCCGTGGTCCGCGGGGTCGATCACGAGCCGCTCGCCCGCCCCACGGCCGGGTTCGTTGCCGCCCAGCTTGAACGGCAGATCGGTGCGCTGGAAGGTGCGGCCCCGGTCGGTGGAGCGCAGGATCGCGCCGTTGCCGGCCCACTCGTTGGTGTAGGTGCCCGCTCCGAGGTAGAGCCGGTTGGGGTCGACGGGGTCCGTGGCCAGCGCATCTATGCCCAGAAGGTTCCAGTCCTTCTCACCGAGCCAGTCGGTCAGCGGAATCCACTGCTCGGCCCCGGTGTCCCAGCGGTAGGCGCCGCCCATGTCGGTGCGCGCGTACAGCAGACCCCTCTCCTTCTGGTTGAACACCAGCCCGGTGACGTAACCACCGCCCACCACCTGGGCGTTCTTCCACACATACGGTCCGGCCGCGGCCGTGGTCTGAGTGCTGCCGGTCCCTGACGCCTGGGTCTCCGCCGATTGCACCAGCTTCCACTGCTGGTTGGTGCTGCCCCTGCCGGGATACTGGATGATCGGCGCGCCCTGGGCCGTGGAGCCTCCGGAGACGTCCAGGACCTGGCCGCTCCTGCGGGAGGTGAAGGTGACGGCGTCGGAACCGCTCACATCGTCGATCCGCCACTCCTGGGAAGTGGAGGAGCTGTCGGTCTGCTGCTCGGCGGCGGCCGCCCGGGCGGTCGAACCGCCCGCTATGCCCAGCACCTTGCCGCTGTTGCGGTTCACCAGCTCGTAGTAGCCGTCCCCGGTGGGTCTCAGCTTCCACTGCTGGTTGAAGGTGTTCTGGTCGGTCCACTGCTGGATACGGGTGCCGTCGGCGGTGGAGAAGGCGTTGACGTCCATCACCTTGCCACTGCGTACGGAAACCAGCCGGTAGTAGGCATTGCCGTCGATCGTCGCGGCCTGCGAGTCCTCCTGCGCGAACAGGAGATACGGCACGACGATGGCGGGCACGCCGAGCAGCAGAGCGGTGGCGGTCCAGCGACGGCGGTGACGCCCGCGGCGCCCGCCGTTCGTGGGGTTGTTCATGGGGAGACGTTCTCCTTGCATGCTGTTCGACAGCGGAAACCCGGATCCCGGCCACCGGAACCGGCCGGATCCGCTTCCTTGTCGTCACAGGCCACGCACAGGTTGCCGTGAGCCAGAAACTCTTTCGATCAGCTCGGGTTCGAAGCGTGAAGCGGAGGCTCTGAGGGAGCCCGAGCCGGGAGCCGACAACCGAACTCGCCCTGCGCTCGGCCGGTGCGAGAAAGTGCCGCAGTGGGACGGGGGATCGCCACTGCCCTCACCGTCTGGGAGCGCGTGCCCTCGTTGCCGGGCAAGGGGGCAGCCAGGGCGGGAGATCCGTCAGGAGGCCGATCGATCAGGAGAGAGGCGGCAAGTGAGTGCCGGTGACGGAGTCTCAGGACTTCTCGACGCGATACATGACCTTCTCGCCGCTTAGGAGCTCAAGGTCAGTGTCACCAGTTCACCGTCGCGCAACGAGTCCAGGTCGCAGTCCGGTCGTAGGTGACCACCTCGATCTGCTGGGGCAGCCCGCGGGAGAACCGGGCCTGGAGCATGGCGGTCACCCCATACTCGCGGTCGCCCGCTGAACCGGGTCAGCGCGCCGACCCCCGCCGGGCGAGACCGGGCCCGGCGACTGCCTGCCAGGCTCGGGTGTCACTGCGGCGTGGGTCATCAAGCAGCGCTCACAACCTCTTGCCGTGGCTGGAGACGAGAGGAACGGGCAGGTGGCACACAAGTACGGCGAGTTGCTGTGGCGCGATCGGCATGGCGCACGCCCCCGGGGAGTTCCTGGACCCACAGTGCTCGTGCTGCTGGGGGTGCCGGCGGTCGTGCGGCTGTGTCTGCCGGAGGCCAACGAATGGTTCTGGCGGGCGAAGTGAGCAGCCCTGGCCGGCGGTTGGCCCGGAGACGTGAGTGTGACTTCCCTTCGGAAAGTGTCGTCCATGTCTCACCGGCCCTCTCCGGCGTCACACTCCGAGCCGTCTCGGCCCTCTTGTCGGCAGAACCGACTTGAAGAGGGGAAACCCAGTGAACATCGTCATCTTCGGGGCGAACGGAACTACCGGGCGGCTGGCCGCCCAACAGGCGAGTGCCGAAGGGCACACGGTCACTGCCGTCACGCGCCATCCCGAGACCTTTCCGGTAAATGGTCCGCGGCTGCGGGTGATTGAGGCGGATGTACTCGATTCCGCCGCGGTCGAACGAGCGGTGGCCGGGCAGGACGCCGTGATCTCGGCGCTCGGCGTCCCCTACGGCCGAAGCCCCGTCACCGTGTATTCCGTCGGTATCAGTCACATCACGCAGGCCATGACCAGGCACGGCGTCCGACGCGTCGTCGGCGTGACCTCGACCGTGCTCTTCGGGACGGCGGCGCCCGGCGAGGGCTTTGTGTTCCGAAAGGTGTTGGAGCCGTCCGTCGTACGTTTCATGGGGCGCACCGTGTACGACGACATGCGGCGCATGGAGGAGATCATCCGCGAGACCGATCTCGACTGGACGGTCATTCGCCCCGGCGGCCTGTTCGACAGGAACGCGGTCAGCGACTACCAGGTCGGCAGGGAGCGCCTCCCGGGCCGGTACACCGCGCGGGCCGACCTCGCGCACGAGTTGCTGCGGCAGGCCGTCGACGACCGGCATGTGCGTGCCTTCATCGACGTACGCACCACGCAGGACACCCCGAGCTTCCTGGACCTCATCCGCAACGAGGCGTTCAGCGGCAAGGGCGAGAAGAACGGGAGCACGAAGGGGCGCGTTCGTGGCTGATGACCGGTTCATCCTGCTGGCGCCGGGTGGCGCCCGGCCGGGGTGAATCGCGTTGCCGCCCGCGTTCTGCGTCAAGGTACGCCGCCGCAGGAAAAATCAGTGACAGCGCCTTGACGCAGCGCGAGCCGTGAGAATTCCCCTCCTTCAGGAGGGGGAGAAGTCAACGGGTGAGTACCGCTGCCTGAACAGGAGGCGGGCCACCGTGTAACTCTCCTTGCGTTTCGATCCCTCACCCCGTGGTCCGTCGGCGGCTCGGGCTCGACGGCCGTAGCGACAGAGCGTGACGGCGCCGGTCACGAGGACGCGCATGCACCATCTGCCCAGGGTGGCGCGAACCGCAAGCGCGTCACCAGGGCACCTCTCCCTCGTCGTCGAAGAAGCGGCCCGTCGGCCCGTCAGCCGATACGGTGGCCAGCCGGATCGCGGCGGCTGCGCCCTGCTGGGGGGTGCGCACTCCCCGGAAGCCGTTGAGGTCGGTCGCCGTGTAGCCGGGGCAGACGGCGTTGATCAGGATGTGGGTGTCGGCCAGTTCCTTGGCGTACTGCACGGTGACGGCGTTGAGGAACGTCTTCGACGGAGCGTAGGCGGCGGCGATGGGGCCCGTCTCGGCGCCAGGCGTGGTCTGGAGAGTGAGGGAGCCGACGCTGCTGGAGACGTTCACAATCCGCGGCGACGGCGAGCGGCGCAGCAGAGGGAGCAGGGCGTTGGTGACGCGGATGACGCCGATCACGTTGGTCTCCACGGCCGCCCGTACCCGGTTCACGTCGACCGTGGTGGGTTCCTGCGGTCCGCCGCCGGTGATCCCCGCATTGTTGACGAGCGCGTCGAGCCGCCCGGCCCGCTCCTCCATCAGCCGAGCCGCCGCACTCACGCTGGCGTCGTCGGTCACGTCCAGCGGCACGCCGAACGCGTCGGCTCCGGACGCGCGCAGCTTGTCCACAGCGGCCTCGCGCCGCTCCTGGTTCCGCGCGCCGATTCCGACCGACCAGCCGAGGGCGCCGAGCCCGGCGGCGATCTCGTACCCGATGCCCTTGTTGGCCCCGGTCACCAGCGCGACCTTGTGGTGCTTCACGGTGTTCGTCTCACTCATGACATCGATACTTCTCTCCCGCCGGGCGGGGCGTCCAAGACCGACTGGGTGGACGGCGATACCGTCCGGGTATCGCTCCTGGCCGCTCCGGTTAGGCTGGCGGGGTGGAGACACGTGAGCTGCGGTACTTCGTCGCGGTCGCCGAAGAGCTGCACTTCGGCCGGGCCGCGCAGCGGCTCGGGATCGCCCAACCCCCGCTGTCGCGGGCGATCGGCGGGCTCGAACGGCGCCTGGGCACCCTCCTGCTGGAACGTGGCAGCCGGGGTGTCGCCCTGACCGGGCCAGGGGCGGTGCTGCTGCGAGAGGCGCGGGCGGCGCTGGACGCCGTCGAGGCCGCCGAACGGCGCACCCGCCGGGCCGCCCTCGCGGCGACCGGCCGCCCCGCCGCGGTCCTGGCCGCGAAGGCGGGCGCCTCCGGTGAACTGCTGGCGAAACTCCTCGACGCCTACGCCGCCGAGCCCGGCGCCGTCGCCGTGGACGTCGTGCTGTGCGGACCGGGCGAGCAGGCCCGGTTGCTGCACGACGGCCGGGCCGACGTAGCCCTGCTGCATCGGCCATTCGACGACACGGCCGGCTTCGACACCGAGGACCTGCGCTCCGAGGGTCAGGTCGCGATCCTCCCGGCGGGCCACCCTCTCAGCGCCCGCCCCCACGTGCGGCTCGCCGAGGTCACCGACCTTCCCGACCTGCCCCTGCCCCGCTGGCCTCGCCCTGACGGCACCTTCCCGGACGGCCCCGGACCGCAGGTGCGCGACCACACGCAACTCACCCAGCTCATCGCCCTCGGCCGCGCCTGCGCGGTCGTGCCGGAGTCGGGCTGCACCGGCCTGCGCGAGGACCTCACCGTCGTACCGGTCCCCGACGCCCCTCACGTCACCACGGTCATCGCCTGGCCTCCACACAGCTGCTCAACGGCGGTCGCGGGGCTGGTCCGCGCCGCCACTGCTCTGTGACCGACGGCGGTGAACGCCGGGACACCGTGCAGGATTTCGGGGACAGCGTCCGGTCTGCCATCAGCTCCCGACACATTGTGCGCTACGAGGTGACTGGCCTGCACCGGCGTCGCCGGAACCACAGCCAGGCTACGTACGTCAGGGAGTGAACTCCTCGTCCAGTCGGTCGATCGCCCCGTCGGCGCCCACGTGGTACTTGAACACCAGTCCGCTGTTGGGGTTGGCCTCCAGCCAGTCGAGGAACTCCTGGACACCGATGTGCTGATTGTCGGTGCTGGCCACGATGGGGTTGGTGACGGTGATGTACGCCGCCTGGTCCATGGGCATGTAGGTCTCCTTGCCCACGGTCTCGAAGGGCGCGCCGTCTGAGTCCTTGGGGGCGCAGCCCCAGTTGCCGTACTTGACGATGAGGCTCAGCGAGCCCCCTTCGGGGGTGTAGCGGTAGACCGCCACCTCGTCAGGTGAGATAGGCATCTTGTGGTCGCAGCCGTCGTCAGCGGCCGTGCCGGAGGCGATCGGTTTGCCCGGCGCCGGTGTCGAGGAGACGGGCTTGGCGGCTGCGGACGACGATGCGCCGCCGGTGTCTGCGGGCTTTGCACCGATCGTCGGGGAAGCAGTCCCCGTACCACTGGTGGCGGCGGCCTTTGCCGTCGCCGTCTTCCCGCCGGCGGAGGTGGCGGGCGAAGTCCCGTCTCCGTTGCAAGCCGTGAGCAGCACCGCCAGGACGGCGGTGGACGCGCTGATCACAGTCGTACGGAGAGCGGTGCCGGGTCTGTGCCGGTCGGACTTCGTGGAGGTTGTCATCTCGGTCCTGTCTGGTGAGTGGCAGTTGACGGCGACTGTCTCAGGCACAAACGATTTCCGGCCAATCGGCGGTTGCCAGGTCGGCGGGCCGTTGCTGTGTCGTGACACAGCTCCACATCGCTCCTTTTGCGAACCCCGGCTGTGCAGACCACACGCGGGGGTGGGGAGGGGCCGCCATGCTTACGAGCGAGCCCTGCCATCCGGAACTCATCATCACGCGCTGCTGTTGCTTGCCAGCACAATCAGTTCTACTGAGCTTGTTGGCGTGATGTCGTGGCTGACAAGCGGTGGTTGGCGCGGTAGGCCGTTTGCATGAGGTATCCGCAAGGAGGCGGGCTGACCGCGGAACGACGGGCGTTTCGCGAGCACATCCGGATGCAGGCGGCCGAGTTGTCGCCCTTGGACACGGCAGCGCCGCGGTCGCCCAGCAGTTACGGCCCGGGCTGCATGCCGTTGTTGGACCACACTCACAGCGTGATGGTGAACGTCCCGTCGGCCGGCTTGCTCAGCCAGCCCCGCTCGGCCAGTCGGTACGGCTTGGAGCGCATCGCCTCCGAGCGGGCCGGCTCTTTGGACATCCCCAGCTCACCGCAGACCTGCTTGACCATGACCGGCGTATCCGCCCGTCGCACCACGTCCATGATCCGCTGGTAGTGCACAGGCAGGACCGTCCGTCGGTGTCGCGCTCGCGCTGCGGCACCAGCAGCACCGCGCGGCCCGCGGCCTGGCCGGCACCCTCAGGCGTCGTCCTCGTTTCGGCGTGCAGCTGCTCGGCCAGCCGACGCGCGACCCGCTCGGCGACGGTGAGTTACTCGGGCTCGTCGCGCACCTCGTGAAGCTGCTAGCTCAACTTCTCTGCCTGCAGCTCCAGTTCGGCCTTGCGGGCGTTCACGATGCCCCGGGCGATGCCCAGGCCGGCCTCCCCGCTGGCGTGCAGGCCGAAGCCGAACAGCACCGACACCAGCAGCACCGGCAGGATCTCGTTGCCGGTCAGGGCGCTGATCAGGGTGGCCGGGATGATGGCGAGGGCGAACTCGGCGAAGCCCTCGTGGGCCGTGATCGCCTCCGGCGGCAGGCCCTTGGTGGACAGGGTCGAGAGGTCGACGTGCAGACCGCTGCCCGGCTTGACGACGTAGACGACGACCAGGCCGATCACCATGGCCACGGTGGTCAGCACCTCGAAATAGACCAGAGCCTTCAGGCTCACGCGGCCGACCGCGCGGGCGTTGCCCATGGAGGCGATGCCGTGGACGACCGTGCAGAAGATGATCGGCGCGATGAGCATCTTCACCAGCGCGATGAAGCCGTCGCCGAGCGGCTTGAGGTCGGCGCCGACGGACGGCCACAGCCCGCCCACGGCGGCGCCCAGGAGGACGGCGATCAGGCACTGGATGTAGAGGTGGGACAGCATCTGGCGGATGCGGCCCGGTGGTTGGGCGACGATACCCGGGGCGGCGTCGTTGCGGCTCATGCGGGGCGTCCTTCCAGGACGGGAACGAGGAGTTCGGCTCGGGCGATGCGCCGGGCGGCGCGGTGCAGCAGCACCGTGGGGGACGCGGCGTCCGGTGCGGGGACGGCTCGGGTGGTGATCACGCCGGCGGGGGTGCCCAGGCGCAGCGTGCCGTCGGCGGTCTGCCGGGCGACGCGGTGGGCGAGGGTGCCGGGGGTGGCGGCGGCCGCGGTCAGGGCCACGGCGGAGGTCAGGCCGATCGCCGGGTGTGGGGCGTGCATGGAGACCATGCGTACGGCCAGGTCGTACTCGTCCTGGTTGACGAGTGTGCCCTGTGTGGTGCGGTAGGGGGCGGGTCGGGCGACGATGCCCGCCTTCGGCACCGCGTGGCTGACCGGATCGCCCTCGCGGGCCAGGCCCATGGCCAGCGCTGCTTGGCGGCGCAGCAGGGTCAGCGCGGGCACGGCAGTGGCGAACGCGAGGAGGGATTCCGTGCCATCGAGGCCGAAGGCCTTGGCCTCGAACAGCGCGGCCGGTGCGCCGGCGTCCACCAGGGATGCCTCGACGGGACCGTCCGGGCCGGTCAGCTCGTCCAGTGCCCGGCCGGTCGGCAGTGCGCGGCCGGTCGTCGAGCCCGCCGGGTCCTCAAACCCGAGCAGGACCGGCACGCCTTGTGCCGAGGTACCCGGGACCACGGCCGTGCCCTCCTCCGGGGCCGCGCCCGCGGGGGTGGGGATCGTGCCGGTGAGGCGGGCCCCGGTGTTGACGTTGAGCATGCGGACCGTGGTGGTGTCCGACGCGATCGGCACGAGCTTGTGGTGGACGGCGTACAGGGCCACGGCGGTGGCGCAGTTGCCGCAGTTGCTGGCCCACTCCACGCGCTCGTCGCCGATGCCGACCTGTGCGAAGGCGTACTCGACATCCACACCGGGTTGGGTCGACGCCTGTACGACGGCGGCCTTGGAGGTGGTGGAGGAAGCGCCGCCCACGCCGTCGATCTGGCGGGGGTCGGCGGCGTTGAAGGCGGCGAGCAGCAGGGCATCGACGTCCACGCCCATGGCGACCACGTCGCGGTGGTCGAAGATCCAGCACTTGCTGGTTCCTCCGCGGATCATCTCGCCCTGCAGACGCAGCACAACTGGCTCCTCACAGACGTGGAAGGGGAAGCCCACCGGCGGTCTCGCCGTGCGTGGTGTCCTCCACGGTGGGTGACGGCAGCGTGAAGTACGATCTCGGAAATCTGCATGGCTATTAAGGTGAAGTGAACGCTGGAGGGAGCGGCATGCTCGACGTCCGGCGCATCCTGTTGTTCACGGAGGTCGCCCGGCGCGGCTCGGTGACCGCGACCGCCCGCGCCCTCAACTACACCCCGTCAGCGGTATCGCAGCAGATCAGCCGCCTGGAAACGGAGGCAGGGCAGCCCCTGTTGGAACGCCATGCCCGGGGTGTCACCCTCACCGACGCCGGACGGGCGCTGGCCGAACGAGGGCAACGGATCGAACGCGAACTGCGGGCCGCGGAGAACGAACTCGCCGACTACGCCGGTCTGCGCGCGGGCACACTGCGCATCGGTACCTTCCCCACGGTCGGCGCCTCGCTCCTCCCGCAGGCCGTGATCGCCTTCCGGGACGCCCACCCCGACGTACGGCTGACCGTCCGCAGCGCCCGCATCGCCGGCCTCGGGGCGATGCTGGAGAAACGGGAGGTCGAGATGTCGCTGATGTGGGACTACGACTGGAGTCGGATCGACCGGGAGGACATCGTCGTCACCCCACTCCTCGATGACCCGCCTGCCCTTCTCGTCAGCGACCACCATCCACTCGCCGGCCGTGACGCCGCCTCGCTCGCCGACTTCGCAGACGACCCCTGGATCACCCGCGCCGACCATCACCCGGTGGCCGAAGCCCTCGTCCGCGGCTGCCGCGCGGTCGGCTTCGAGCCCCACATCGCCTACGAGGCCCACGACTACCAGGAAGCCCAGGCCATGGTCGCCGCCGGTATCGGCGTCGCCCTCGCCCCCACCCTGGCCCTGGAGGGCATCCGACCCGGCGTCGACGTCCTGCCCCTGCAGCCGCCGGCCCCCATCCGCCGCATCCTCCTGGTTCGCATGGCCGACCACTCGCTCACCCCCGCCGCTCTGACCTTCGCCGGACTCCTCCGCGACGCCGCTGCGGCCCGAACCCTCTGACACCGAACCGCGCCCACCGGTCAGGGAACCGCGCTCACCGCGGGAACCCAGGCCCCCGCATTTCGGTGTTGGACGTGGGCAGCGGGCGGAGAGCTTGTCGCGGTAGCGGCCCTCGCGGCGGATGCGGTCCAGCGCCTTGTTGCGGGCGCAGGTCAGCAGCCAGGCGCCGGGCCGGCGCGGTGGTCCGGCGGCCGGCCAGTGCTCAAGGGCCTCGACCACCGCTTCGGCGACCATCTCCTCGGCGAGGTCGAAGTCGCCCAGGGGGCGGACCAGGCTGGCTTCCTCCGTGCTCGTGATGTTTCTTCATCCTCACGACGAACGAGGCGGCGCCAAAGGGCAGGTCCGGTGCGCCGAAATCCTCGGCCGGTCAGCTGCTGACGTCGATCCGGTAGCGGGTGGCCAGGGCGGCGACGTCCTGGATCCGGCCGGACATTGTCGGGCTTCAGCGACGTGTATTGCCACGGGAGACTCTTCGCAGGTCCGAACTGCATGGCCGACATCCGTGAGTTCATCCGGCTTTCGGGCGACGTGCCGGAGTAGTGGCGGCTTCACCGGTTCCAGCGGGCGCCGCGGGGCACCGGTGCGAGTCTTCCCGCCCGTTCACCTGGCGGTTCGAGTGGTTGCAGATCGGGGAGATCCGCAGCCGCGTCGTCGACGGTGAGGTCGCGCACATCAAGGGGACCTTGAAGATCGGCTTCCGGGCGAGGAGTGGACGCGGCCGCGGCCCGCGCGCGCCGCTGCCGGTCCTGAGGGGAGTCGGACGACGGTGGTGACGGCTGACGCCCAGCTACGGACGCCTCTTGCCGCGCGGACGGAGAGCACGCCGCTATTCAACCGATTGGTTGACAGGTCGGAACCCTGCCCGTATGGTATTTAACCAATCGGTTGAATACGGGAGGTGTGAAGTGGCCGACGACCGGCTGTCGCTGGTGTTCTCCGCACTGGCCGACCCCACTCGGCGCGACATCGTGGCCCGACTCGCCGCCGGGGACATCACAGTCAACGAACTGGCCGAGCCGTACGACGTCACGGTGCAGGCCGTGTCCAAGCACATAAAGGTCCTGGAGGACGCCGGTCTGGTCAGCCGCAGCAGAGTCGCCCAGCGGCGGCCCTGCCACCTCGAGACAGAGGTCTTCGATCTGATGACGAAGTGGATCGAGCGTTATCGGCGCGAGGCGGAGGACCGTTTCCGCCGTCTCGATGCCCTCCTTGAACAGATGGGCGAGCAGCCGGCGAAAGACACCTCGGCGAAAGAGGCGGCATCATGAGCACCACCGACGCGCACCACCGCAACGAGACGCGGATCGTGGCAGACCCGGATCTGCCCACCATCCTGATCATCCGGGAGTTCGATGCTCCGCCGGAGCGCGTGTTCCGGGCATACACCGACCCCGATCTGGTGGTCCAGTGGCTCGGCCCACGTCGGCTCACGATGCGGATCGACCGTTATGACGCGCGCAGCGGTGGCTCCTATCGCTATGTGCATCGTGACGACGACGGAACCGAGTACGGCTTCCACGGTGTGTTCCACGAGGTGCGCCCCAACGAGCGCATCGTGCAGACCTTCACCTATGAGGGCTTTCCCGACGGCGTCAGTCTGGAGACGGCCGTCTTCGAGGACCTCGGTGGCCGCACCCGGGTCACCGGCAAGTCGCTCATGGACTCCATCGAAGCCCGCGATTCGATGCTCAAGAGCGGCATGGATCACGGCGTCCGCGAAGGCCACGAGCGGCTTGACGAACTGCTCGGCGGCCAACAGGGCAACAGCACCGATCGACACACCGAGACAGGATCTTGATCATGGCGAGAACAGCAGCCGACGAACACCGCACTGTGGCGGGCGCATTCACCGACCGCGTACGCGGCACGGATCCTGAGGCATGGGACAACCCGGCGCCGTGCGAGGGATGGGCCGCCCGGGACGTCGTCCGTCACCTCGTCGAGTGGTTCCCCGCCTTCCTGAAAGCCGGCGCCGGAGTCGAACTCCCGAAAGGGCCCTCGGTGGATGACGACCCGGTGGCCGCCTGGTCGATGCACCGCGATGGGGTGCAGGCCCTCCTCGACGATCCGGACACCGCACACAAGTTGCTGTCGAACCCGCACATCGGAGAGATCCCACTGGACCAGGCGGTCGACCGGTTCTACACCGCCGATGTCTTCATGCACACCTGGGACCTGGCACGGGCCACCGGCCAGGACGAACACCTCGATGCCGCCAAATGCGCCCAGTTGCTTGACGGGATGCTGCCGCTCGACGACGTGCTCCGGGCGAGCGGACAGTACGGACCGCGGGTCGAGGTGCCGGAGAGCGCCGACGTCCAGACTCGCTTGCTCGCCTTCATCGGCCGCAAGCCCTGACGAGCCGGAAGACACCGTCGGCGGGGTCGGCGCCTCCGTGCTCGCTCCCGTCGCCCATGTTCGGCTGCGTCATGCTGAGGTACCGCACGCCCGAGCCGGTGAACGAGAACTCGGCGTAGTTGCCCGCGGTGCTCGTGACCTTCTCGGACCCGTTCATGTCCTTCGTGTCGTTCCAGTTCGACCAGGTCCCGGAGTAGGTCACGCCCGCGGCCTTGTCGTCGACGTGGTTCCAGCGCTGCCGCACGAGCGCCTTCGACGCGGCGGACGCGTTCCCCTGGGCGTCCACGACGTAGAGGTGGTAGTCACCCACCACCTTCGGGACGCTGATGCTCCATCTGACGGTCCGGCGGACAACTCCCCACGCCCGTAGTCGGTGGTCTACGGCTGAGGGCGGCCTTGTCAACTCGTGGACTACGACGACCTGCCCTGCGAGCCGCGGGTCCTTCAGCCTGCGCTCGTAGGAGTCGTGCACTCGGTTCGCGGAGTGGCCCAGTCCGGACCTGCGGCACTGGCTGCCCGGCCTCTGGCCGCCGCCAGTACCGAGTACCGTCACCGAACCCCGCAGTCACAGGAGGGGCCGAGTAGCGAGCTGACGGTGCGTCTTCCCGGCTGCGAGACGGGAGGCATAGGTGGTCTGACGCGAATACGGGCCCGCGCGTTCGAACATCGCGTCCGGCCGCGAACCACTGGGGTGTCACCCCGGTGCGAGTGCAGCGGGTTTCGGGTTTCGTGTGCGCATGCCGGGTCAGTACACCCACACAAGAGAGGCCCAGCCATGACCGTCCCGCTTCCCGTGGTGTTCATCCACGGCCTTTGGCTGCACAGCACCTCCTGGCGACCGTGGATCGATCTGTTCCGCGCGGAGGGCTACGATCCCTCGGCACCCGGGTGGCCCGGCGACCCCGACACCGTCGAGGAAGCGCGTCAGAACCCCGAGAGCGTCGCCGGATACGGCATCGACGACGTCGTGGAACACTACGCGGCCCTGATCGAGGCCCTGCCCGCGCGGCCCATCGTGATCGGTCACTCCTTCGGCGGGATGATCGCCCAGAAGCTGCTCGGCCAGGACCGCGCCGCCGCCGCGGTCGCGATCGACGCCGCACAGATCAAGGGCGTTCTGCCCCTGCCGCTGTCCGCACTGAAGGCGACGCTCCCGGTCTTCAAGAACCCGGCCAACAAGCGCCGGTCGGTCTCCCTGACCCCGGAGCAGTTCCGGTTCGCCTTCGGCAACGCCATCGCGGAGGAGGAATCGGCGGCCCTGTACGAGCGCTGGACCATCCCCGCGCCGGGCAAGCCGCTCTACGAGGCCGCCGCCGCCAACTTCAACCCCCACTCGCCCGCGAAGGTCGACACGGACAACAGCGGACGTGGCCCGCTGCTGCTCATCTCCGGCGGCAAGGATCACACGGTCCCCGAGGTCGTCACCCGGGCCACCCTCAAGCAGTACCGGCACTCCGAGGCCGTCACCGACATCATCAACTTCCCCGACCGCGGGCACTCCCTGACGATCGACGGCGGCTGGCACGAGGTCGCGGACACCGTTCTCACCTGGCTGCGCCAGCAGAGTCCGGAGGCGACACGATGACGTCGACCTCCCGGGGCACCGCACACCACGGTGCCGACACGGGTCTCGCCGGGCGGACCGTCGTGGTCACCGGTGCCGGGCGCGGCATCGGACTGGCCGTGGTCGAGGCCTTCCTTGCGGCCGGCTCCCGCGTCGTCGCCGGATCGAGGGAACGTACCGAAGCCCTCGACGCGCTGGTGAAGCAGGGTGCCGAACTCACCGTCGTGGAAGTCGACCTGGCGACCTCCGACGGTCCGGCCGCGCTGGTCGCCGAAGCCGTAGCGGTCCACCGCGGTGTCGACGTCCTCGTGAACAACGTCGGCGCGGTACGGCCGCGGGTCGACGGCTTCCTGAGTGTGACGGACGAGGACTGGGAGTGGACGTTCACGGTCAATTTCATGGCCGCCGTCCGCACCACCCGGGCCGCCCTGCCACACCTGCTCGCCGCCGGCGCGGGACGCATCGTCACCGTCTCTTCCGTCAACGCCAGGCTGCCGGACCCGCTGGTCATCGACTACGGCGCGGCCAAGGCAGCGCTGACCAACTTCTGCAAGGCCCTGTCCAAGGAGGTGGGGCCGCACGGCGTGCGGGTGAACACCATTGGTCCCGGCCCGGTGGAGACGGCGCTGTGGCAGGGCGCCGACGGTGTCGCCGCCACGGTCGGTGAGTCCCGGGGCGTCGATCCCCGTGAGGTGGCCCGCGGGGCGGCAGGCCAGTCGCTGACCGGCCGCTTCACCCGTCCAGCCGAGGTGGCCGACCTCGTTCTCTACCTCGCCGGTCCTGCGGCGGCGAACATCACCGGCGCCGACTTCATCATCGACGGCGGCCTCGTCGAGTCCCTCTGACCCGCCGTCAGGGCACGGGCCGCCACCCGCAGGACATCGCCGACAACGCACGATTCCAGAAGAAGCCCCTCACCATGCCGGTGCTCGCTAACGGCGCTTCCGGCAGCCTCGGTTCGTCCGTCGCGAAGCAGGTGCGCCACTACGCAACCCAGGTCACCCCGGCCGTCGTCCGCGACTCCGGCCACTGGATCTATGAGGAGCGCCCCGAAGACATGACCGACATGCTGCTGCATTTCCTGGGCGAGCACCGATGACGTCAGGAGCGAAAGTGACCCGGTTCTTCCCGACCCTCGACCCTACGGCCGAACGCGAACCCTTCTGGTTCCTCGGCGGCCAGGCCAGGATCCTGCTGCCCGGCAGCGCGACCGACAACCGGCTCAGCCTGATGGAGTTCGCCGACCCCGTCGGCCACGCACCCCCGCACCATGTCCACGAGGACGAGGAGGAGGTCTGGTTCGTCCTCGACGGCGAGGTGACGTTCTTCGTCGGCGACCAGCGCCACGACCTGGTGCCCGGACAGGTCGCGTACGGGCCGCGCGGCGTCCCGCACAGCTATCTGGTGCGCTCGCCGGCAGGGGCGCGGATCGCGGTGCTGTTCAGCCCGGCCTGCATAGAGGAGTACTTCAGGGCCAACGGCACCCCCGTCGCCGAAGCGGAGGACCTGCCGCCGGAGTTCGATCTCGCGGCGGTCGTGGCCTCCGCCGAGGCCTTCCATCTGCGCGTCACCGGACCACCGCCGTCCTTGTGAGTCAGACCGCCCCGCGAGAGCGGGAACGACGAGGAGCACAGCCATGACCGGCACCGAACTTGTCCTCGTCCGTCCTTCGGCGCGCGCCGCGCGCCGCAAGAAGCCGATGCTCTCGGCGATGGTCGCCGCGGCGCTGCTCGCGATCCCGGCACTGACCGCCGCCACGCCCACCGGCGCCGCAACCGCCGCCGAGGCGGCCGCGGAGTCAACAGCACCGAGCACCCCAAGGCCCACCGTGGTCCTCGTCCACGGCGCGTTCGCCGACTCGTCGAGCTGGGACGCGGTCATATCGCGGCTCCAGCGGGAGGGCTGTCCGGTCATCGGTGTCGCCAACCCGCTCCGTGGCCTGGCCGGCGACTCGGCCTACCTGTCCAGTGTCCTGGACACCATTGCGGGCCCGGTCATCCTGGTCGGCCACTCCTACGGAGGCGCCGTCATCACCGACGCCGCGGTCGGCCACCCCAATGTGAAGGCCCTGGTCTACATCGCCGCGTTCGCCCCCGACCAGGGCGAGTCCGGCCTGGCGATCCTCGGAAAGTACCCGGGCAGCCAGCTCCCACCGGCGCTGACGGTCCGCTCCTTCCCGGGTGGCCAGGACGCCTACGTCAACCCCGCGGACTTCCGCCAGGTCTTCGCCGCCGACGTACCGGCCGGCAAGGCCCGCCTGATGGCGGCCGGGCAACGGCCGGTGGCACTGGCCGCCTTCGAGGAACCCAGCAGCACGCCGGCATGGAAGAGCATTCCTTCCTGGTTCCTGGTCGCAGGCGCCGACCACGCCATGCCACCCGCTGCCGAGCAGGCGATGGCCCAGCGCGCGGGCTCGCACACCGAGGTGATCCGCACCGCCTCGCACGCGGTCCTCGTCTCCCACCCCGAAGCGACCGCGCACCTCATCGAAACCGCCGCCCGCGCCACCTCCTGACCCGGCATCAACCCCGACAGGACCGGCGCCATCCAGCACCACTGAAGCCACTGTCATCCGTCAAGCTCCGAAGGGAACCCACATGCCCTACATCACCGTCGGACAGGAGAACTCCACCGACATCGAGCTGTATTACGAGGACCACGGCAGCGGACAACCCGTTGTCCTGATCCACGGCTACCCGCTCGACGGCCACTCCTGGGAGAAACAGCTCCCGGCCCTGCTCGACGCCGGCCACCGGGTCATCACCTACGACCGGCGCGGCTTCGGCCGCTCCTCGCAGCCGACCACGGGCTACGACTACGACACCTTCGCCGCCGACCTCGACACACTCCTGACCGAGCTCGACCTCACCGACGCCGTACTCGTCGGATTCTCCATGGGCACGGGAGAAGTCGGCCGCTACCTCGGCACGTACGGCTCACAGCGCGTCGCCAAGGCCGCCTTCCTGGCCTCCCTCGAACCCTTCCTGCTCAAGACCGACGACAACCCGGGCGGCGTCGACCAGTCCGTCTTCGACGGAATCCTGGCGGCGGTCACCAAAGACCGCTACGCCTACTTCACCGCCTTCTACGAGGCGTTCTACAACCTCGACGACACGCTCGGCAGCCGCATCAGCGAAGAGGCCGTGCGGGCCAGCTGGAACGTGGCGGCGGGGGCATCGGCGTACGCCTCGGTGGCGTGCGTGCCCACCTGGCTCACCGACTTCCGCGCCGACGTCGCCAAGATCGACGTACCGACGTTGATACTGCACGGCACGGCAGACCGGATCCTGCCGGTCGACGCCACCGGCCGGCCCTTCCACGCACTGCTGCCTTCGGCCCAGTACGTCGAGGTCGAGGGCGCCCCGCACGGTCTGCTGTGGACGCACGCCGAGGAGGTGAACGCCGCGCTGCTGGCCTTCCTGAGCAAGTGACGCCGGTCGATGACACCGGCCTGAGGGCGAGTCAGCCTTCGGTCGCCGGGCCCTGTTCGCCGATCGCGCGGGGGATCTGCCTGCGGGAGGTGATGCCGAGCTTGCGGAACACCCTGCTCAGATGGAACTCGACGGTCGACGCCGTGACGAACAACCTGGTCGCGATCTCCGTGTTGGTCAGCCCGGCGGCCGCCATGGAGGCCACCTGCCGTTCCCGCGAAGTGAGATCGAACCTGGTCTCCTCGGACCGCCTGCGGGCCCTCGCCCCGGTGGCGAGAAGCTCCAGCCGGGCACGCTCGGCGTACGGCACCGCACCGAAGGCGTCGAATCTCTCGTACGCGGCACGCAACTGCGTCCTGGCGTCGGAGCGCCGCCTGCAGCGGCGCAGCCACTCCCCGAACAGGAGCCGCGCGCGGGCCTGTTCCAGGGCCAGTGGACTCTGATGGAGCAAGTCGAGCGACTCCTGGTAGAACTTCTCCGCGTCGTCGCCGTCGGCCGTCAGTGCCCGTCCCAGGGCCAGGCTGCCCAGTGCCCAAGGGGTGGCGGCGAGCGGGGCACGTTCCTCCAGCCGGGCCACGGCTTCGCTCGCGCCGGCTCGGTCGCCGGTACGGACACAGGCCTCGACGAGCTGCGTCAGGACGAGGTTGCCGCAGGCCGGTGGGTCCTTCTCGAAGACCGTGCGCGCGTGCTTCAGCGCCTGCCCGTAGCGGCCCTGGCCCAGCTCGAACAGGGTCAGGGCGTGCTGCGCCAGGAGTTGGAGCACGCCGTGGCCCATGCTCCTCATCTCCGCGGTCCGCCGCACTGCCGAGCGCAGCTCCACCTCCTGGCCGGTCAGGGCGAACAGATGGAGCCGGTTGATGTCCCCGCCGCCGGGGAAGCCGGTGTCGGCAGCGATGTCGTCGAACTCGGCGTAGCGGACCTCCGCCTCCCTGAACCGCCCGTCCCACAGGTCGTAGCGCGCCTGGACGAGCAGCGTGATGCTCAGCGCGTACAGCGCGCCGGTGCCGCGGTCGGCCGCCGCCAGGCGGTCGGTGAGGTCACGCCCGGCCTGGACCTCCCACAGATCGTCGCAAGCCATGGACAGCATCACCGCGAAGGGACTGCGCGAGTCACCGATCCCGCCGCCGCGCCGCAACCCGTCCAGTGCGGTGCGCAGCGCGGGCGCGCCGTGCTCGAACCCTCCGGCCACTCGACGCGCCAGACCCTCCATCAGAAGGTCGCGGCCGTCCGCGGTGTGCTGCCGCGCGGCGATGGCGGCCGCCGCGACGTCGGCCGGCGATGTGCCCTGCGTGCAGTCATGGGCGACCAGTGCGGCGTGGAGCGCCTCGCAGAGCAGCTCCCAGGACAGCCCCGGGTCCCGGGAGCCGAGCCTGGTCACCGCGTCCATGAGCATCGCGGGGACGTCGGCCACGGCGATCCTGAACATCTGTGCGGTCGCCCGTATCCGCAGCTCGCGTGCGCCCAGTACCGGGCCACGGATGTCGGCGGCCGCGAGATCCAGTGCGGTCTGTGCCGCCGACGGGTCGCCGGACATCAGATGCGCCTGCGCCGCGTCGAGCAGCCGCTCGGCTCGTGTGTCGGGGGCCTTGGTGAAGGCCGCGGCGCGCGAGAGGAACAGGGCTTGCTGGGAGTAGCCGCCGCGGGAGCGGGCCCGCTCGGAGGCCGCTGCGAGATCGTCGGCGATTCCGTCGTCCACGCCCTCGGCGGCTTCGGCCCGGTGCCAGGCGCGGCGGTCGGCGTCGCGTACGGGGTCGCAGGCCGCGGCGAGTGCCGTGTGCACCCGGCGCAGTTCCTCGGGTCGGGCTCCTGCGTACAGCGTCGAGCGGATCAGGGGATGGCGGAACGCCGGCGGCGCGTCCCGGCCGAGGATTCCGGCAGCGATCGCCGGCTGCACGGCGCGGGCCGACAGGCCCAGCCGCCCGGCGGCCCGCCACATCATCGCCGTGTCGCCCGCGGGGACCGTGGCGAGGAGCAGCAACAGGGTCGTGGTCTCGGGCGGCAGGGCGTGGACCAGGCGTCGGAAATGGCCTTCGAGCAGCCGGCTGACCGGCAGCGGATCGGGCAACGGCGCGATACCGGCCAGTTGTTCGGCGGCGAGGGCGTCGGTCAGCTCCAGCAGGGCGAGCGGATTGCCGCCGGTGCCGGCGACGATCCGCTCGGCCACCGCTGTATCCACCCGTCGGGTGGCGAAGGAGAGCAGGGCCTTGGCCTCCGCCGCCGGCAGGCCGGTCACGCAGTGCACACTCAACGCTTCGAACAGTCCGGTGTCCTCGGGCCCGTCCCGGAGGGCGATGATCACGCCCAGCGAGTCGGCATGCAGGCGGCGAGCGGTGAACGCGAGCGCCTCGGCCGACTCCCGGTCCAGCCAGTGAGCGTCGTCCACCAGCAACAACAGCGGCTGCTCGGCGGCGGCGTCCGACAACAGCGTCAGCGTCGCAAGTCCGACCAGATAGCGGTCCGCGGGCGGCCCCGCCACCAGGCCCAGGGCCGCGTCCAGCGCGGCCCGCTGGGGCCCGGGCAGCCGGTCCGTCCGGTTCAGGAACGGCCGCAGCAACCGGTGCAGCGCGCCGAAGCCGAGACCGGTCTCGGTCTCGACCGGGGTCAGGCGGATCACGCGAAGATCCGCGGCCCGCTGGGCGGCGTACTTCAGCAGCCGGGTCTTGCCGATCCCGGCCTCGCCGCTCAGCACGAGGACGGCGCTGAGGCCGTCGCGCACGGCGTCGAGCAGACGGCCGATGGCTTCGCGCTCGGTGTGGCGGCCGACCATCGGCGGCCCGGATGCATGGTGGACGTCGTTCCACGCCATGGGACCGATCCCCCCTGTCGATGTGCTGACGTGGGGAACGCTAGGAGCGCCGCGCGGGCGGTATCGAGCGTCATGTGACGGTGGTCAGCGCAGTGACCTGACCACCGTTCGCAGCTCGGCGCGCGAGACCACGCCCAGTTTGGGGAAGATCCGGTGGAGATGTGAGCTGACGGTGCGGTGCGACAGGTAGAGCCGCTGGCCTATCTCGCGGTTGGTCAGACCGTCGGCGGCGAGCTGGACGATCTGGAGTTCGTGGGCGGTCAGTTGGTCCCGGGCGTCCGGGGCCCGGCGGCGGCTGGTCTCGCCCGAGGCGCGCAGTTCGCGGCGGGCCCTCTCGCCCCGGGGGATCGCGCCGAGCGCGTCGAACATGTCCCGGGCGGCCCGGAGGTGCTCGCGGGACTCGACACTGCGCCGTCTGCGCCGCAGCCATTCGCCGTAGGCCAGGTGGGTACGGGCTCTGATCAGGGGCCAGGCGCCGAGGTCGGCGCTCAACGCGCCCCGGAAGAGCGGGTCGGCGTCCTCGTCGGCGGCCAGCAGCGCCCGGACCAGGCGCAGTTCGGCGTGCAGGACCGGCGCGGAGGTCACCGTGGCGACCTCCTCCAGTTCCGTCACGATCGCCGGCACGGTCTCCAGCCGCCCGCAGTGCGTGGCCGCGTCGACGAGATCACCCACGACCGTCAGCCGCAGGGCGACCTGGTAGGCGGGGTCCGCCGGATCGTGCAGCCGGCGGAAATGGCCCAAGGCCTCTTCGAACCGCCCCGCGCCGAGCGCGGCCAGTCCGCGCGCCATCGACGCGGTGGCCAGCACCGGACGTGCCCCGGCCGGCAGCCCGGTCTCCTCCGCCTCCTCGGCCAGCTCCAGGGCGGCATCCACCTCGCCGCGCAGCGCGGCCAGCTTGGCCGCGGTGGCGGTCATCAACGCGTACATCATCGTCTGGCTGGTTTCGCGCGCCAGCCGTCGTGACTCCTCGGTCGCGGCGATCGCCGCGCCGAGATCGCCGACCACGAGAGCGCTCCACGCGTCCGCTCCCACCGTCCGGGCCAGCAGCCCCAGGCGTCCCTGGGCGCGCAGCGGCGAGCTGCCGGCCGCCGAGAACGCCCGCGCCAGATCGAAACCGCCGACGAGGAGTGAGGCGGTGCTGAGCATGCGGTAGGCGCGGCCGTCGTCGCCCTCCTTCAGGGCGACGTGCCGGGCCCGTTCCAGGACGAAGGTGCCGCGTTCAACCGGTGCGGCGTAGGCGCAGATGGCCAGGCGCCACGGGTCGAGTTCGTCGAGCCCCATGCGCTCCACGGCCTGCAGGACCGTGCGGCGCCCCTCCGGGCCCGGATCGGACCAGAAGCACAACTGCGCGGCGCTCCACAGGATCCGCAGCGCCAGCGCACGGTCCTCCACGGCCATCTCCTCGGCGAGGGCCGTCAGCGAGTTCGCGCCCGAGGCGTGGCTGTGCAGTCCCTCGTCGAAGCTGCCGCGCAGCCAGACGACCGTGGCCTGCTGCCGCCGCGACAGGGGCCCGGTCAGGGCCTGGTCCAGCAGCCGGGTCACGGTCTCGGGCCGGCCGAGTTCGACGGCGAAATCGGCGGCGCGCAACAGCCGTTCCGCCCGGCGCTCGGTGTCCTCGCTGAGTGCGGCCGCCTGTTCGAGGGTGGTGACGGCCGCCGCGATGCCGCCACGGCGTGCGGCCCGGTGAGCGGCGTCCTCCAACGCCACGGCGACGCTCTCGTCCGGGTCGTCGGCCGCGGCGGCCCGGTGACGCAGCTGCCGGTCAGGCTGTTCGTCGAGTACGGCGGCGAGCGCGGCGTGAGCGGCGTGGCGGACGTCGGCGGGCATGGTCTGGTGGATCGCCGACCGCATCAGCGGATGCCCGAAACGCAGCTCCGCGCCCACGACTTGGACGAGCCGGGAGCGTACGGCAGGGTCGAGTTCGGCGGTTCCTGCTGCCGTGCCGGTGAACTGCCGGGTCGCGCGGTAGACCTCGGTGAGCGACGGGCTGTCGTTGAGGGCCGCGATCCGCAGCAGACTGCGGGTGATGTCGGGCAGGGTTTCCAGACGGTCGGTGAAGGCCCGTTCGAGCCGCTCGGTGAGCGGCAGCTGCGAGAGGTGGGGATCGGCCGACGCACCGAGGGTGCGGGAGAGTTCGGTCAGGGCCAGGGGATTCCCGGCCGCCTCGGCCAGCAGCCGGCGATGCGCGGTCGGCCGCAGCTTCGGCGCATGGTCGGCCAGGAGCTGCGTGGCCTGGGTGTCCGTGAGCGGGCTCAGGGGTAGGGAGGTGAGTTCGTCGGAGTTGAGACGCGACTGGTAGCCGTCGCGGGCGGCTCCCACCAGGACCACCGGCTCCGTGCCGACCCTTCGCGCCACGAAGGCGAGGACACTGGCGGTGGCGTCGTCGAGCCACTGGGCGTCATCGACCAGGACCAGCACCGGTGCGGTCGCGGCGGCGTCGGCCAGGAGGTTGAGAACCGCCAGACCCACCAGGAAGACGTCGGGGACACCGGCCTCGGCGTGTCCGAGAGCGGTGTCCAATGCCTGCCGGTGGGATACGGCGAGCTCGGCGGCACCTGGGGCAAGGGGACGCAGGATGAGCTGCAGACCGGCATAGGGGATGTCACTCTCGGCTTCGACACCGCTGGTGCGCAGAACCTGGTAACCGAGCTCCTCGGCGAGGGCGGCGGTCTGGGCGAGCAGTGCCGTCTTCCCGATGCCGGGCGCACCCTGGACGAGCACCGCGGCTCCGTGACTCCGCGGTTCGGCCAGCAGTCGGCGCAACAGATCCAGCTGATCATCCCGACCGATGAGCTCCACGTTCCCCCCATCAGACCGGGTCGCCGGACCCGCTCTGTTCGAACGTCAGGGTACTGTGCCGCGTCCGACGATCTGAACGACAGCCCAGGCCGCGACGCACTCGCTTCCTCACCCGACACCGCCGCCGACACCACCCTGAACCAGGACCCCGCCGACTCGCCGGGCTGCACGGCTGGCTCAGTGCACATGGGCGGGCCGAGTGAGCTGGGCGAGGTAGACGTCGATGCCGGACACACGACCCGGCAGGGGCGCGCTCAAGTCCCACCAGCGCATCGCCTCGATCTCGCCATCGGCCTCGAAATCGCGGCGCCGCAGAGCGCGGCCGGTGAACAGGGCACCGCATTCGGCGCGCTGTGCGGAACCCAGCAGGAATTCGGCGTAGCCGACGAACTGCAAGGGATCGCCGGGCACCTGCCCGCTCTCTTCGGCAAGTTCACGAACAGCCGCCTGACGCGGGCTTTCCCCCGCCTCGAGCATGCCACCAGGTAGTTCCCATTGACCCCGAAACCGGTCGTAAACCACAGCGACCTCGTCGCGGTGCCACAAGGCAGTCAGAGCCACGGGCATGGGAGCACCACCAGGGAGGACGTCTTCAGCGCCGCGTGTGAAGGAAACCAGCCGGTTGCCGCGGTGATCGACGGCAAGAGGCTTGGATGAAGGACTGAACATGCGGAAACCTGCCCCAACTTCAACACACCCAACGCCTTGGACCGCGGCATCCTGAAAGGCCGCCGCAAAGGGTTGTCCACGCAGGTCGGCGACAACGGGTGGTCGATGTCCAGAAGGTTTCGTGCCAGGCGGAGCACATGCCGGCGAGCCGTCGTCCGCACGCGCCGGTGGCCTCGGATCCGGTGCAGGCATTGCCGCACTTCTTTTGCACAACGGGTTCCTAGGCTCCCGTGGCACCGTTCACCGAGCGAGGGAGTCCACCGTGACATTGATCGTCGCCGCCGCATCGCCGTTTCACGGCCATGTCCAGCCAGTCCTCACCGTCGCATCGGACCTGGTGCGGCGCGGGCACGAGGTCGTCGTCCTGACCGGCAGCCGGTTCACCGAGGACGTACGGGCCGCCGGCGCGCTGCATGTCTCGTTGCCGCCCGCCGCGGACTTCGACGACCGGCAGCTGGACCTGTACTTCCCCGACCGTGCCGCCTTCCCGCCGGGCCCGGCGCAGTTGGAGTACGACCTGAAGCATGTCTTCGGTGATCCGACCCCCGCCCAGTACCGTGCGCTGCGGACCTTGCTGGCCCGTCGGTTCCCGGCTTCCGTGGTCATCAGCGATCCGCAGTTCTTGGGGGCGACGGCCCTGAGCCTGTCCGCTCCGCCCGGTCGCCGGCCGCTCACCATCGGCCTCGGCATCACCATGCCGACACTGCTCAGCGAGGACGCGCCGCCCATCGGGCTCGCGATGCCGCCCCTGGCAGGGGAGGGGGCGAAGAAGCGGCACCGGGAGATGAACGACCAGGTCAGGGAGGTTTTTTCCGGCGCTCAGCGGCACATCGAGGACAACTTCGGGGAGTGTGGCACCGAGTTGCCCGGGTTCGTCCTCGACTGCATGGTCACCGCGCCGGACCACTATCTCCAGCTGACCGTCCCTGAGTTCGAGTACCCGCGCGGTGATCTGCCGTCCTCGTTCCGGTTCGTCGGTCCTTTGCCGGCCGTGCCGCGCCCGCCGCGGCCACTGCCGGACTGGTGGGCGGACGTGGAGTGCGCGGAGCGGCCGGTCGTGGTGGTCACCCAGGGGTCGTTCGACAACCGTGATCTCGGCAGGCTCGTGCGTCCGGCACTCGGCGCCCTGGCCGGGGAGGACGTCCTCGTGGTGGCCGCGACGGGGCGCGCGGACGGCGTGGCGGTGGTCGAGGCTGCGGGGGCGGTGCCGGCGAATGCGCGCATCGGCGCGTACGTCCCCTTCGACGCACTTCTTCCGCACGCGTCCGTGCTGGTCACCAACGGCGGGTACGGCGGTGTGCACGAGGCCCTGCGGCAGGGCGTACCGCTCGTCGTGGGCGGCGACGGAGAGGACAAGCCCGAAGTGGCGGCCCGCGTCGAGTGGAGCGGGGCGGGGGTGGATCTGCGGACCGGGGACCCCTCGCCGAAGGAGGTCCGCGACGCCGTGCTGACCGTGCTCGCCGAGCCCGGGTACCGCGCGCGTGCGCAGACCCTGCGGGCCGGGTTCGAGCGCCATGACGCGCTGGAGGCCATCGCGGAGGTGGTCGCGACGGCCGCGTAGCCATTCACGCGGCTCGCCCCGCCGTAACCGCCCTCGCAGCCGTTCCCGCGGCCTGTCCCGCCGAACCCTGCTCGTGGCCGCTCCCGCGGCTGTCCCGCCGTCACCGCCCTTGTGCCACGCCCGGAATGTCCTGCCCCGTGAGTGCGGTCCCCGCCGCTGCCTAGCATGAGGACCAGGAGGGCGGGGCGATGACATCGATGCCACTGCGGTTCGCGGTGCTCGGGGAGTTACGGGTCTGGCGGGACGGGGTCGAGGTGGAAGCGGGGCCGCCGCTGCGCCGCACCCTCCTCGCCCTGCTGCTGGTCCGAACAGGCTCGCCGGTGCCGTTGCCGGACATCGTCGAGGCTCTGTGGGCGGATGAACCTCCCGCTCGCGCGGTGAACATGGTGCACCGCCATGTGGGGGAGCTGCGGCGGCTGTTGGAGCCGGGGCTGCCGCAGCGGGCCGAGGGCAGCCTGCTGTTGCGTGGCGGTGGCGGCTACCGGCTCCTGGCGCCGCCCGACTGCGTGGACCTGCTGGTGTTTCGCCGGCTCGTGGCGAGGGCCAGGGCGCACCGCGATGTGCGGCAGGCCGTCGCCGCGTACTCCGACGCGCTCGCCCTGCGCCGCGGCCGGGCCGCCGGATGCCCTGCCCAGGCACCCCCGCATCCCGTCTTCGCCGAGCTGGACCGTGAGTACGACGCCGTCGTGCGCGAGGCGGCCGAGGTGGCGTTGCGCCGCGGCCAGGTGGACCGCGTCCTGCCCGCCCTGTCCGAGAGCGCCGCCCGGCATCCGCTGGACGAGGGCCTGCAGGCCCTGCTGGTCCACGTGCTCGCGGCCACCGGGCGCCGAGCCGAGGCGCTTGACGTATTCCGTACGGTGGCCGGCCGGCTCGCGGACGAGATGGGCGTCGATCCCGGCCCCGAGCTGACCGCCGCGCGGCTGCGGGCGGCCGCCGAAGTGGCACTCGAGGACGTTTCGGAGAACGCCCGGGCCCAGCCGGAGGCCGTCTCGTCCGGCGCCCCGGCCCGCCCCTCGGTCAGGCCGGCCCAACTGCCGCCCGCTCTCCCGGTCTTCGTCGGCCGGGAGGCGCAACTGAACCGCCTGCGCACTCTGCTCGACGACGCCGGTGCCGAGCCCGCCCTCGTGATCAGCACCGTCACCGGCCCGGCCGGCGTCGGCAAGACCGCTTTCGCCGTACACCTGGCGCACGAGGTGGCCGAACGCTTCCCGGACGGGCAGTTGTATGTCGACCTGCGCGGCTTCGACCCCGCCGCACGACCCGCGCGACCGCAGGACGCCCTACGGGGATTCCTGGCCGCCCTCGGCGTACCGGCCGCCCGCACACCCGAGGGGCTCGACGCCCAAGCAGCCCTGTATCGCAGCCTGTCGGCAGGGCGCAGACTGCTCGTCCTGCTCGACAACGCGCGTGACGCCGCTCAGGTCCGGCCTCTGTTGCCCGGCACCCCCGGCTGCCTCGTGCTCGTCACCAGCCGCAACCGGCTCGGCGGACTGGCCTCCGCCGATGGTGCCCACCCGCTCACCCTGGGCGCGCTGACGCCGGCCGAGGCCCGCTCGGCCCTGGCCCTGCGGCTGGGTGCCGCCCGGGTGGCCGCCGAGCCCCGCGCGACGAAGGAGATCGTCCAGCTCACCGCGCGGCTGCCCCTCGCCCTGGCCGTCGTGGCCGCCCGCGCCGCCGACCGGCCATCATCGCCGCTGGCGACGCTGGCCGAACAACTGCGGGCCGCGCACGGCGGGCTGGCGGCGTTTGGCGACGCCGACCCCGCAATCGACGTACGTGCGGTGTTCTCGTGGTCGTACGACGCACTCGGTGCCTCGGCGGCCCGCATGTTCCGGCTGCTCTCCCTGCATCCCGGGCCGGAGCTGACCGTCCACACCGCCGCCGCCCTCGTGGGTGAACCGGTCTCCAAGGCCCGGACCCTGCTCGCCGAGCTGGCCGACGCGCACCTCATCGCGGAGCGCACGCCCGGCCGGTACGCCTGCCACGACCTGCTGCGCGCGTACGCCACCGAACTGGTGGGGGCCACCGAGAGCGAGGACGAGCGCCGGGCGAGCCTGCGCCGGTTGCTCGACCACCTTCTGCACACCGCCCATGCCGCCGCGCTGCTGTCCGACCCCCCGACGGCCGTGATCACCCCCGTCACACCCGCCGAGCCCTCGGTGTCGCAGCAGCCCCTCGCCGACGCGACGACAGCCCTGGCCTGGCTCAAGGACGAGCGGGCGGTGCTGTGCGGCGCATTCCGCCAGGCCGTCGACCTCGAACTCGACACCCACGTCTGCCAGTTGGCCTGGTGTTTGGAGCGCTTGCACGAACGGTTCGGACACTGGCCGCAGTACCTCGCCATCCAACGGACCGCGGTGAAGGCCGCCCGCAGACTGGCCGATCCCGAGGCCCTCGCCCATGCCCACCGCGGGCTCGGTCGCGCCTGCATGATGCTCAGACGGTACGCCGAGGCCGACGAGCATCTGCGGGCAGCCATGGGCGAGTTCGGCCGAGTCGTGGACGACGACGGCAACGGACGGGCACAGTGCCGTCTCGCCCTGTGGGAGCTGATGACGCGTCAAGGTCGTTTCAGAGAAGGGATCGAGTACGTGGTGCCCGCGCTCGGTCTGTACCAGGCGTCCGGCCGGCGCAGGGGCGAGGCCGATGTGCTGGTGGCGACGGCCTGGGGACAGGCATGCCTGGGCGAGGCCCGTGATGCGTTCAACCACGCGCATCGGGCACTCGCTCTCTTCCAGGAGCTGGAGATCCCGCTCGCCGAGGGCTACACCTGGGACACCCTCGGCCACATCCATCGTCAACTGGGCCGTCACGACACGTCGGTCGGCTGTCACCGACGCGCCCTTGCCCTGTTCCGGCAGGCCGGTGACCTGTTCAACGAGGCCTGCGCCCTGGACCGGCTCGGCGACGCCCATCACTTGGCCGGTGATCCCACCGAGGCTCTGCACGCGTGGCAGAACGCCCAGGACGCGCTCAAGGAATTCGATCCCGTCGGGGCGGCTGAGGTGCAGCGGAAGATCGACCGTCATCGGGAAAGGCCGCCGGTCACAAGCCAGGCACACTTCGTCCACTGCCCCCTGCCTACGCTCCCGCCACCCACCAACCCCCTTTCACCGGGAGCGAGTTAAATGACGTACACGATGATCAACGGCAACCGGCTGTTCCACACCGACGAGGGACCGGCCGGGGACCGTGCGGGCGAGACACTGCTGCTGGTGCATGGCGGAACCTGCGACTCGCACGACTGGTCGGCGCAGATCGGGGCGTTCGCGACGCGGCACCGGGTGATCGCCCCGGATCTGCGCGGTCACGGCCGGTCCACCGCTTTGACGGGCGGAATGCGCCCCCGCGACTTCGCCGCGGACCTCGCGAAGCTCCTCGAAAACGTCGACGCCCCTCCGGTGGTCGTCGTAGGACACTCGATGGGTGCCGTGGTCGCTTCCGTCCTGGCGGTCGAGTACCCGTCCCTGGTGCGGGCCGTCGTCGCGGTCGAGCCCAGTTACGGCTTCGAGGCGCAGTTCGCGCCGCAGCTCGCCGCCGCCTTCCGTGTCCCCGATCCGGCCGGTACCGCCGTGGCGGTCCTGGGCGGGCTGGAGAACCTCGCCGCGGACGGGCCCGATGCGGACGCACTGCGGGTCTGGCACCGCCGGCGGATTCTCGGCATGGATCCGATGACGGTACGGGACGTCTTCCAGGGCCTGTTCGACGAGGCGGCCGTCGCGCTGACGGTGCGGCCGGGCGTGGAGAGCTACCTGTCGCGGCGCGCCTGCCCGGTGCTGTCACTGTCGGCGACCGCCTCCCTCAAGGCCAAGGGGGTCGACGGCAACTGGGAGGAGGCTTTGAGCCGGCACCCCTACAGCGCGTCCGCGGTCCTCGAAGGGGTCGGGCACTGGCTGTTCCAGGAGCGTCCGGCCGAGTTCAACGCGCTGGTGATGGGCTGGATCGACGGGCTGCCGCCCGCCTGACCGGAAGCGGGCACGCGCACGGGGACGACATCACGGGGACACAGGGACGACGACGGTGACGATGCGGTTCGAGGTCTTAGGACCGGTACGGGTATGGCGCGACGGCAAGGAGGTGGCGCTCGGTGCGGCCCAGCAACGCCTGCTGCTGGCCCAGTTGATGGCGCACGCGCCAGGGCCCGTGGTCATGGAGGAGTTGCAGCACGCCCTGTGGGGCGAGTCGCCGCCCAGTTCGCCCGCCAACGCGGTCTACCGGCACATCGGTGTGCTGCGCCGGCTGCTGGAGCCCGGGCTGCCGGTCCGCGCCCCGGGCCGGTGGCTGATACGGGACGCGGGCGGGTACCGGCTGCACGCCACGCCCGAGACACTCGACCTGCTGCGTTTCAGGGAAGTGGTGGGGCGGGCGCGGCAGCGCGGGATCCGGGGCGCGGAGGCTGCCGTACCGCTCCTGCTGGAAGCGCTGAACCTGCGCACCGGGCCGGTCGCCGGCGGTGTCCCGGTGGAGGCGCGCTCCCACCCCGTGTTCAACGCCCTGGAGCGCGAGTACCTGGCGGTGGTGAAGGAGGCCGCAGACGCGGCACTGGCCACGGGCCGGGCCGGGCAGCTGCTTGCCGTGCTGCACCGCGCCGCGGCCGAGCACCTGCTCGACGAACCACTGCAGGCCCTCCTCGTGCGCGCGCTCGCGGCCACCGGGCAACGGGCGGCGGCGCTGGAGGCCTGGCAGCGCGTACGAGCCCGGCTCACCACCGAACTGGGCGTCGAGCCCGGCCCGGAGCTGCGGGCCGCGCAGCAGGAGATACTGCGCGAGGACGCCCGTACGAATCCGTCCGCGCCGTCCCTGCCGTCCGGGCCGGACCACGGCGCCCGGAGCGCCCCGGCCCGGCTGACCGTGGTTCCGGATACTGCGGCGGCCGTCACGTCCCGTCCGGCTGCCCCTTTCGTCCACCCCGCCCAACTACCCGCCGACCTTGCCGCGTTCGCGGGTCGGCGGTCCGAACTCGCCCATGTGGCGCAGCTGTCGGCGAAGGACGCGACGGGCACCCGTATCGCGGTGATCAGCGGGATGGGCGGTATCGGCAAGACCACGCTGGCCGTGCGGTGGGCGCACCGCGCCGCCCACCGCTTCCCCGACGGGCAGCTGTACGTCAACCTCCGCGGCTTCGACCCGGGCGGGATCCCGGCGGATCCGGCGCAGGTGCTGCGCGGGTTCCTGGAGGCCCTCGGCGTGCCGGCGCAGCGCATACCCGCCGGTGCGGACGCCCAGGCGGGGCTGTATCGCAGCCTGCTGGCCCGCCGCCGGGTGCTGATCCTGCTCGACAACGCGCTGGACACCGAACAGGTCCGGCCCCTGCTGCCGGGCAGCCCCGGCTGCCTGGTCGTCGTCACCAGCCGTGACCGGCTTCTCGGCCTGGTCACGGCCGAGGCCGCGCGCCCCCTGGCACTGGACCGGCTCCCGGCCGCCGAGGCCCGCGAGTCGCTGACCCGCCGCCTCGGTGCCGACCGCGTCTTGGCCGACCCGGAGGCTGTCGAGGAGATCGTCACCCGGTGCGGGGGGCTGCCGTTGGCGCTGGCCGTCGTCGCCACCCGGGCCGCCGCCCACCCGCACTTCCCGCTGGCCGCGATCGCGGACGAACTGCGCACGGCCCACGGCAGCCTGGACGCGTTCACCGACGCGGACCCGGCCGGGGACGTACGGGCGGTGCTGTCCTGGTCCTACCGTGCGCTGAGCCCCGGCGCGGCGCGTCTGCTGCGGCTGCTGTCCCTGCATCCGGGCCCGGACGTCTCGCTGCCGGCCGCGGCGGCCGTCGCGGGCGAGGACTTGGTGGCGGTCCGCCGTCTGCTCGCCGAGCTGACCCGCGCCCATCTGCTCACTGAGCACGTACCCGGCCGGTACGCCTGCCACGATCTGCTGCTCACCTACGCGGCCGAACGCGTGACGGCGGAGGAGGGCGCGGGGGAGCGGGAGGCCGCCGTGCGCCGTCTCCTGGACCACTATCTGCACACCGCACACGCCGCCGGGCGTGTCTACTCGCCCTTCTGGAGACTGCATCCGCTGCCCGCCGCCGCCCCCGGGGCGCATCCCGCTTCCTTCGCCGACGACGCGGCGGCGCTGCGCTGGTACACGGCCGAGGCACGGGTGCTGGGCGCCGTCGCCGAACGGGCGGACGCCCGCGGCGACCACGCACATGTGTGGGGCCTGGCCTGGGCACTGGAGCGGTTCATGGACCGGCAGGGTCACTGGCACGACGGGGCCGCGCTGCAGCGTCTCGGCCTGAACGCGGCCGTCCGCGACGGCCACCGCACGGCCCAGGCCCATCTGCACCGCGGACTGGCCCGCGCCTCGGCCCGCCTGGAACGCTACGACGACGCCCGCACCCACATCCGCCACTCCCTGGACCTGTTCGCCGAGCTCGGCGACCGCCTCGGCCTGGCCCACGCCCACCGCAGTCACGGCTGGCTCCTGGACCGCCTCGGCGATCACGAAGCAGCGCTCGACGCGGCGGGCCGGGCTCTGGCCCTCTACCGTGCCCTGGGCGATCGTGCTGCGCAGACCAGTGCCCTGCACGCGCTGGGCTGGAGTCATGTCCTGCGGGGCGAACACCACACGGCCGCCGCCTACTTCGAGGAGGCCCTCGGCGGCCTGGCCGGCCTGCCCACCGGTACCCGGTACGCGGAGGCCGGGGCCTGGGACAGTCTTGGTGTGGCCCGCCACCACCTCGGCGAACACCGACGGGCCATCGCCGCGTACCAGTGCGCGCTGCGGCTCTACCGCGAGGTCGGCGACCTGTTCAGCGAGGCAGGGGCGCTGCGTCACCTCGGCGACACCTACCTCGCCATCGGCGATCCCGGCGCGGCCCGCACGGTCTGGGAACGCGCGGTGCGGCTCCTGATCCGGACCGACCCGACCGCGGCCGAGGAGATCCGTACGCCCCTGCTGGCCCTCGGGGACGCGGTGCCCGCGCCACGGATCACCGTCGTGTCCGCCGCCGGCGAGGACCTGACCCGTACTGCCGGGGCAGGCCATGAGTGACCGAACTCTGGCGGGCCCAGGCGCCGTAGTGTGCGGGCCCCTTGATCTGGCTGCCTGCTTCTCGTACTACGGCCTTCGCCGACAGGTCCGGCAGCGTGTTGTCGCTGGTGTGTTCCGCGGGCAGGGACAGCCCCGCCCGCTGCGGCGTCGGTGCGAAACTGCGAGTCGGCGATCCACCGGATCATCGGTGAGCGCGCGCCGGTTCCCACCGGGGTTAGGCATTAACCACAGGGCCGGGCAGTCTGTCATCGAGGAAGGTCCGGGTGGGGCGGCGCCCGACGTCCGGTGGGGGGCGCCTCGCCGGTACGCCTCGGTGAGGAGGCGGTAGGCCTCGTCCCGGTAGCCGCGTGCTTCCGCGGATGCCTGTGGGCGGTTCACGGAGTGTGGCGCGCGCTGAGGTCGGGGTGCTGCTGCGGCGTCGGCGCGGGTGTCGGCCGGGGCCTCGTCAGCCACAGGCCGGTGCACACGGCGGTGGCCAGGGTGACGGCTCCGGCCACGGTGAAGGCGCTGTCGAGGCCGGTCTCGAAGGAGGCGCCGGCGGACTGCCGGGCGCTGGCCACGGCCCCGAGCACCGCCACGCCGAGCACCGCGCCGATCTGCCGTGTGGTGCTGCTGATGCCCGAGGCGAGGCCGCCTTCCTGTGGGTTGACCGTCTGGATGGCGGCGCCGGTCAGCGGGGACATGGTCAGGGCGAAGCCGGCGCCGACCGTGGCCAGCCGCCACCACACGTTCGCGTAGCCGGTGTCGGCGTGCACCGCGCCCAGCGCGAGGAGTCCGAGCCCGGCCAGCGCCAGGCCGCCGGTGACGACGGGCCGGTAGCCGTAACGGGCGGCGAGGCGGCCCGCGAAGGGGCTGACGGCGACCATGGCGAGGGTGGCGGGCAGGGTCTGCAGTCCGGCCCGCAGGATCGAGCTGCCCTGCACGGACACGAAGAACTGCGAGAAGAAGAACGACGAGCCCATGAGCGCGAACCCCACCACGATCATGGCGGAGTTGGAGACGGTGAACAGGCGCTGACCAAACAGGCCCGGCGGCAGCATCGGTGCAGGATGGCGCGCCTCTACGGCGACGAACGCAGCGAGGAGGACGGCGGCTGCGGCGAAGCAGGCGAGGATCACCGGCGAGGTCCAGCCGCGCGAGCCGCCTTCGATCAGGGCGTAGGCCAGGGTGCCGACCCCGAGGACGGACAGGATCGTGCCCGGGATGTCGAGGGCGCGGGCGTCGGGGTTGCGGGACTCCTGAAGGACGCGCCGGCCGGCCACCAGCAGGACCACGCCGATGGGCACGTTGACCAGGAAGATCGCGGGCCAGCCGAACGCCTGCGCCAGGACGCCTCCGGCCACGGGCCCGGCGGCCAGGCCGATGCCGCTGAGCCCTGCCCACAGCCCGATTGCCCTGACCCGTTCCTGCGGGGCGGGATACGCGGCGACCAGCAGGGCGAGCGAGGCGGGGCTGAGGGCCGCGGCCCCGACCCCCTGCAGCACCCGCCCGGCCACCAGCCAGCCGACCGAGGGGGCGAGGCTGCACAGCACGGACGCGGCGGTGAACGCCGCGACACCGCTCAGGTACACGCGTTTGCGGCCGAACCGGTCGGCGAAGACCCCGCCGGACAGCAGCAGCATGGCGACCAGCAGCACGTAGGCGTCGACGATCCACTGCAGGCCGGACAGGCCCGCGTCCAGGCGGCGCTGCATGTCCGGCAGTGCCGCGCCGACGATCGTGTTGTCGAGCAGCACCATGAACTGTCCCAGGCAGGTCAGCACAAGCATGACGTCCCCTCCCTCTCACCTAACGCAGCCAACAGCTGCATTAAGCAGGACCGTAAAGCGGCCGGCCACGTAAACGCAAGTACCGGCTGCTTTAAGCTGGGAGGCATGGACGAGCAACAGCGCACCCGGCGGCCCGGCGGACGCAGCGCCCGCGTCGGCGCGGCGGTGCATCAGGCGGTCACCGACCTGGTGGGCGAACGCGGGTACGGCGGATTCACCGTCAGCGAGGTCGCCGCCCGCGCGGGAGTCGCCGACACCACCGTCTACCGCCGCTGGGGCAGCCTCGAAGCACTGCTCACCGACGTGACGCTGACCCGCCTCAACGCCCGCTCCCCGATGCCCGACACCGGATCTCTCGCCGGCGACCTGCACACCTACGCGGCCCAAGTGGCCCGCGAGATCACCGGCCCCGACGGCCTGGCCGTGCTCCGCCTGGCCGTCGCCCTGTCCGGCTCCGGACCCGAGGGCCTGCGCCTGCGCGACGACTTCCTCGCCGCACGAGCCCGGCAACTGCAGTCCATGCTCGACCGGGCACGCGAGCGCGGGGAGCGGCCCCCCGACGCGCTGGCCGTCGTCGACCACGTCATGGCCCCGATGTACATCCGCGTCCTGTTCGGCGCGGGCCCGCTCACGCCGGAATACGTGGAGGGCCTGGTCGACCGTCTGCTCGGGTGACCGTCGGGCGGCCAAGTGGAGGTCGGCGCACTGCATTGCGGCGAGTGCGGCGCGCAGGGGCGGGGTGAAGCGCGACCGCCGGCTCAGGGCCGCCGGGCAGGCTGTGGAATTCCTCGAGGAGCGGGACCAGCCACTCAACAAGGTGTCACACAGGGCCCAGGGCCCTCGGCCTCTCCGTGTCCCGCAGTTGAGGCCCAGCGCTCGCCCGGCAACCGCATGACAGATCACCTCTGCCGCGTCTCCTCGCGCCCTGGTGACTGGCCTCGTACGCAGCATCCGGCACCACGGCCCCCGTCCCATACCGGGCGGCGGCCGAGCTGATCCGGCTCGCCGGCTCAGTCCTCGGCGACGCGGATGATCGTCTTGCCACGCCTCCGCTTGCCCGGCATGAACGCGGCGACCGCTTCGCTGAGCGGTCGCACGTCGCCGATGATCGGCTTGAGGCGTCCGTCGCGCACCCGTTGGGCGAGGTCGATCAGGCGGGCACGGTCGGGTTCGACGACGAAGAAGACGGCACGTGCATCGCGGGGGTGGATGGTGACGGGCTCGGCGATGGTGACCAGGGTGCCGCCGGGGCGGACCAGAGCGGTGGAACGCTCGAGGATCTCGCCGCCGATCACGTCCAACACCACGTCCACGTCGCCGATCTCCTCCAGCTTGTCCGCCTGGAGGTCGACGAAGGCATGGGCGCCCAGACCGAGTGCGGTGTCGCGGTCGTCGGCTCGTCCCGTGCCGATCACCTGGGCGCCCGCCGAGCGGGCGAGCTGCACGGCGATCGAGCCGACGCCGCCTGCGGCGCCGTGGATGAGGACGCTCTGCCCGGTCTGGAGGCGGGCGTGGTCGAACAGGGCCTGCCAGGCGGTGAGGCCGGAGATGGGCAGCGCGGCCGCGGTGATGTGATCGACGTCGGCGGGGAGCGGGGCGAGATTGCGGGCTTCGACCGCGGTGTACTGGGCGAGGGTGCCGTTGCGGGCCCAGTCGGCCAGGCCGTACACGCGCTGCCCGATCGTCAGGCCGGTGGTGCCGTAGCCGAGTTCGGTGACGACGCCGGACAGTTCGTGGCCGGGCACGCTCGGGGTCCGGTCGCGTCCGGCCCGGTCGGTCCAGGTGGCGGGCCACTCCAGCTCGCCCGGTGTGAAGCCGGCGGCGTGGACCTTCACGATCACGTCGTTCTCCGCGGCGTGCGGGTGGGGCAGCGCGGCGAGAGCCAGGCCGCTGGCACCGGCCTCGCGGTCCTGGACGGTGATGGCTTGCATGAGGGGTTCCTCCGAGGCGGGGGGACTCGGGCGCCGGAGTGCGCCGCGGTGGTCGCCTTCGACCTTAGGAGCCAGGCAGCCCAAGCGCGTGGGCCAATGTTTCCCGCTTCGAGTGGGCCATTTGCTGAGGGGGACACGAGGCTGGCCGCGACCCCAAGAAGGACCCGGATGCTGACCGGCCGTGCCGCTAGGAGTGTGTCCGCGGGGGGCCGGGGCGTGTCCGACTTGCTCGATCGAGTGAACGTGTTGACCGGCCGATCCCCGGCTCGTGCTCAAGCGGATACGGCCGGTGCAGCCACTCCGGCGACACCGCCCACACGCCTGCTACCACCATGCTACCCTCTCGGTGTGTCTTCCTCGAAAAAGCAGACCCAGGTCCGCCTGGAACCTGGCGTCCTCGCCGCAGGCAAGGACGCCGCGGCCGCCCGCGGCCTGGACTTCAACCGCTACGTAGAGCGGCTGATCATCGAAGACACGACCGGTGCCCGGGCTGCCGGCATGGCCGCCGCGCAGCGCCTCATCGACGAGCACGGCACCTTCCTCGACGACCTGGAGCAGCAGCTCGACGCCCCCTACGCCAAACCACGGCCGGGTGCCGCCGCGTGATCCTGCACGTCGACGAATCCTGGATCCTGGAAGTCGCCGAACGGGCCGGCCACGGTGACCCCGGCGTCGACGACTACGGCGTACCGGTCGCCGCCGTCGCCCGCCACCGCGGCGAACTCCTTGAGCGTCCCGTCTACGACGGCCCCTACGCCCGCGCCGCCGCCCTGGTACACACCCTCGGCCGCTGCCGCTGGCTGGAGCGCTCCAACCTGACGGTCGCCTGCGCCGTCGCCGTGATGTACCTCGAAGCCAGCAGCATCCCGGTCAACCCGACCCGCGAGCAACTGACCGCGCTCGCCCACGAGTTGAACAGCCCGCATTCCACCGCCGCGGGGATCGCCGCCATGCTGCGCGCATGGAAGCCCTGACCTGGCTGAGCCGAGCCGAGCCGAGCCGAGCCGAGCAAGGGCATGCGCTGGCTGCCATCTCGTACACCGTCCGAACGCCGGGCCGTGGACTGCGCGACCTGCCGTCCTGCGTGCGCTGGGGACCTCCGTGACCGACGTGCCCCTGGGGAACGCTGTCCGTACAGTCGGCGTTCCGCCCGCGGATTAATCGGCGGGCCGGACTCCGCGGAGTACTGCCTCACCCACTCCCAACAATTTGGCATAGGACATATTTCTTATGTCCTATGCCAAATGTTATGGTCGTGGGAAGAGGTGGTGCCAGGTGCAGATCAGCGGGACGACGGCGACGGAGATCGCGGGCAGTGTGCGGGACCTGATCGCGTCGGGTCGGTTGGCGCCGCAGGATCTGCTCCCGCCGGTGCGCAAGCTGGCCGAGGAGCTGGGGGTGAACCGGAACACGGTGGCCTCGGCGTACCGGCAGCTGGTAGCCGCCGGTGAGGCGGAGACCCGTGGCCGCGGCGGGACGGTCGTGACGGGGGTGCCGCAACTGGCAAGCGAGGGAGCGTGGTTCGGTGGCCGCCTGATCGACCTGGCCAGCGGCAACCCCGACCCGGAGCTGCTCCCCGACACGCTGCAGGCGCTTCACGGCAGCGCGTACCGGCCCGCGCTGTACGGCGCGCCGTCGGTCGATCCGGACCTCGCCGCCTGGGCGTGGTCGCAGTTCGCGCCGGATGTTTCCACGGACGGGTTCCGGGTCTCGGTCACGCATGGCGCGGTCGACGCCACCGAGCGGCTGCTGAACGCCTATCTCACCCGGGGCGACGCGGTCGCGGTGGAGGATCCGTGCTTCCTGGCCAGCATCGGCACCCTGCGGCTGAACGGTCTGCGCACCGTCGCGGTCCCGGTCGACGAGGCGGGGATGCGGCCGGAGGCCCTGCGGGCGGCGTTGGAGGGCGGGGTGCGGGCGGTGGTGTGCACGCCGCGGGCCCACAACCCGACAGGTGTGAGCGTCACCCGCGAGCGCGCTGCCGAACTGCGGTCGGTCCTTGCGGCGCATCCCCAGGTCCTGGTCATCGAGGATGATCATTTCTGGGCCGTCTCCAGCGCGCCGTACCACCGGATCACGCCGCCCGAGATCTCCCGGTGGGCGCTGGTGCGCTCGGTGTCGAAGTTCCTCGGGCCGGATCTTCGGCTCGCGCTCGTCGCCACGGACGAGGAGAGCGCCCAGCGCCTGCAGGCGCGGCTGAACACCGGGACGACGTGGGTGAGCCGGCTGCTGCAGCATGTGGTGTACCGGCTGGTGAGCGATCCGCAGGTGCACGGCCTGACCGCCCGGGCGCGGGACGCCTACGCCGAGCGTAGCGCGATGCTGCTCGCCGAGCTGGGCGAGCGGGGTATCGGCCGTCCGGCCGGCTACCGGCCGGACGGGCTGAACGTCTGGGTGCCGCTGGACACGGAGGCCCGCCCGGTCGCGGATGCGCTGGCGCGGCGCGGGTGGGCGGTCCAGCCCGGCCACCTCTTCGCTGTCGGGTCCGGCGCCGGCCAGGAGATCAGGGTGACCACCTCCACGCTCACCGCGCAGCAGGCACGCGAGTTCACCGACGACCTCGCCGCCGTTCTCCCCGTCCACCTCACCTGAACCGCCCCGGCCATGCCGTCGGCGGCATGAGCCACCACGGCACACCGCTCCCATGACACACAGAGACCGAAAGGCCAGCACAGCCATGCGCACACACATCGTCGTCCACGAGGCATTCGAGGCCCCGGGAGCCTTCGAGGACTGGGCCAGATCCCGGGGCCACGACCTCGGCTTCTCACGGGTCTACGAGGGCGACGCGCTGCCCCCGTCCGGCCGGGACTTCGACCTGCTGATCGTGATGGGCGGCCCCCAGCAGCCCAGCACGACCGTCGAGGAGTGCGCACACTTCGACGCCGCCGCGGAGAAGGCCCTCATTTCCTCCTGTATCGAGGCGGACAGGGCGGTCATCGGTATCTGCCTCGGCGCCCAGCTCGTCGGGGAGTCGCTCGGCGCCGCCTGGGCGCCCAGCCCGAACACGGAGATCGGCTCTTTCCCCGTCACGCTCACCGACGCCGGCCGTGAGCACCCCTTCCTCGCCGGCTTCGGGGACTCCTTCCACACCGGCCACTGGCACAACGACATGCCGGGCCTCACAGACGACGCGGCCGTGCTGGCCACCAGCGCCGGCTGCCCCCGCCAGATCGTCGCCTACAGCCGCTACGTGTACGCCTTCCAGTGCCACATGGAGTTCACCCCCGACTGCATCGAGGCCCTGATCGAACACGACGAGAAGGAACTGGCCGCACTCGCCGACCGCCCCTACGTCCAGCAGCCCGACCAGCTGCGCGCCAACGACTACACCGAGATGAACGCCAAGCTCATGACGTTCCTCGACCGGCTCGCCGCGGACTACACCGCCCGCTGACGGGCAGGCCGCCAAAACAGACCGGTGCTGTTCGCCTGGACATGGGAGAGCGGCTTTCGGACCGGATCTCCGGGGGCTCTGGTGGAGCCGGTGGTCACCGTCTCCATGAGGATCAGTCCCGTTGGGCTTCGTTGGAGGCGGGCTGTCCGTTCCTGCGGGAGGTCCGACGGGTGATGCGCCTGGTCATAAGCGTGATCGCGGCCCAGGTGATCAGTGATTCCGAGTGCTGGATGAGCCGTTCGTAGTCGCGTGCGTGTCGTCGGGCGTGCATGATCCAAACGGATGGGAGCGTTCGACGACCCAGCGGCGGGGCAGGATGACGAACCCGCTGGCGTTCTTCGGGCGGCTGACGGCCTTGAGAGCGAGATCGAGGTGGGGCTTCGCCCAGGTCACAAGCTGTCCGGCATAGCCGGAGTCGGCCCAGACGATGGTGATCTCGGGGTGCATCAGCCGCAGCCGGAACAGGACCTCTTTGGCGGCGTCGCGGTCGGTCATGTCGGCCGGGGTGACCATGACGTACAGCGGCAGGCCCTTGGTGTCCACGACCAGGTGCCGCTTGCGGCCGTTGATTTTCTTCGCGCCGTCGTAGCCGCGGGAGGCGCGGCTGACGGTTTCGGCGGCCTTGACGGACTGGGAGTCGATGTCGCGTGTCCCGCGCCACGACGTCCCCCAATCGTCCCAGGTCAACGATAGATCGGCAGGCCTTGTGATCGACAGGGCGAGTGCCGTTCACGGTCCCCGTGCCAGGCTGGCACCAACGGCGGGAACCGAGGTGCCAGGGAGGTCAACTTCGGCAGGAACGGCTTCCCTTGAAGGGCGATGGGGCCTCTCGAGGGGCCATTCTGAAGCCATGACCGTGGACCATGCCGCCGCTTCCCGCTGGGCTCATGTGGCCGAGCGGCTACCCGCCCGCCTCGACGAGCTGTCCGGGCCCGCGACCGGGACGGTCGAGCTGCCGCTGCACCTGGCATGGTCGGGGCTGCGGAGCTTCGAGGTGAGCGACGAGAAGCTGCTGCTGGGCCTGTACCGCATCGTGCTCACGAACGGCCTGCGCGAGGACCTCACCGGCTACCTCAACGCCGAACTGCTCGTGCGGCACTGGCCCCGGCTGCGGATCGCCGTGGGCAAGCCGGTGCGCACCTGCTGGGAGCAGCGTTTCCCCGAGCTGGCGGGCGCCGCCACGGTATGAGACTTCCAGACCTGCACCGGCGCCTGCTACGTGACGCCCTGGACAGCGGTCATGCTTACGGACTGGTGCTGGCCGGCGGCTATGCCATCCAGGCGCATGAGCTGGTCTGCCGTACAAGCCAGGGCGTGGACCTGGCCACCGACGCGCCTGCGGACATGAACGAGATCACCGGCGCCGTTGCTGCCGGCCTCGCGGACCGGGGCTGGACGATGCGCATCATCGAGGTCGCCCCGCGCATGTCCCGTCTGATCGCCACCGACGCGGCATCCGGCGCGTCCTGCGAGATGGACATCCTCAAAGAGATCTTCCACCGGCCTCCCGCCCACACAGAGGCCGGGCCCACGCTGTCTCGGGACGACGCCGTGGGACTGAAGGTCCGCGCCCTGCACAACCGCGGCTTCCCGCGCGACGTCATCGACGTCTTCAGCGCCCGCGAGCTGTACACCATCCAAGAACTCGAACGTCTGGGCGCGCAGCACGACGAGGAGTTCGACCTGGAGGAACTCCACGGCCGGCTCGAAGCAGTCGACTTCACCTCCGACCGCGAGTACGCCGCATATGACATGACCCCTGCCGACATCGCTGAGCTGCGAGCTTGGGTGCAGGACTGGCTCGACGATCTCGGGCTGCGTTCTTGCCGAGCCGTACACCAAGGACGAGGAGGGCGACTGAAGCGCCCTCGCAACGGCATCTACGGGTAGTTGACTTACCCCGGTGCGCTCGCCGAAAAGGTGCGCCCGCGCATCACCGCCGGGGTCAGCGTTTGACGCGGTTGCGGACGGCGAGGACCGCGAGCCCCAGGGGCGCGCTCAGACGGTGGCCCGGGAGGTCTGCCTGGTGCGCTTCGCTGTCCTGGACGACGGCGAGTTCGGCCCCTTCGAGTGGACCAACTGGAGGTCCACCGCTCCGGTCTTCTCGACCTGTGTTGGGTCCTGCACTGGGCCGTGGTGGACGAGGCAGCCGACGCCTTGCCGCTGGCCGAGGTGACGGCGGTCATCCAGCGCGTTCACCACGTCGTGCATGGGAGTGCGTATCGCCATCTGTACGGGAAGCGCCTGGGCGAGAAGCGCCGCCGGCATGGCCGGCGCATCGGGGTGAGCGGCTGGATGCGTACCGGCGAGGGGCAGATCGTGTGGCCGCCCTCGACGTTGCGGCTCCGGTTCCTTTGAGCGAGCCAGGAATCGGTACGCCTGCTGCCCACCGTCGGCTTCGCCGCGGGGCGTCTACCTTTGATCTTGGCCAGTGCTCCGGCCTTCAGGGTGGATGGTGACGGCCATCTCAAAATGGGGGTGACCCGCACCGGAGTGCGGGTCTGCACTGTTGACCTCAGCTCACGGGGTGTTTCTGCCGCTCGATGTACTGCTGTACGACGGTCAGGGGCGCCCCGCCGCAGCTTCCGGCGAAGTAGGAGCCGGACCAGAAGTGGCCGCCCCACAGGTACCGGCGCACGTGCGCGTCGTACTCCTTGCGCAGCAGGCGGGCGGAGACGCCTTTGAGGGAGTTGACCAGCTTGGAGAGCTGGACTTTCGGCGGGTAGTGCACGAGCAGGTGGACGTGGTCCTCTTCGCCGTTGAACTGTTTGAGGTCGGCCTCGAAGTCCGTGCAGACCTCTCGCATGATCTCTTCGCAGCGCGTCAGCATGGCGTCCGTCATGGCCTTGCGCCGGTACTTGGTGACGAACACCAAGTGGACGTGCAGGTGGTGGACGACGTGACGGCCGGTGCGTACGTCAGGGTTGGGATTCCAGCGTGGTGACATAAACCAACAGCGTATAGTGATGGTCATGAGCGAACTCGGTTTGGTGAAGCGGCAGTTCGGGTACGGTGCCCGGCTGGCGCTCAGCCCCGCCGAGATCCGCATCCTCGATGACCAGGCGCACGCGGCCCGCACCATGTGGAACTGCCTGCACTCCTGGTGGACGATGACACCGAAGAGCGACACGAAGCTGTCTCTCGCCGATGCGGCGATCCGGCAGGCCCGCAAGGACCTCGATTACCTCGCCGCCCTTCCCGCTCAGGCCGCGCAGGCCGTCTTGAAGACGTATCACCGGGCGTGGGTGAACTGCTGGGAGGGACGGGCAGAGGAGCCCAGCTTCAAGGGCCGCTTCCGCGCGCCGATGTCCGTGGACATTTCGCAGGGCCGGGATCTGAACATCACGCGGGTGCACCGCCGGTGGGGCATGGTCAACCTTCCCAAGGTGGGCCGGGTCCGCTTCCGCTGGACCAGGGATCTCCCGGTCGGCAAGAGGGCGAACCAGGAGAACCGGATCACCGGCGCCCGGCTGGTCAAGGACGCGTTGGGCTGGCACATCGCCTTCCGCGTCCAGGTTTTGGAGGCCAAGCCCGATCCTCACCAGGGGCCGGAGGTCGGCATGGACGCCGGGGTGAACGTCCCCCTGGCCCTGTCGAACAAGGACCACCAGGACCACGGCCGGCCGCCGCGCCTGCCAGGCGGTGACTCCGACCGTGACAAGTGGCTGACTCCGCAGGAGAAGGCCAAGCTCCTCACGCTGGAGCGGCAGGCCGCGCACCGCAAGACGTTCCGCAAACGCGGTCAGAAGACCTCCCGGCGGTTGCAGCACACCTACGACCAGATCAAGCAGCTCCGAGCAAAAGCCACGCGACGAGCCCTGAACTGGCAGCACCAGACGACCACGTATCTCGCCCGCACCTACGGCGTGCTGGTGGTCGAACAGCTCAACATCCTCGGCATGACCAAGAGCCCGGCCCCCAGCCCGACCCCGAGCAGCAGGGCGCGTTCCTGCGCAACGGGGCCAGGGCGAAGGCCGGACTCAACCGCTCCATCGCCCAGGAGGCATGGGGGCGGACCGTGACGATGCTGACGTACAAGACCGCCCGCTACGGCGGCCGGCTGGTCAAGGTTCCCGCCCCGCACACCTCCCAGCGGTGCTCAGCCTGCGGCTGCACCACTCCCGGCAGCCGGGAGAGCCAGGAACTGTTCGCCTGCAAGAACCCCGACTGCGGCTGGACGGCGAACGCCGACTGGAACGCAGCGAGGAACGTCTTGCACCTGTACCGGATCGGCCGCGTCATCGTGGAGGTCCCGGCCGCCGGAAGGCGCGGTCGCAGGGCGGGTAAAACCGTCAAACCCGTCGCCGCAAGGTAGACAGGAATCCCCTTCCTGAGCGCAAGCGAAGGAAGGGGAGAACTTCAAAGTGTCGCGAGGTAAAGCGGGCAGGGACGGTAGCTCAGAGGGGCTGACTCAAGAACGTGGTGCGGATCGAGCGATTGGCGGACCTGAAGCCCGTCCACCAGCGTCAGGCGGCCGTCCTGGCCCTGTGGCGGTGGCGCGCGCCGATGCTCGCATTCGAATTGGATGCGGAGTGGGGCGTCGACCAGTCTGTGGTGGAGTCGCTGTTCCGAATGGCAGCATCACCCGTTGGTGAACAGTCGGATCGCGCGTACCGGCGAGCAATGGCCGAGCTGTGCACGGCCCCGCTCTTCATGTCTGAAGTCGACCCGGACACGGTCCAGCTCTTCCAGTTGGAGACCATCAGCAACCTGCTGACCTTTGGCGAACTGCTGGGCAAGCCTGGCGTGGACGAAGTCGAGCGAGTGATCGAAGCCTCGGCCCGCCTGGTGAACTACCTCGACGGTCTCGTTGAGGGCTCCTTCTACTCTCACCCCTCGGAGGAAGCCCACCGCCAGTACCTCGCCGATCTGGCGGAGCGGGCGAGCGGGGGCTATTTCGCGTCGCGCCACTTCGCTGTCGAGACCGCCTGCCACGGTGCTCTCGGGGTTCTCCCCGATTCCGCAGGGCTGCTCGACTCGTCCACGGGTCGCGAGTTGCTTGCGCTCTGCGAGGACTTCGGCGAAGAGCTCGTCACAACGATGCAGTGGCTCCGCATGACGGGTCACTAGCGATCGCGTCGTAAGCCGGATGGCGAGTGCGGCAGCCGTGACGGACCGGTGGCCTGGAACGGAGGGCTGCTACGCACCCTGGACTCCGCGGACTTCGGCCTGCTCTCGTAGTCCCTCACGAGCCGCCGGAACAGCGTGAGGATGCCGAGCGTCTGCTCCACGAGCCGCCTCTTGGCCTGCGGGACGAAGCCGACGCCCTTGTCGGTTGGGTTGCGCTCGACGATCTCGACGTCGATGCCGACCGTGGTGCCGTGCTCGACGACGGTCTTCTTGAAGCCTGGGTCCACCAGCGCCTTCTTGATGGTGCCGATGGGGGCGACTTGGCTGACGAGCGCGATACCGAACGCGTTGTCGTGGGCGCTGGTGGCCGGCACGGTCAGGGCGATGACCAGGCCGAGGACGTCCACCGCCAGCCCGCGCTTGCGGCCCGGCACCTTCTTGGGCGCGTCTTTCCCGGTCGTGGCGGCGGGCACGTTCACCGCCGCGTGGATGCTCTGCGTGTCGATCAAGACCAGGCTCGGGTCCTCCGACCGCCCGCCCCTTCTCGCGGACCTGCCAGCGCAGCAGGTCGTTGATCTTCACGTCCGTGCCGTCGTCGCGCCAGGCCGCGAAGTAGTAGTACACGGCCGACTTCGGGGGCAGGTCGTGCGGGAGATAGTCCCACTGGCAGCCGGTCCGGCCCTCAGCCATCCACTCGCGCCGGGTAGTCGAGTGTGGATACGGTTTTGACCCGGATGGTGGTGAAGGCACGCTGGGCCGGGGGGCTGGGGTGGGGCTGAGTTTTCGGGATGCTGTTCGCCTGTTGGGTGCGTCGGATGAGCGTACGGCCGTGGCCGTTTGCTTCCGCTGAACCGTCAGTCGGCCAGTGGCTGCTCGGCCCAGATGGTCTTGCCCCGTTCGCCGTACCGCGTCCCCCAGTTTTGGGCGAGCTGGGCGATGAGGTAGAGGCCGCGGCCGCCCTCGTCCGTGTCCTGGGCGCGTCGCACATGGGGTGATGTGCTGCTGCCGTCCGACACCTCGCAGATCAGGCTCCGGTCCCGGATCAGCCGCAGCGTGATCGGCTCACCGCCGTAGCGCATCGCGTTCGTCACCAGTTCGCTGACGATCAGCTCGGTGGTGAAGGACTGCTCCTCCAGACCCCACAAGGCCAGCTGGCGTGCCGTCAGGTCCCGCGCGCGGCCGACCATCCTGTCCTGCATCTCGATATCCCAGGTGACGTGGGAGTCCGGGGGCAGACCGGTCGTCCGGGCGACCAGGAGCGCTACGTCGTCCTGGTGGTCCGGCGGGAGCAGGTCGCGGATCAGGGTGTCGCACACCTCCTCCGGTGTGGCCGACGCGGGGCTGTGGGAGAGAGCGTCGTGCATGCGGCGCAGGCCGGTGTCCAGGTCCTGGGTGCGCGACTCGAGCAGTCCGTCGGTGCAGAGGACCATGAGATCCCCGTCGCCCAGGGTGATCTCGTGCTCCTCGAACACGACACCGCCCAGGCCCAGCGGCGGTCCGCCGGGCAGGTCGACGAAGTCGGCAGGGCCGTTCGCCGACACGACCGCCGGAGGCGGATGTCCGGCGCGCGCCAGCCGGCAGCGTCGCGACACCGGGTCGTACACCGCGTACAGGCAGGTCGCTCCCGTCACCAGGGACGCTTCGTCACCGCGCTCGTCGAGGAAGCGGTTCATCTGATCGTCCAGATGGGTGAGGAGCTCGGCGGGGGAGAGATCGAGATCAGCGAGGGTGCGTACGGCGCCACGCACGCGGCCCATGGTCACGGCGGCCTGTAGATCGTGTCCGACCACGTCGCCCACCACGAGCGCCACCCGCGCGCCGGATAGAGGGATCACGTCGAACCAGTCCCCGCCCAGCCCGGTGTGCTCACTGGCCGGCAGATAGCGGGACGCCGTCCGCACCGCCGACGGCGACGGCAGCCGCTGGGGGAGCAGGCTGCGCCGGAGGGTCCGGGCCGTCGTCCGCTCCCGGTGGTAGCGGCTGGCGTTGTCGACGCACACCGCCGTGCGGGTCACGATCTGCTCGGCCAGCAGCACGTCGTCGGCTTCGAAGCGACGGGGATTGCCGGAGCGCATGAAGACGGCCGTGCCGAGGGCGACACCCCGGGCGAGCATGGGGACGAGGAGCCAGGAGTGGACGTCCGGCCCACCGTGTGCGGGCGGGCCCGGGATCACGACGTCCGGACAGGAGCCCAGCTGCTCGTCCATGAGGAGGACGGACTCGCCCTTCGCCATGGCGTCGAGGAACAGGGAGCTGGGCGCCGTCGCCGCCGCGTCGAGGTCACCCACCGGCACCGTCCCGGCCCCGCCCGATCCCAGGTTGTCGGCCGCGTCGACGCATGCGGCCCGGCGGAGCAGCCGAACGCGCGGCTGCCCGTCGTCGCTGAGCTCCTCGTCGGAGAAGACGGAGTCCAGCAGATTGACGTGACAGGTGTCGGCCAGCCCCGGCACCGCGACCTCGGCGAGCTCCCGGGCCGTCTGCCAGAGGTCGAGGGTGGTGCCGATCCGGGTGCCCGCCTCGTTCGCCAGGACCAGCCGTTCGCGCGAGCGGACCCGCTGGGTCACGTCGGAGACCACATGGCCCAGCGCGATCACCGTCCCGGACGGGTCCTTGAGCGGCAGGACAGACTCCGACCATACGAACTCGCGCGGCGAACCGGGTACAGCGTGCCCGACGACCTCGGTGCCGACGAGGGCTTCGCCGGTCTCCAGCACCTGCCGCTGCCGGGCCTCGAGGGCGTCGAAGTCCATCAGGCCGGGCGGGGCCATCTCGCGCATCGTGTGCCCGGTGTACGAGGTGTCCCGGAACACCCCGGCGCGCCGCTCCGTGAGGTTCTGCGCGACGAACCGGCCCTGCGTGTCGAAGAGGTCGATGTGGAAGGGGGTCTCGGTGAACAGCGCCTTCAGCAACGCCCGCCCCAACTCATACGTCCGGAATACCTCCGTACGGACCGCCTGCACGAGCCACTGTCGTTCACCGTTCACCGCGGTGAGGGGGCGTACCCAGACCTCGGCCTCCACCAGCTCGCCGTCACGCCGCCGCAGCACCAGCAAGCCTCGGCGAAGACCCTCGTCCCAGCGCCGGAAAACGTCGGCCACCGCCGTGGGGTCATGGAGGAGCACAGCCGCCCGCCGGCCGAGAACCTCGTTGTCCGAATAGCCGAGCATGGCCTGGGCGCCAGGCCCCCAGGCCACCACCCGGCCCAGGGCGTCCAGCAGCGTCTCCGCCTCACCCCCGGGATCAGGGAGCTCACCGACGCCGCGGAAGGTGATGTCGCGCATCCTCACCTCGTGCACTCCGTGCCGGACCAGGGTGTGAGAGTTCTGCGGTGATTACGCAATAGATCGTACCTACGGCGGTGGCGGGCGTCCTCGGACCTTCCGCCGAAGCAGTCCCCAGACCCCAACCAACCTCGGCGGTGCCGAGATCCGTCACGTCCTGCAGATCGCCGCTGTAAACGCAAGGCCCTTCCACGATCCTCACCGCTCCTTGGCCAAGCCTGTCTCGTGCCACATGCGCACCAAGCGTGCGGACATTGCTCCGGCCGGCAGCGGGCCACCTTCCGCGTTGGTCACGACGCGATGACGTCGGGATGACGGCTTTCCCTGTCGCCGCGACTGGGCGCCCAGGCTGCAGACGCACCCGAAGCCGACAGGAAGAGCCCCAGGACCCAGCGAGTGACCATCCTGTCGCTGCTCCACACGCGGGCTTGTGAGCCTGCGGGCGCCGAGGCAGCAGTAAGCCAGCGTCGATCATCTCGCCCGAGATCGCCCACGCCGTCGCGGGCGTCGGCTCCTTCTCCGTCTACCCGAGTTCACCGAGACGGAGGGCATCCCTTATCTCGCTGAGCTTCGCGGTCGTGGCCGGGGTCCGCTCCTGCGCTTGTTCAGCGAGTTGGAGGGCGTCGTCAATCTCGCTGAGCTTCAGGGAGGACAGGACGGCCGCCCGCTCTATCAGGTCGTCCCGGGACACAGTGGTCAGCCACGTGCACGGGGTGAAGCCTGGACGCGGGAACGCGAGCCGCAGCACGCCTTCGAACGGCAGTCCTTCACCGGCGCCGACCGTCACTTCGATGCCCAGATCACTGATGTCGACGCCCGCCGGAGCGACGACCTGCATCACCCGGATCCCGGACGTGTCGTCTCCCGACAGCAGTACGACCAACCTCCGCTCGTCGAACTGGACCCACCAGACTTCGCCACGTTGCACAAGTCCTCCAGACACATGACGGCAGACAGACGCTGCGCGGCCCTGACGCGCTGTGGAGACGGGTGCGGCCACCGTTGATCATCGGTGTGTGAAGACTGAAGATCATGCGGTGGCGGCAGGTCACAGCGTAGACCCTGCCCGCTGGCAGGAGGCGTTCGAGGGCCGGATGGCCCAGATCGCGGGCCGGTTCGCACGGGTCGAACCCCGACGTCGGGTCGGGTGGTTGGTGCTCGGGCTGCTGTCGGACCTGCCGCGCAAAAACTGCTGGACCATCGCAGAGTGGGCCGGAGAGAGCAACCCGGACGGCATGCAGCACCTGCTCGGGCGGGCCAAGTGGGACGCCGACCAGGTCCGCGACGACGTGCGGGCCTACGTGGTGGAGCATCTGCGGGACGACCAGGCGGTTCTGGTGGTCGACGAGACCGGCGACGTGAAGAAGGGCACCGACACCGTCGGTGTCCAGCGCCAGTACACCGGCACCGCGGGCAGGATCGAGAACGCGCAGGTCGCCGTCCATCTCGTCTACGCCGACCGCCGCGGACACGCCGCGGTAGACCGGGAACTGTACGTTCCGCGTTCCTGGACCTCGACCCCGACCGCTGCCGGGCCGCCGGACTCGGTGACAAGACCGAATTCGCGACCAAACCGCAGCTTGCCGCCCGCATGGTCACCCGATTCCTGGACGTCGGCCACCGGGCCGCCTGGGTCGCGGGAGACGAGGTCCGCGGCGGCAACCCGACGCTACGCGCCGCGCTGGAAGAACGCGGCACCGACTTCGTCCTCGCGATGGCCTGCTCGCACGAAGTCACCACAGGCGCCGGGAAGTTCCGCGCGGACACGCTGGCCAGGAAGGTGCCCAAGAGGGCCTGGCACAAGCTGTCCGCAGGGAGCGGAGCCAAGGGCCACCGCTTCTACGACTGGGCCGTCATCGACCTCGCCGACCTCCGGCCCGGGAGCCGGCAGTTGCTGATCCGCCGCAACCGCAGTACCGGCGAACTCGCGTACTACCGCTGCTACTCGCCGGCCGCCGCAGTGCCGCTACTGACCTTGCTGGCGTGGTGTCGCGGGGCTGACAGGCTGTGGTTGTCGCAGTAGGCCGGTCACATGAGGTATCCGCAAGGGGGCGGGCTGACCGCGGAGCGACGGGCGTTTCGCGAGCACATCCGGATGCATGCCTCCGAGTTATTCGCCCTGGGACACGACAATGCCGCGGTCGCCAAGCAGTTACGTGTCAGTGTGCGGTCGGTACAGCGGTGGCACCGGGCATGGCAGCACGGCGGAACGGCAGCCTTGGAGTCGAAGGGGCCGGCGTCCAGGCCCAAGCTGAGTGAGGCCTTGTTTGAGGTGCTCGAGCAGGAGTTGGCCAAGGGGCCGCTGGCGCACGGCTGGCCGGATCAGACCTGGACGCTGGCGCGGATCAAGACCCTGATCGGGCGCCGGTTCCACAAGAGCATGACGTTGTCGGCCATCGCGCAGATGCTGCATCGGCACGGCTTCAGCCACCAGGTCCCGGCCCGCCGGGCGATCGAGCGCGACGAGGAAGCCGTCACCGGCTGGGTGAAGGAGACCTGGCCCCAGGTGGAACCGTCGTGGCGGCGCTCGGGGCCTGGCTCTGCTTTGAGGACGAAGCCGGCTTCTCGATGACGCCGCCCACCGCCCGCACCTGGGCCAGGCGCGGACACACACCCATCATCCGGGTGCGAGGACGCTCCCAGCGCCGCTTCTCCATCGCCGCTCTGGCCTGCTACAAACAGGACGAACGCTCACGCCTGATCTACCGGCCCAAGCACCACGTCGATCACAAGCGGGGTGGCAGACGCAGTTTCACCTGGACCGAATATCGTGACCTGCTCATCGCCGCCCACCAGCAGCTCGGCGCACCGATCGTGTTGGTATGGGACAACCTGAACGTGCATCGAGACTGCCGGCTGCGGGAGTTCATCGACACCCACAACTGGGTCACTTGCTACTTCCTGCCGGCCTACGCGCCGGACCTCAACCCCGTCGAGGGCATCTGGTCACTGCTGCGACACAGCAGCCAGACCAACACCGCCTTCACCGACCCTGACCACCTTATGCGCGCCCTTCGGCACGGTCTCCGCGAGATCCAGTACCGCAACAACCTCATTGATGGATGCCTCGCTGAGACCGGACTCACCTTGGCGACATCACGCCAGCAACGTCAGTAACCATCCTGGTGCGCGTCGCTGGATCAAGGGGCGGGTCGAGGAGTTTTGCCAGTCCGGCAAGGACCTGGCGGCCTTGGACGAGCACCAGGTCCGCCGCTACGCCGCTGACGGTGGGGCCGTCGGGTGGTTCGCCGGAGGAGTGCGGGGTGGCCTCGGGTCTTGGGGTGTGGGGGCGGTGTCGTTACGGCCGAGGAGTTTCCAGCGGATTCCGGTGAGGACGGGTGCGGACAGCGCGGGCGGCGTGTCCGAGGGGTACTCCGGCTGGCCACCCTCTTGCACAACGTCCGGGGCCACGGGCTGCGACGTTCCCGCTACAGCGGCCTGGCCCGCGCCCACGTCCAGCACGTCCTGACCGCGATGGCCTGCGACGTCGCCCGCATCGCCGACTGGGCGACACCGCACCCAGGGTGTAGCGCCGAGAGTGTGGAGTTGTTGGACGGCTGGATGTGAGTCGTCAGGGAGTGCGGGCGTCGTAGTTCTCGCGGTTGGCGAGGACCTGGGCCATGTGTGTCTGCGCCCAGTTTCTGAGCCCGCGCGTCATGTGGTGGAGCGAGAGGCCGAGGTCGGTCAGCTCGTAGGAGACGGTGACGGGGACGGTTGGCGTCACGGTGCGGGTGAGCAGACCATCGTGCTCCAGCGACCGTAGTGTCTGGGTCAGCATCTTCTGGCTGACCCCGGCCAGAAGGCGAGCGATCTCGGAGTAACGCATCGCCTGCGGAGCGTCTGCGTGTGCTGCACCGGGTTGGCCAGGGCTGTTGTCGCCGCCCAGCGCACACAGGATCAGGACGACCCACTTGTCCGAGATTCGGTCGAGCAGCTGCCGGCTGGGGCACCCTGCCAGGAACGCGTTGTACTCCTCCTTGGCCTGAGCCCTCTTCTGGGCCGCCTTCATCGTCGTCACTGATCGCACCTCTCACCGATGGGTGGGTTACGCACTCCCAAGTGCCTACTTCCTGAAAGGAAGTTTCTCTCCAATGCTGATGCAGGGAGGCAGCAGGCGCCACCCCCCAAGTGCACGACGAAAGGCAGCAAGATGAGCACACCCGCCCTCTCTCTTCCCGGCGGCACCTGGACTCTGGGTGACGTGACTGTCACCCGGTTCGGTTACGGTGCCATGCAGCTGGCCGGCCCGTGGGTGATGGGGGCGCCCGCCGATCGCGAGGGTGCCCTGGCCGTTCTGCGTGAAGCGGTCGACCTCGGTGTCACCCACATCGACACCAGCGACGCCTACGGGCCGCGCGTCACCAACGAGTTGATCCGCGAGGCGCTGCACCCCTATCCCGAGTCGCTGCACATCGTGACCAAGGTGGGCGCGACCCGCGACGAACAAGGTGGCTGGCCTACGGCCCGGCGACCCGAAGATCTGCGCCGCCAGGTCCACGACAACCTCAAGTCGCTCCGGCTCGACGTACTCGACCTGGTCAACCTGCGACTCGGTAACGCCGAAGGTCCCCAGCCCGGCTCGCTCGCCGAGGCGTTCGAGACGCTCGTCGAACTCCAGCAGCAGGGCCTGCTTCGCCATCTCGGGGTCAGCAACGCCACCGAGGAGCAGGTCGCCGAGGCGCAGAGCATCGCCCCGATCGTGTGTGTGCAGAACATGTACAACCTCGCCCACCGCCACGACGACAAGCTCATCGACCGGCTCGCCGCCGACGGCGTCGCGTACGTGCCCTTCTTCCCTCTCGGGGGCTTTACCCCGCTCCAGTCCTCGACGCTCTCGGCGGTCGCCGCTCGACTGGAGGCGACACCGATGTCCGTCGCACTGGCCTGGCTGCTGCAGCGATCACCGAACATCCTGCTCATCCCCGGCACGTCATCGACGGCACACCTGCGCGAGAACATCGCCGGCGCGGGACTCTCCCTCTCCCATGAGGACTTGATCGAGCTGGACGACATCGGCCGCTGAATGCAGCGGTCAGCCGGGGCGTCCCGAGCGCGTTGCGCGAGCTCATCACGCTCGGCCGGACGCTGAAGAAGCGAGCCACCGACGTACTGGCCTACTTCGAACGCCCGGGCACGTCCAACGGGCCGACCGAGGCCATCAACGGACGGCTCGAACACCTCCGCGGCTTCGCCCTGGGATTCCGCAACCTCACCAACTACATCGCCAGATCCCTGCTGGAAACCGGCGGCTTCAGGCCACGACTACACCCTGGATTGTGAAGAGCCGCCAAAGTCGCTACACCGACCGCGCGGGTTCGTAGGCGCAGCAGGGGTTACTGAGGATCGCGCTTGACCCCGATCACACCACCACAGGGGTCATCGCGGCGGCACTCTCCAGCCGGCGAACAAGGTGCCAGACGACGACGATCGACAGCGCAGCGGCGCAGATGTAGAGGCCATCGCTGATCATCAGATGCCGCAGGGCATGACGAGCCTGGCGCGCATCGACCGCCTTCTTGAGGTCTGCAGATCCATCGCCGTACGCATTCGCCGCCACGAGAACGGAGAGCCACCAGACCGTGAGCAGGGGATGTCCGCGGCGACGCTGGGATGCCGGTCGGCTGGCTGCCCACAGGTCGTTGATGAACATCTTGGGGACGAAGAGCTGCGCCAGTGGTATCACCCAGCCGAAGACCAGCCACCCCCTGCGCCGCCGCTGTCCCTCTCGCCAGAGCGCATCCGCGACGTCGCGCATGTCGGCAAGCCAGATGCTGAACTGAAGCAGGGCCAGTACGAGCAGCCCGGTCCGCCAGCCCATCAGGTTCCGGAAGTACGTGTCGACCTCGACCAACGGGTTGTCCACGTACGGCCCTGGCGTCAGCGTCCCCGCAAGCATTCGGTACTTCTGCCACGCCGTCAGCCCGGCCGCGAAGGTCACCAGCGCGAATGCAACGAGGACGACTGAGGCAAGTCGGGCCTGCCAGCGCGACGGCGCAACTGCTTCAGCCACTCCACACCCCTTGAAGCCGCCCGTTCGGACTTCGCGCAGGTCGGTAGCGGATCTTAACCCCCAGATCAGCGAGTGCCACACCCCCTCGGCCAGCCCTTCATTGGACCTGGCCGGGCGGCGTGCCCCTCCCGTGCCCGGCCGGACGGGAACCAGAAGGGAACAGCGGGTGCTGACACCCAGCGGACACGAAAGCGACCCTCAACCGAGTTACCTGGTCAGAGGCCGTTTCGCCTGGCGGTGGGGTGTGGGATTTGAACCCACGGTGACTCGCGCCGCGACGGTTTTCAAGACCGTGTACGGATCGACGTTCCCAAAGCGTCGAGTGCGCCCACGGCCGCGTGGATATGAGCCGGGCCGCGACGCAACCGTTCTCCCGCGCACCACCAGGACAGTCGCTGTTCTGCGTCCTCCCTTGGATGCATGCCCAGGCCATGCTCGGGGCACAGGGGCCACGCCTGCCACAGAAGCTCCGTGACGGTCTCCTGCGCGGCATCGGCGACGCTCGCCAGTGCAGAGGCAAGGCTGTCCTGTGAGATCGGGTCCAGGTGGTTGCCGTGCCACTCGCCGTTGGCCATGGCGACGTAGACATTCTCTGGCTCATCCGCGTCGTAGGACGGAAGGGCCAGCAGTTGCAGGGGTTCCAGCCGGGGAAGCGTCACCGTCAGGTCCCGGTTCAGAAGGGCGAGAGCCTGCTCCCACACGGGGTATTCGCCCGGCGAGACGCGGCGAGGCTCAGGGGGGTCGAAAAGAGCGCACATGGGCACCATCCTCCGCCACACCAGGGACAGCTCCCATCGCTCAACAGCGTGGTCCCCTGCAAAAACCGCGTGTGGCGGCTGACATCAGCGGCTGACGCCAACAAGCGCGAACAGCAGCGCTCGGCGGCGGGCCTCGGTGGACGATCGGCCGAGGCGCAGGCCAGGTTGGCCGATGCCGGTAGTCCCCTATGACCGACCTGACAAGGATGAGATCACGACGTAAACCCACGATCCGAACCGTCCAACCAGTGGCAGGTCAATGATGGATCGACTCGATCATTGGTCCTATCGCCCACGCCGAAAGACGTTGCAGGCCAGCCGCAGATGCCCTGTATCTGGGCCTTGGCGGAGGTACGCGCACCCGGCAGCCGGTGCCGGTAGCGCACCAACTCCCGCACCTCACGCACGCCTTGCGGAGCGATCCACGCCTCCGCGAGCCGTCCCATACGCAGGAGGTCCGCCAAGTCGGCGGCATCCCTCTCGTCAGTCTTCACCCGCCGGTAGGGGAACATCCTGACTCCCAGAGGATGCGTCAGGTGCACCTCCGCGCGGCGAGGGCGTCCGCCGCCCAGTACCAGCCGTAGGTGGCCTCCAGGACCACCCGCGCGGCAGGACCCGCCTTGGCAATCTCAAAGACGGTAATACGGGGCGGCGTCATCGGCCGACGCGTCACCGACGGTGTGATCCCTGTCTCGGACAGCGACGGCCGCCCGAATGTATGACGTTGGGTCAGACACTCGTCGTTGCCCCAGGTCGCGGGCCCGGTGACGGGTCGAGCGCCGTGTCTGCTCGTCGAGTCGGGAACCCCTCGATCCTGTTTGGACACGCAGCGTTTACATGCCTCCAGCCCGTTGACCCATGGGACTTGTTAACGTGCTACCCGTTGGTAGTAATCAAGTGGGGGCGGGGATTCTGTGGCGGCATCGCCGCAGCTTTCCGGCGGGGAGCCGAGAAGGGTGACCTGGCAAGGGGGCCGGGTCGACCAGGGCTTCCGCGTGTACGTATCACGCGGACATCGAACTCCAGTTCCCACGCCTGCTGATCCGAACGGGTGAGACTGTCACGTGGTTCGTACTCTGGTCGATTTATTGACCGCGCACGCTTCGCAACAGCCCGACCGCACCGCGTATCGGTACCTCGTCACGGGTGACTGTGACGGTGAGATCCAGGACATCTCCTACGGGCAACTGGCCCGCCGCTCGCAGGCCATCGCCGCCTGGCTCCAGGAGCGCGGTCTGGCCGGCTCCCGCGCCATGCTGTTGTATCCGCCCGGCCTCGAATTCGTCCCTGCGTTCCTGGGCTGCCTCGCCGCCGGTGTCATCGCGGTGCCGGGGGTGCCCCCGCGGGGGCGGTCGCAGAACCACCGGGCCCTGATCCGGATGAAGCGGCTGATCGCCGACGCGGACGCCAAGGTGATCCTCGGCGGACGTGAAGTCATGGGCGCCCTGGGCGAGTTGGCGCAGCACCTGCCCGAGATGGACGGGATCACCTGCGTCACCACCGAGGACATCCCCGACGATGCGGCCGGCTCCTGGCGCGAACCCGGCCTCACCGCCGACTCGGTCGCCTTCCTGCAGTACACCTCCGGCTCCACCTCCGCCCCGCGCGGCGTGATGGTGACGCACGGCAATCTGGTGGACAACGAACGGGTCGTCACGGAGCGGATGGGGCACACCCCGGACACGATCGCGGAGTACGGCCACGAGATGTACGTCAGCTGGCTGCCCGTGTACCACGACATGGGCCTCATCGGTCCGGTCCTCAACACGGTCTACCTCGGTGTGACCGCCACCCTCTTCTCGCCGCTGCACTTCCTGCAGCAGCCCCAGCGCTGGCTCAGCGCGGTCACCCGCTACCGCCCGCACACCAGTGGCGCCCCCAACTTCGCGTACGAGCTGTGTCTGAAGAACGCCACTCCCGGGCTCCTGGGGGAGCTCGACCTGAGCAGCTGGAGGGTCGCCTTCAACGGCGCCGAACCGGTTCGGGCCGCCACCCTGCGACGGTTCAGCGAGACCTTCGGCGCGGCCGGCTTCCGCCGCGAGGCCCTCTACCCGTGCTACGGCCTCGCCGAGGCCACCCTGATGGTCGCCGGCGGCCCGGTGGACGCCGCGCCGACGCTGCTCGACGCCGGGGGGAGTGGCGCGCACGCGGGCGCTGCGGACGCGGCTGCGGTCGGCTGCGGTCGTCCCGGCCCCGGCCTGACCGTGGTGATCGCCGACCCCGAGGGGCAGGAGGAGTTGCCCGAGGGTGAGGTCGGCGAGATCCGGGTCGGCGGCGCGAGCGTCGCCAAGGGGTACTGGCGCAACGCCCTCGCCACCCGCGAGACCTTCCGGGCCACGCTGACCGGCCGTGAGGGCCGCTTTCTGCGCACCGGCGACCTCGGGTTCCTGCGGAACGGCGAACTGTTCGTCACCGGCCGTCTCAAGGACCTGATCGTCATCGACGGCCGCAACCACTACCCGCAGGACCTGGAGTTGTCGGCGGAGCTGTCGCACCCGGCGCTGCGGCCAGGCTGCACGGCCGCGTTCTCCGTGGACGGCGCCGCGGAGGGCGAGCAGCCCGTCGTCGTGGCAGAGGTGGCCCCCGAAACGGCGGGCGAGGCGGAGAAGATCGCCGACCAGGTCCGCAGCGCGATCGCCGAGGCCCACGGCCTGTCGGCGCGCGACGTCGTGCTGGTCCACCCCGGCACCATTCCGAAGACGTCCAGCGGAAAGATCCAGCGCCGGGCCACCCGGGCCGCATACCTCGACGGCACCTTGTCCGTGCTCGGCGTGCCCGTACAGAGGTGACGTCACCCGTCACCGGTGGGGTGCCCGCACCGGTGACGGCCCGCGAGAGTACCCGCCGCACGGGACCCGCATCCGTCCGACGCGGCGGCCGTACCGGTCCTGTTCCGCGCGTACGGAAACCGCCTGAACCACCGTTCCTGAGGACACCTGACCAATGCCTGCGAACGAGTTCCCGAAGCAGTCCGCCGAGACGTCCGTCAACACATCCGAGGAACTGCGCGCCTGGCTGGTGTCGGCCGTCGCCGAGGCCGCCGGGCTCGACCCGCTGGCCGTCGACCCCGACCGGCCGATCGCCGAACTCGGCCTGGGGTCACGCCAATTGGTGACCATGGCCGCGGAGCTTGCCGCGCGGACCGGCCGGCCGGTGGAGCCGTCCCTTGTCTTCAACCACCCCACGATCAGCGAGCTCGCCGACGCGATCCTCGGCGAACGGCCCAAGGCGGACGACGACTTGGCGCCGGGCGACGCCCCGGTGCGGGCGACGGGCGGTGACATCGCGATCGTCTCCATGGCCTGCCGCTTCCCCGGTGGCGCCGACGACCCCGAGGCGCTGTGGCGGCTGCTGGCCGCGGGCGAGGACGTCATCTCCGAGGTACCGAAGGGCCGTTGGGGATCCCAGGGGCTTTTCGACCCCGACCCGGAGGCAGTCGGCAAGGCGTACAGCCTGCGGGGCGGCTTCCTCGACGGCATCGACCACTTCGACGCCCCCTTCTTCGGCATCTCGTCGCGAGAGGCCGCGGCCATGGACCCGCAGCAGCGGCTGCTGCTGCAGACGAGCTGGGAGGCGATCGAGCGGGCCGGGATCGTCCCCAAGGCACTGCACGGCAGCTTCACGGGCGTCTACATCGGCCTGTACGACAGCGGATACCTCGCTTCGGCCTCGCTTGCCCAGCTCGACGGGCACATCGGCACGGGCTCGGCGCCCAGCGTGGCCTCCGGGCGCATCGCCTACACCCTCGGTCTGCAGGGCCCGGCGGTCACCGTCGACACAGCCTGCTCGTCGTCCCTCGTCGCCCTGCACCTCGCGGCCCGGGCGCTGGCGGGCGGCGAGTGCGACCTCGCGCTGGCGGGCGGCGCGACGCTGCTGGTGACCCCGCGCGGGCACGTCGAGTTCAGCAGGCTGCGCGGGCTGTCGCCGTCCGGACGGTGCAGCCCGTTCTCGGCCGGCGCGGACGGCGTGGTGTGGGCCGAAGGCTGCGGTGTGGTCCTGCTGAAGCGGCTCGCGGACGCCCGCCAGGACGGCGACCAGGTCCTCGCCGTCATCAAGGGCTCGGCAATCAACCAGGACGGACGCAGCCAGGGACTGAGCGCCCCGAACGGACCTGCCCAGGAACGGGTGTTGCGCGCGGCCCTGGACGCCGCCGGTATCGAGCCGGACGACCTGGACTACGTGGAGGCACACGGCACGGGCACCCCGCTCGGCGATCCCATCGAGGGCCGGGCACTGGCCGCCGTGTTCGGGCCGGGCCGCCCGGCCGCCCGGCCGCTGGGCGTCGGCTCCCTTAAGTCCAACATCGGTCACACGCAGGCCGCGGCGGGCATCGGCGGCGTCATCAAGACGGTGCTGGCCCTCGGGCACGAGCAGATACCGGCGTCCCTGCACGCCGAGGCGCTCACCGAGCACATCGACTGGGCGGGCAGCGGCCTGCGCGTGCCGGGCGGCGCCCAGGCATGGCCGCGCAGTGGCGACCGGCTGCGCCGAGCGGGAGTGAGCGCGTTCGGGATCAGCGGCACCAATGCGCACGTGGTGCTGGAGGAGGCACCACAGGATGTCGTACGGCGAGGAGCGGAGGCGGAGCCGTCGGGTACCGCGACTCTCTTCCCGCTCTCAGCCGGTACTCTTCCCGCCCTCGAGAGGCAGGCCCGGCGCCTGCATGAACTCCTGGCCGGACAGCCGCAGGTGCCGGTGCGGGCGGTGGCCGCGACGCTGGCCCACCACCGTACCCACTTCGAGCACCGGGCCGTCGTGCGGGCAAGCAACCGCGACGACCTGCTGACGGCCCTGCACGGACTGGCCGGGGGGCGGCCGGAGACGGACCTGACCGTCGGTCCCCAGCAGACGGCCCCGGCAGGCAAGTTGGCGTTCGTCTTTCCGGGCCAAGGCGCCCAGTGGGCCGGCATGGCCCGCGACCTGCTCGCGCACGACCCGGTGTTCGCCGACGAACTCGACCGCTGCGACGGCGCCCTGCGCCCGTTCACCGAGTGGTCGGTGGCGGCCGTCCTGCGCGGCGACGCGGACGCGCCGTCCCTGGACCGCGTGGATGTCGTCCAGCCGGTGCTCTTCGCCGTGATGGTGTCCCTGGCCGCAGTATGGCGGGCCCGTGGCGTACGGCCCGACGGCGTGATCGGGCACAGCCAGGGCGAGGTCGCCGCGGCCTGCGTCGCCGGAACTCTGAGTCTCAACGACGCGGCGGCGGTCGTCGCCCTGCGCAGCAAGGCCCTGACCGGGCTGTCCGGCACCGGCACCATGGCCGTCGTCGCCCTTGCGCACACCGACGTCGAGGCCCGCCTCGAAGGTCTCGACGGACGGGTTTCGGTCGCCGCCGTGAACAGCGGCCGTTCGACGGTGATCGCCGGTGCCGTGGAGCCGCTGGCGGCGCTCCTTGCCGACCTCGACCGGGAGCAGGTGTTCGTCCGTCGCCTCGACGTCGACTACGCCTCCCACAGCACTCAGGTCGAGCAGGTCCACGGACTGATCGTGGACGAACTCGACGGCGTCACCACCTGTCCGACGTCGGTCGCCTGGTATTCGACGGTGACCGGTGAGCCGGTCACCGAGGAACAGGAGGCCGACTACTGGTACACCAACCTTCGCGAACCCGTCCGCTTCGCGCCCACCGTCGAGCGCATGGCGGCCGACGGCTACCGCTACTTCGTCGAACTCAGCCCCCACCCCTCCCTGCTCACCGCGCTGCACACGATCGGCGAGGACTGCGGCCGCGAACTGGTCGCCGTCGGCTCGCTCCGCCGAGACGAGGACGGGCCCGCGTGTCTGGACCGCGCCGCCGCCGAACTCCACGTCCACGGACGGAAGATCGACTGGCGTCGTCTCATTGCGGACACCGTGCCCGCGGACCTGCCGACCTACGCCTGGGACGCGCAGCGCCACTGGATCGAGCCCGAGTCCGCCGTCGGCGCCCCCGGCCTGTTCGACCGCTGCGCGCACCCGTTGCTCGGGATTCAGCTGCAGTCGGCGGACGAAACCCGCTGGACCTTCCGCAACGAGTGGTCCCCGTCGACCACCGACTGGCTGCCCGATCACACCGTCTTCGGCCAGACCGTGGTGTCGGGCACGACCCTGATGGAGCTGTGTCGCGCCGCCCTCGCCGTGGCCCGCCCGGACGAACCGGCCGACGTCACAGACCTGCTCCTGCTCACGCCCCTCGTGCTCTGCGTCTCCGGCACGGTCGAAGTGTCCGTCGAGGTCGTCACGGCCGGCCCCGTTGCGGAGATCACTGTGCACAGCCGCCCGCGGGGCCAGGAGGCCACGGGCTGGACCCTGCACGCAACCGCCTGCGCCGACGAAGCGGCGCCGGTGACGGCGGGGCAGCCTCCGCTCCGGCCGGAGACGGCCGAACCCGGGTGGAGCCCGGAGACGTACGAGCGGCTGACCGGGCTCGGCCTCGGCTACGGACCCGCTTTCCAGGGCGTACGGGAGGCGGTGGTGACCGGCGGCGGCGAGCTGCTGGCCCGGCTGTCGCTCCCGGACGCTGCCCGTGACCTGAGTGACCCCTACCCGGTCCACCCGGCGCTGCTGGACGCCGCGCTCCACGTGGCCGCCGCGTTCGACGCCTCCGACGGCCGGGTGCTGCTGCCGGTCGCGGTGGGCCGCTGCGCCCTGCATCACGGTGGCGCGAACGAGCTCATCGCGTCCGTACGGCGGACCGGCGGCTCCGGCACGGACCTCACGCTGGAGGTGACGCTGTGGGACACCGACGGTATCCCGGCCGGCAGGCTGGAGGGCGTGCGGCTGCGGGCCGCGAATCCGGCGGACCTCATCAGCGGCTCGCAGAACGGCCGGCACCTGTACGAGCCGACGTGGACGGCGGTGACCGAAGAGCCCTCTGAAGGACCGGACAGCGAGTGGGCCGTCGTCGGCGACCCGTCCGACCCGCAGGCCGCTGCGGCGCTCAGCGGACTAGAGGCGGCCGGGATCCGGCTCCGCGAGACCGGCGGTGACGTCCTGGTGCGGTTTTGGCCTCTCCCGGCCGAAGACGACGAAATCGCCCTAGCAGCACACGAGTTGGCGGCAACAGCCCTGGCCGAACTGCAAGCCCTCATCACGCACGACGTAGCGCCCACGCGGACCGTATGGGTGACCCGCGGTGCGGTCGCCGCCGGTGATGTGGACACGGTGTCCGCACTGGCACAGTCGGTCCTGTGGGGCCTGGCCCGCAGCGCCCGCATCGAGCACCCGGACCTCGGACTGACCCTGCTCGACCTCGACGGCTCCGACGATCTGGCGGACGCCCTGCGGGCCGCAATGGCGCACCGCGGTGAGCCCGAACTCGCTCTACGTTCGGGCACGCTGCTCGCCCCTCGGCTGGTTCGCGCCCGCGCCGCCGACCCGGCCGTACCCGGCTCGCTGCCCACGGACGGCACGGTATTGATCACTGGAGGCCTGGGTGCCGTCGGTCGCCACATCGCCCGCCTCCTGGCCGAACGCGGCGTCCCCCGCCTGCTGCTGACGTCACGACAGGGCACCGCCGATCCGCGCACCGCCGAGGTCACCGAGGAACTCGCCGTGCTCGGAGCCGAGGTCGAGGTGGCGGCGTGCGACGTCGCGGACGCGACGGCCGTGGCCGACGTGCTCGGCAGGGTCGGTGACGAGCTGCCGCTGAGGGGCATCGTGCACTGCGCCGGCGTCCTGGACGACGGGGTGGTCGCCGAACTGACGCACGAACGCCTCGCTCGGGTGCTGCGCCCCAAGGTCGACGGCGCCGCCCATCTGCACCGGCTCACCGCCGACATGCCGCTTCAGATGTTCGTGCTGGTCTCCTCGGCTGCCGGTGTCGCAGGCAACGCGGGCCAGGCCAACTACGCGGCCGCCAACGTCTTTCTCGACCAACTGGCCCACCACCGGCGGGCCTTGGGCCTGCCTGCCGTGGCGGTCTCGTTCGGCGCGTGGGCGGGCGAGGGCCTTGCCGCCGAACACGCCGACCTCGCGGGGATGGCCCGTCTCGGCCACCGTGCCCTCACCCCCGACCAGGGCCGCGACCTGGTGGAACTCTCCCTGCGCCGGAGCACCCCGCACCTGGTCGCCTGGGCCCTGGACCTCACTCGCCTGCGCGAGACCATGGCCGCGGGTGGCCCCGCGGCTGCGTTGTGGCGCTCGCTGCTGCCCGCGCCGCGCACCGGCCGGGACGGCAGCGACGCCCTGGCGGACCGCCTGGCCCGGCTGCCGGAAGCCGAACGCGCCGAACGTGTCCTGGCCCTGGTTCGCGAAGAGGCGTCCCGCACCCTCGGTCTGCGCTCGGCGGAGTCCGTCCGCCCCGACCAGCCGCTGCGCGAGCTCGGCATGGACTCCGTGACCGCGGTCGAACTCCGCAACCGCCTCGCCGCCGGCCTCGGCGCCCGGCTCCCCGCGACCCTGCTGTTCGACCACCCCACCCCGGCCCGTCTCGCCGAGTACTTGCTGACCAACGCCCTTGCGGCGAGTGGACGTACGACCCGCCGCAGCGATCCGCGCCCCACCACCCGCAGCACGACCGCGCCGACCGACGAGCCGGTGGCCGTCGTCGCCATGGCCTGCCGACTGCCGGGCGCAGTGAGCGACCCGGAGGAACTGTGGCGGCTGGTCGCGGAGGGCCGCGACGCGGTCGGCCCGTTCCCGGCCGGACGCTGGGACGTGGAGTCGCTGTACGACCCCGACCCGGATGCCCCGGGCAAGTCGTACGCCCGGGAAGGCGGCTTCCTGGACGACATCGCCTCCTTCGACGCGGGCTTCTTCGGCATCACCCCGAAGGAGGCGGCGGCCATGGACCCGCAGCAGCGGCTGCTTTTGGAGACGGCGTGGGAGGCACTCGAGCGCGCCGGGATCGTGCCCGCCCGACTTGCGGGCAGCACCACCGGCGTGTACGTCGGCATGTTCGGCAGCGACTACCTGTCGGGCTCCCGGCTCGACCAGCTCGACGGCTACGTCGGCACGGGCTCGGCGCTCAGCGTGGCCTCCGGCCGGCTCAGCTATGCGCTCGGGCTGCACGGTCCGGCGTTGACGGTGGACACGGCGTGCTCGTCGTCGCTGGTGGCGGTGCACCTGGCGACGCAGGCGCTCCGGTCGGGCGAGTGCGACCTGGCACTCGCCGGAGGTGTGACGCTCATGGTGACGCCGGGGACCTTCGTGGAATTCAGCCGACTGCGGGGCCTGTCCGCGACCGGACGCTGCCGTTCCTTCTCCGACGACGCCGACGGCGCCATATGGGCCGAGGGCGTCGGCATGATCGTACTGAAGCGGCTGAGTGACGCCCAGCGCGGCGGTGACCAGGTGCTGGCCGTGGTGCGCGGCACGGCCGTCAACCAGGACGGCCGCAGTCAGGGGTTGTCCGCGCCCAACGGTCCGGCTCAGGAGCAGGTGATCCGCCGAGCCCTTCAGCTGTCCCGGCTGGAGCCCGCCGACATCGACTACGTCGAAGCGCACGGGACGGGCACGACGCTGGGAGACCCGATCGAGGCGAACGCCCTGTCGCAGGTCTTCGGCGACTCGCGCCCCCACGACCGCCCGCTGTACCTCGGCTCGCTCAAGTCCAACCTCGGGCACACGCAGGCCGCTTCGGGCGTGGCCGGGCTGATCAAGGTGGTCCAGTCGCTGCGCCACCAGACCCTTCCGGCGACCCTGCACGCGGGCACGCCCAGCCGGCACGTCGACTGGGACGGCAGCGGGCTGCAACTGCTGCAGCAGGCGGCGGTCTGGCCGTCGGCGGGGGAGCGGGTCCGGCGTGCCGGGGTCAGCGCCTTCGGGATCAGCGGAACCAACGCGCATGTGATCGTCGAAGAGGCTCCGCCGGTCGAGGCCGAGCAGGCGAGCGAAGTCCCGCCCGGGAAACGGTTGTTCGTGGTGTCCGGGCGCAGTGAGGCTGCATTGCGAGGCCAGGCCGCGCGGCTGGCCAGGCACCTGAGCGAGGGCATCGCGCTGCCGGATGTCGCCCACACCCTGGCGCGGCACCGCAGCCACTTGGAGTGGCGGGCGGCGATCGCGGCGGACGACCGGGACGAACTGAGGGCGCGTCTGGAGGCGTTGGGAGCCGGACGTGCGCCGCTCGCACCGCCCCGCGAGGAGCAGTCGGGCAAGGTGGCCTTCGTCTTCGCCGGACACGGCGGCCAATGGCCGGGCATGGGCGTGGAGTTGATGGCCCAGTCGGAGGCGTTCCGCGAGGAACTGACCCGGATCGACGAGACGGTGCAGCGGCATGTGGGTTGGTCGGTGCTCAATGTCCTGCGGGCCCCCGAGGAATTCTCCCCGCTCGACCGGACCGAGTACCTGCAGCCGGTGCTCTTTGCGGTCAACGCGGCGCTGGCAGCCGCCTGGCGGCGGCTCGGGGTCGCCCCGGACGCCGTGATCGGGCACAGCCTGGGTGAGATCGCCGCCGCCTACAGCGTGGGCGCCCTCACCCTCGACGACGCGGTGACCGTGGTGACCGGGCGCGCCCACGCCGTCCTACCGCTGGTCGGACAGGGCGGCATGGTGTCCGTGGAGCTGGCCCGCACACAAGTCGAGGAGCTGCTCGCGCCGTACGCGGACCGGCTCTTCGTCGCCGCCGTCAACAGCGGGACCTCCACGGCGGTCGCAGGCGACGCCGATGCGCTGGCCGAGCTGCGCCGGGCCCTGGACGAGCAGCAGATCCCCATACGACGGCTGTCGACGCCGTTCGCCTCGCACACCCCGCTGATGGAACCCGTGCGCGAGGACATGCTCGACCGGTTCTGCGGCATCCGGGCCGGGCAGGCGTCGCCCCCGCTGTACTCGACGGTGTTGGCCGAACCCGTGCCCGGTGACCGGCTGGACGCCGGCTACTGGTACGCCAACCTCAGGCAGCCCGTCCGTTTCGCGGACACGGTCCGACGGATGCTGGACGACGGCTACCGCTACTTCGTCGAGCTCAGCCCGCACCCCTCGCTGCTCTCCTCCATCGAGGCGGTGGCTGCGGAGGCCGGGATCGACGCGGTCGGCGTCGGCTCGCTGCGTCGGGAGCAGGGCGGACACGACGTGCTGCTGCGCAGGGTGGGCGAGTTGTACGCCGCCGGGCACACGCCCGACTGGCCGGTACTGTTCCCGCACGGCCGCCGCGTCGACCTGCCCACCTACGCCTTCGCCCGCGAACGGCACTGGCTCGCGCCCGCCCCGGCCCCAGCAGCAGGCCCCTCGCCGATCCTCGGTACGCACATCGAGTCCAGTGACGAGCCCGACCGGCACACCTTCCAAAGTGAGATCGACCTGCGGGACATCCGCTTCGCCTACCTGACCGACCACCAAGTCGGCGGCGAGGTCTGGCTGCCCGGCGCCGCCTTCCTGGACATGGCACTGGAGGCCGCGTCCGCCGTGGCGGACGGCCGGGAAGTACGCCTGGCCGACGTCAAGTTCCTCCAGCCGCTGCGCCTGGGCGAAGACCGGCCCGTACGGCTGCAACTCGTCCTGCGGCCCGCCGAAGGCGGCTTTCGGGACTTCACCATCGCATCGGCGGCTGCGGGGGAGCGCGGCACGCGGTGGCAGCAGCACGTCATCGGACGCGTTGCGCCTCTCTGCGACGAGCCGACCGCCGACGTTGCGCTTTCCGGCGTGCGCGAGCAGTGCCTCGAAGCAGTCGACCTGCCGGCCGTCTACGCCGGGCTGACCGCCCTCGGCATCGACTACGGCCCCGCCTTCCGAGGGCTCGAGGAGGGCCACCGCACGCACGACCAGTCCCTCGGCCGACTGGCCGCCAGGCCCACAGCGGGTCACCTCCTGCACCCAGCGGTTCTCGACGCCGCTTTCCACACGGCCGCCCTGCCCGGCGACGCACCCGCAGACCGCGCGTTCGTGCCCGCGGGGGTCGGACGCCTGCGGTTCACCGGGCTGCGCGGCACGCCCGCGTGGGTGACCTGCCGGCTGCGCTCCACGGCCCAGGACACCGCCGTCCTGGACCTCAGGATCTGGGACGAGGACGAGCAACTCGTCCTTGAGGCGGAGGAGTTCGAGCTGGCGGCGCTCTCGCCGCTGAACGGGGCGCTCTTCGCGACCCGCTGGCAACCGCGGCCGGTGGCGCAGGAGCCGCCCACCGAGGGCAGTTGGCTGATCCTGGCCGACGAGAGCGGGGCGGCCGCGGAACTCGGCAAGCGGCTCGGTTCCTCCGTGCCGCATGTCATCGCCCGCAGGGGGACCGCGTTCGGCCTCGAGGGGCCCGGCCGGTACGTGCTCGACCCGGCCGATCCGCAGCACCTGGCCCGGCTCCTGGACGAGGCGTTCCCGGGCACAGCGCCCGAGCGGGTGATTCAGCTGTCCGCGCTGGATGCTCCACCCGTCGGCGATGTCGCTACGGCCAAGGAGGCGGCACGGCTGTGCTGCCTGAGCACTCTGCACCTGGTGCGCACCCTCGCCGACCGTCCGCACGTCCGGCCACCGCGCCTGTTCGTCATCGTGCGGGGCAGCCAGGCTGCCGGTGACAGCACCCAGGTGACCAACCCGCAGCAGGCACTCGCCTGGGGCTTCGGGCTCGCGGTGGCGCAGGAGCACCCGGAGCTGTCGACCACGCTGATCGACCTGCCGCCCACCGGCGGTGTCGGCGACCTTTGGACACAGCTGAGGCACGCGGACGACGAACGGCTCGTCGCCCTGCGCGGGGCGGGCCGACTGGTGCCGCGCCTGGCGCGCACCCACCCGGACGACGGCGGCCACGGCGAGACCGGCGCGGACGGCGTGCACCTGATCACCGGCGGTCTCGGCGGCCTCGGCCGGGTCGTCGCCGAGCGACTGGTCCGCCGCGGGGCCCGCCGTCTGGCGCTGATGAGCCGGGGCACACCCGACGCGGAGACCGCGATCTGGATCAAGGGCCTTGAAGAGCGAGGCGTCACCGTGCACGTGGCGCGCGCCGACGTCGCCGACCGGGACGGCCTGGCAGCGGCTCTGGACGCCGTACGACGGACAGCGGGCCCCATCGCGGCGGTTGTGCACGCGGCTGGTGTACTCGACGACGCCACCGTGGCGAACCTGACCGACGAACGCGTCCTGGGCGTGCTCGCCCCCAAGGTCCTGGGCACCGCCCTGCTCACCGAACTGGCCCCGGAAGCGGGAACATTGGTGTTGTTCGCCTCGGCGGCCGGACTCCTCGGCTCGGCCGGTCAGAGCCCGTACTCGGCGGCGAACGCCTTCCTCGACGCCTGGGCGCACCACCTCTCCCACAGCGACCGCCGGGCGCTGAGCCTGGACTGGGGTGCCTGGGCCGGCGTCGGCATGGTGTCCGAGTCGGGCACCCGAGCCGCCGAGACCAGCCGCTCCGGCCTGATCGCCTTCTCACCGCAGGAGGGCGGCGAGCTGTTCGAGCGGGTGCTGGCCACCTCCCGCCGCCAGCTCGCGCCCCTGGCCCTGGACTGGGAGATGCTGACGCTCGTTCCCGACGTGGCACGCACCCGCCCGATCCTGGGCGACCTGGTGACCACCCCGACGGCTACGGCCGCCCCGGACGACCTCGTCAAGAAAGTGTTCGCGGCGACCAACGACCAGGACCGCGCCACCCTGCTGGAGGCGTACGTACGGGCCAGGGCCGGCGAGGTCTGCGGGGGAACGGTGGACGTGTCCGCGACCACCGCCCTGAAGGAACTCGGCCTGGACTCCCTGATGCTGGTGCGGCTGCGCAACGCCTTCGCCCGCGACCTGGGCGTCGAACTCCCGGCCGCCACCGTGTTCGCGGCGTCCGACATCCGCGGCCTCGCCCGGGCCCTGGGCGAGGCCCTGCCACAGCGGGAAACCATGGCGCAGGAGCAGCCCGACCACCTCGGCCAGGACGTGCCGGAGAGCGAACTGCGGCCCGCGACCCGCGATGTCGTACGCCTGCTGCGCAGCGCCCGGCCGAGCATGCCGGACGCGGCGCACGGCATCGGCCTGGCCGTACGGCTCACCGCGCCGACGACCCGCGAGACGCTCACCGCCATCCTCGACCGGCTCGTCGCCCGGCACGCTGCCCTGCGCACCGCGATCGTCACCGGCAGCGAAGGCCGGTGGCAACTGCTCGTAAACCGCGAGGCGGCCGAGCCGCTCCTGCGCTGGACGAGCGCCGAGGGCGAAGTCGACGCCGCCGACCGGCTGCGCCGACTGCTGGAGCCTGCCTTCGATCTGGCCGGCGCGCCCTTGTGGCGGTTCGAGCTCGTGGACGGCGGTGCGCGCGGACAGACCCTCGTCTTCGGCGCCCACCACGCCGTGAGCGACCTGCAGTCGCTGCTGCTCGTGGCCGGGGAGATCGACGCGGAACTGTCCGGCACCCCGCTCGGTGATGCCGTCACCAACCGCGACATCGCCCTGCTCGTCGAAGCCCAGCAGAGCGGTCCGGGGGCGGGTGCCCAGTGGCGCGAGGCCTTCAACGGCAGCGAGCGGCTCGACCTGACACTCGCCCGGCCGCGCCCCGCGACACGGTCGTACCGGGCCGGAAGCGTGACGGTGACCATTCCCGACGGCCTGATGGAGCGGGTGTCGGCAGCCGCGAGCAGCCTGGCGATCACTCCCGCCGCCTTCTGCCTCGGCACGCTGACGGTGCTGCTTGCCAGGAAGCGGGAGCGGGAGCGGTTCGTGCTCGCGGTGCCCGTGGACACCCGCGTCCACGCCGACGCCTACGACGCGGTGGGCTTCTTCGGCGTACCGGTGCCGTTCCCGGCCGAGGCCCGGGCGGACGAGGCGGTCGGCGAGGTGCTGCGCCGCACGGACGGCCGCCTGCAGCAGGTACTGGCCAAGGGCGCCATGTTCTCGGACGTCCTGGCCACGCTGGCCAGGCAGGGGCTGCACCGGCCAAACGCGCCGCTGGTCGAGGTCTACTTCAACTATGTGCGCTCCTCGCGCCGCCTCACCCGCATGGAGGTGCTGCCCGCCGGCACCGGCTACTCCGATCTCGACCTGATGATCACCATGACCCCGGACGCGGCGCGCATCCGGCTCGACCACAACCTGGACATCCTGGATGCAGCGGCCACGGCCGAACTGGGCAAGGAGTTCCTGCGGCTGCTCGGTGAGACGGCCCAGGACCCCACGGCACTGGTACGGACCGCCAAGGCTCCGGCGGCCAAGGCCCCTGCTGCCGAGGTCGCTGCCACGCCCGCGCCGCGCCGGTCCCTGGCCCTCGCCGCGACCTTCGCCCTCGGCAATCTGCCGCTGATGTGTGAGACGGCGGTCAACGACGGGGCCACGGACGGCGCTCTGACGATCGCCGAGGCGCCGTACCATCACGTGCTCGCGAGCCTTAAGGACCCTTCCGGCGCCTTCGCCGACCCCTCGACCGCCGTGGGCGTCGTGCTGCTGCGGGCAGCGGACCTCGAACGCTTCGGGCCCGTCGACGACGCAGTGCTCACCGAGCTGCGCACCGCCTACCCGGCTGCACTGAAGGCGCTGTCCCAACGCACCCGCACACCACTCGTCGTCGGCTTCCTCCCCTCCGCACGGAGCGAGGACCGCCTGACGCAGTGGGAGCGCGGGATCGCCGCCGACCTGGCCGAGCTGCCGGGCATCGCGGTCATCGGCGCCGACGACTGGACCCGGCACCATGCCCTCGAGGAACACTTCGACGAGCGCACCGAGCGGCTGGCCCATCTGCCCTTCACCCCGCCCTTCCAGGCGGCCGTGGCCCTACGCCTGGCGGAGGTCGTACGGGCGGTGCTGCGCCCCGTGCCGAAGGTGATCGCGGTGGACGGCGACGAGACCCTGTGGGGCGGGGTGGCCGGCGAGACGGGCCCCGAGGCGGTCGACCTGACCGGTCCTCGTGCCCGGCTCGCGCGCAGGCTGCTGCAGTGGCGGGAGGCGGGCGCTCTGCTGGCGCTGGTCAGCAACAACGACGAGGCCACCATCCGCGCCGTCCTTAACCGCCCCGACAGCCTGTTGAAGCCAGAGCACTTCACCGTGCTCTGCGCCGGCTGGGGCCCCAAGCCGGGCCGCCTGGCCGAGGCGGCGCGCACGCTCAACCTCGGCCTGAACAGCTTCCTGTTCCTGGACGACAACCCGGCCGAGATCGCCAAGATGCGGTCGGCGCTGCCGCAGGTGCTGTCGGTGACCTGCCCGCAGTCGACTGAACTGGACGAGTTCCTGAGCCGGTTGTGGCCGCTCGTCCCGGCCGCGGCGACCGCCGAGGACGCGCTGCGCGCCCGGTTCTACGAGCAGGAACAGGAGCGGGAGGCCGTCCGCGAACAGGCCGGTTTCGAGGAGTTCCTCGCCCGGCTTGAGCTCGAGGTCGGCATCCGAGCCCTGTCCGACGCCGACGTCCAGCGGGCCGAGCAACTTGTGCGCCGCACCAACCAGTTCACCCTGCGCGCCCGGTCGGCCGACGGCGGCGATGTCGCCCGGTGGCGGGAGCGGGGCGAGGTGTGGACGGCCGCGGCGCGCGACCGCTTCGGTGACTACGGCCAGATCGGCCTGCTCGCGCTGCGCGCCGAGGGCGACCAACTCGACGTTCTCGCCTGGCTGATGAGCTGCCGGGCGCTCGGCCGGGGCGTCGAGGAGCGCCTGTTGCAGTGGCTGGCCGACCGCGCCGAGGAACTGGGCTGCGCAAAGGTCCGCCTGACGGCGGAGCGCACCCCGCGCAACGTACCCGCCCGGCGGCTGCTTGCCGCGCTCGGCGGCGGTGACCAGGAGGACGAGCGCCTGGAGGCCGTGACCACGCCGGGCCAGCTGCGGGCATTCCGCTCCTGGGAGCAGCAGTGAGGGAAAGGACGCACTGTGCACATCATGAAGGGCTCTCATGCGTGAGTTGAACGAGGACGCGGCGGCGTACACCGAACAGCGGACGGCCGCCGAGGCGATCGAGCGGGGCGGCGGTGGACTCGGCGTGAGCGACCTGCTGGCCCGGGTGACGGCGGCGGCCACCGCTGCCGTCAACGGTGCCGCGGCCACCCCCACCCGGGACGTGGACAGCGTGGCGGCGACCATCGCCGCCGCGGCGGGCCGCTATCTGCCCGGTGGGAACCTGCCGCCCGACACCGACTTCTTCGACGCCGGAGGAACCTCCGTCCACGCCGTGGAACTCGTCGCGGAGCTGGAAGACAAGCTGGGCATCGAGTTCGACCTGGACGAGGTGTTCGCCGACGCCCGGCCGATCAGCCTTGCCCGACGCTGGATGTCGGCAACCGGCGATTCAGGGACCCCGGCGAGCACCTCGTCGACCCGGAGCACCGACCCGCGCTCCGCGGCGGGCACCCTTCCGACCCTGGCCCCGGGACCCCTCCCCGTCCCGTCACCTCCCACCCAACCGGCTTTGCGGGCGCGCCACCTGGCCGGAACTGGCGACGACGCCTGCTCCCGGGCCCGCCGCGAGGATCTCGACCAGATCCTGGCCGACCTCGCGCTCGCAGACCGCCTGCCGTTCACCGACGTGCCCCAGCCGCTGCCGCCGCGCCGGATCCTGCTGACCGGCGCCACCGGCTTCCTCGGCAGCCACATGCTGCTCGACCTGCTGCGGCACAGCGACGCGCATGTGTACTGCCTGGTCCGTGCGGCGGACGAGGAGGCGGCGGTCGCCCGGCTCGGCGCGGCGCTGACGGGCTACTCGCTTCCCTGGTCGTCGGAGGTCCGCCGACGGGTGACCGTGCTTTGCGGCGACATCCGGCAGCCGCGCCTCGGCCTGTCCGACGAGCGGTGGCACACGCTGGCCCGCGAACTGGACAGCATCGTCGGCGTGGCGGCGGCCGTGGACTTTCTGCGCGGCTACCAGTCGCTGCGCGCGAGCAACGTCCTGGGCACGCTGACCCTGGCCGAACTCGCGGTCACTGGCCGGCCCAAGCCGCTCCACCACATCTCCTCGATCGCGGTCTTCAACGAGGTCGGCATCACCTCCATGGGCGAGGACGATCCGCTCGCCCACGTCGACCGCCTCATCTCGGGTTACGACCAGTCCAAGTGGGCCGCCGAGGTCGCCCTGCGCCGGGCCCGCGACCACGGCCTGGTGGTCACGGCACTACGGCCCGGCGGCATCGGCGGCCACAGCAAGACCGGCGCCTACAACCCGCAGGATCTCAGCAGCGGCCTGATCTCGGCCTTCGGCCGCTTCCGCACGGTGCCCGCCTTCCGGTACCTGAACGCGGCCCCCGTCGACTGGGTCAGCCGCGCCGCGGTCGCCGCGATCTGCGAACCCGACGCCTGGGGCTACGACTACAACCTCACCGGTGTGCCCAACACCCTCGACGACGTCGTACGCGACATGGCGCTCGGCGGCATGCACGTCCGCGTCGAGGACTGGGACGAATGGCGCGCGGACGCACTGGCCCGCCTGGAAGCCGACCCGGTTCCCGAACTCGCCTTCCTGACCAGGGTGTTGCAGAGCCCCACAGCGCAGAAGCTGTGCGAAGCGACCCTGAAGGGTCCGGCGGCAGGCGGCGAACGCACCACCGCGCTGGTCGAGGCGCTCGGGCTGCCGCCCGCGGTCCGCTACGACGCACAGGCCCAGCTCAAGACGTTCGAGCGGCTCGCCCAGGACGGCCTCGCCCGTTTGCCGCACAGGGACGACCAGCCCTACCTGTGGTTCGCGGAGACGACCGAGGGCGGCGTGAGCCCGGTCGGCGCCCCCGCCGACACCCCCTGCTCCATGGCGCTGACCCTCTCCATCGCGAGCATGTACCAGTTGGTGAAGGAACGCCGGGTGGACGTCACCGGCGAGGTGGTGTGCCCGGCGGTGCACCCCGAACCGCTGGCCGTCGAGCGCGGCGACGTCTGGATCCGCCCCGAGGAGGGAATCCCGCAGGAGCACGGCCTCAAGCACCAACTGCTGTACTACCGGCTGCGGTTGCGCGATGCCGACGGCGGCCACTGGTGGCTGGAGGGACGCAAGTACGCGCGCGCCCGGCGCGACCTGTGGCGGCAGACCCGCGCGCTGACCGTCCACATCGGCCGCGAGGGCGAGTCGGCCAGTCTTGCGGGCGAGGTCGTCGTGCCCGCCGACTCCTACGTCCGCGACCAGATCGACGGCATCAAGGTCGACCCGCGCCTGACCAGCCAGGAGAAGCGGGCCGCGAAGCTGACCTGGCTCGCCTGGTTCGGCCTGGAGATGGGCCGCGGTCTGCTCGGCCCCTTCGCCCGCGCCGCCGCGGACCTGCTTGACCTGCGCCGCACCCCGACCCTCACGGAGCAGCACCGATGATCTTCAGGACGACGAACTCCCGCCCCGCCCGGCCGGCGCTCCGCAGGGTCCGGACAATGCCGACCCCCCGCCGCCTCCACCACCGCCTCGATCCGGTAGCCGTCGAGGAGATCCCCTTCCAGGCGAGCGACGGCGCGCGGCTCGGCCTGACCCGCATCGACACCGGCGAGTCGGACCGGCCCGCCGTGCTGCTCCTGCACGGACACACCGCGTCCGCCGACATGTTCCTGCTGCCGGAGACACGCAACCTCGTCGACGTGCTCCTCGACGACGGCTACGAGCCCTGGCTGCTGGACTGGCGGGGCAGTTGCCGGCTGCCGTACAACGAGACCGGGCATACGTACACGTACGACGACGTGGCCCTGTACGACATCCCCGAGGCCGTCTCGTACATCCGCGAACGCATCGGCGACCGCGCGCTGTTCGTGGTCGCCCACTGCATCGGCTCCCTCACCCTCTCCCTGAGCATGGCGGCGGGGCTGGTGCCCGGCCTCGCGGGCGTGGTGTCCCAGGGTGTTTTCCTGACCCCGAAGCTCGCGGGCCGGACATCGCTGCGTATGTCGGTGGCGGGGGAGTTGCTGAAGACCCGGATCGACCACATACCGGTCGACTTCCGCAAGGTGGGCCTGTGGTCGAAGTACACCCCGCTGTTCGCGCTGGCCTCCCGGAAGGCGAACTGCCCGGACCCGACCTGCCAGATCCTGCACAACTCGGCCTGGGGCACGGGTGCCTCGCTCTTCGTGCACGAGAACCTGTCCGGGGCCACCCACGACCGGCTCGCCGAACTCCTCGGCCCCGCGCCGCTGTGGATCCTGCCCCACCTGCGCCGTATCGAGCTGGCCCGCAGCGTGGTCCGCTGGCATGACACCGACCACCGCTACCGGGCCTTGCCCCCCAACGCCCTCGATGCGGCGGGGGGCATCGACGCCCCCGTCCTGCTGCTTTCGGGTAGCGAGAACGGGCTGTGGCTGGACTCCCAGAAGCTCTGCCACGAGATCCTCGCCCACCGGCAGCCCCACCTCGACGTGTCGTACACCGAGATCCCCGGCTACGGTCACCTGGACACATTCCTCGGCCGGGGCGCCGCCCTGGACGTGTTCGGGCACATCCTCGACTTCCTCGGCAAACGGCGGTGACGGCCGCCGCGGGGCACAGGTCCCGGCTCGGCCGGACATGCGTCCATGCTTCCACGCGGCCGCGGTCCGCGGAGGGGGACGATGCTGTCGGATCCGGGGCCTTCAGCCTCCCGTCGAAGAGGCCGAGTACACGGTCCTCGATGCCCGGCTGGCCCGCATGGAGGCGGAAGAGAAGGCAACCGGATAGCGCCCCGACGGCATCGCCAAGGGGGCCGGGCCGCTCCCGATGATCACCGGGAGCGGCCCGCTTCGTATGAGGCGGACGGAACGGGGACCGGAGCAGGCCATCCGGTTGTGTTGCGCGGCACGGGTCCCTCAGTGGCGCGCCGCGCGCTCCGGCGGGAGCCCTGGCCGGTCCTTGGGCAGCAGCACGCGCAGGGCATGCGGCCGGATTCCGCACAGGACGGGGAGAGGAAGCCGCACCGCTTCACCGTCGATGCCCGCGTCCAGGTGCCGCACCTCACCGTGCAGCGTGATGCCGGGAGCCGACCAGACGACAGCTCCTTCGCCCGGAGGGCCGGCACCGCGCTTGTGCTGTCGCAGTTGGCCGCGCAGGTGCCGCAGAAGGTCCGGGGGTGCCTGCGCCGGCCGCTTGAGGACAACGGCGCCCAGCTGTCCCGTGGTGAGGGAGAAGCGGCGCCCCAGCCAGCGCGGTGTGGCCAGGTGGTAGGGGTTGTTGGAGACCAGCACCACCTGCGGGTACTCGACGGTCCCCCAGGGGGTGTCCACGCGGGCCTCGACCCACTGCTTGCCCTTGAGATAGTCGGGGGCCACCGTGGCGAACGCGCGCGGCTTGTCCTCCCGGTAGCCGGGCTCCAGCAGGGCGTCGGCATACATGCCGAAAGAGACGTTGTTGACGAAGACACGTGAGCCGAGCACCCCCAGGTCCACCTGTGTGCGCTCACCGTCGACCAGGGCGTCCAGCGCCCGCCCCGGATCGCGGAGGTCAAGGCCGAGGTCCCGGGCGAAGTGGTTCCGGGTGCCTGCCGGGACGACGACCAGCGGGAGGCCCTCGTCGGCGGCCACTGCGGCGACGGCCGATACGGTGCCGTCACCGCCCGCCACCCCCAACACCTGCGCCCCCTCCTCGACGGCGTTCCGGGCGAGCGACGCCGCGTCCCGTTCCGCGCTGGTCATCCAGACCTGGGCTCCCATGTCCTCGGCCTGCTGCACCAGGCCGTAACGAGCAGTCTTGCCGCCGCCCGAGCGTGGGTTCGTCACGATCACCACCTGGGCACGCGTGCGAGCGTCGGTCATCACCGCACCCACTCTCACTCTTCAGGCCGGCCTGCGGCGGCCGACCGGTTGACGTAGGACATCGCTGCCTCCCGACGGCGTGGCGGCGGTACTGAGCAGCGCCGGTTGGCGGCGCGTCCATGCGCTGCGGGCAGCTGGGCAGATGCTGTCTGCCGCAGACGTCCGGTACGGCGGACGCTGCAGCAGCGGGGCGGCCGGAATCTGTGCCGCGCTCAGTGCTGAGGGTGCGGCTGGGAGCGGAACACAGGCCGCCGCTTGGCAGTGGTCCCGGGAGCGAGACGGCCGACTTCGATGCGCATCCTGATGGCGTGGAATACCTCGATCACGCCGAGGACGATGGCCATGATGCCCGCCGCCAGGGTGAGCGCGCCGATCGAGGTGAAGGGCGAGACGATCAGCACGATGCCCGCCAGCATGCCGATGATCCCGGTGAAGAGCATCCAGCCGCGCGCCGGCGTGTCCGGGGCGGAGGCGGCCGTGGCCGTGACCATAGTCCCGCGCAGCAGCCAGCTGAAGCCGATCCACAGGGCGAGCAGCAGGATCGACTGGAGGGTGCCGCGGAAGCAGATCAGCCCGAGCAGGACAGATAGCGCGCCCGTGAGGAAATGCAAGGCCCGAAGAGGCCCGGGGATATGCGTGCCGAAGGCGGCGGCCAGCTGGAAGACACCGATGACCAGCAGATAGATGCCGAAGAGCACACCGACGACCCGCAGCGTCTCCTCCGGCCAGGCAAGGACCACGACGCCGAGGGCGATGGCAGCCAGGCCCGTGGTGAGAAGGATCTGCCAGCCCATGTTCGCCAAGGCCGCCAGGCTTGCGCCGAGGGAGGCGTCTGGTGGCTCGGTGCCGTGCTGGGGTGCAGTGCCGGTGCCTGATGGGGAATCGGAGGGAGGTGTCATACCAGCTCACCCTTCCGAGAAGAGAGGAGGCGGATCGGTTCCCCTCCATCGTCACTCCGCCCGGCCCCGTATCGCCCGACGAGGGGGAGGTGGCCGGGTGAGATCTGCTGCGCCGGCGCCGTAGCTCCCGGGGATGCCGCTTCGTGCGATCTCCATGCGTTGCTGCCGGCGCCCAGAGTGCCGAGATCTCCTCGCCCCGGAGGATCGCCGACGGGCGCGGACGGTGCTCGTGAGCCGTTACCCGGACGCCGGCAGCCGGTCCTTGATCCCGGCCGGGCGAGGAACACAACGCTCAAGGCGACGGCGGAGGTCCGCCGACCGGGTCACCGCGGTGACGACGTCCGGGTCGGGCCGCTCCAGCGTCAACTTCCTGTCCGGGCACAGGGTGCCGACGAGCCGGAGGTCGTCGCCCAGGTCCATCAGGTCGGAGAACATCTCCCACAGCGCCCTCGTCTGCGGGTCGGGTCGCATCAGGGCGATCTGGGCCCGGGTGTTCTGCAGCAAGCGCGCCGCGCCCGGATGCCGTTGTGGTGTACGTGTCGAGGATGTCCTCGCCGCCCCAGCCGCATACCACGGCCGCGAGCTTCCAGCCGAGGTTCGCCGCGTCGACGATACCGACGTTGAGGCCCTGGCCGCCGACCGGCGCGTACACGGGGGGCCGCGTCCCCGGCCAGCAGGACCCGGCCGGCCCGGTACAGGGTCGCCTGCCGCGCCGTGTCGATCCAGCGGGTCCCGGACAACATCGTGGTGATCGTGACATCGGTGCCGCTCACCGGCCGGATGCTGTCCTGCAGCTCCTCGACGGTGAGCGGCTCGACCTGCCGCGGCGGGCCGACGAACTCCACTGTGGACATCCGGCTCACCCCGAGCCCGTACACGTACACGCCATGCGGCGTGTAGTGAAATCCTGGCCACAGCTTCTCCTGGTCCACCATGTCGACCACTGCCATCCGACCGGTGACGGTCGCGTCGGTACCGGCGGCGGCGCGAGCACCAGCGACGACGCGTGCAACGTGGACGAGTCGCCCGAATCCGGCGGGCAGGGCGGCAGCGGCAGCTCGGCTGTTCCCGGCCTCGGCGGTCCCAGCGAGCTGGCGGCCTCGTACCTTCGGCGGGGCCTTCCACGGCGCCAACGGCAAGGTGAAAATCACCTGGAAACCCGAGAACTGACCCACGGCACCGTCGGCCCGTCGTCGCGGTACCTCCGCCGGACCACGGCCCTCGCGCAACGGGCCTGCCCCGCAGTTCCTGGCCGGCCGGTCCCCGCCCTGGCAGCCGGCGTCGGCTGCCACCAGGACGAGCAGCCCCGTGACCTCTGCACCCGCCTGCAACGAAGTCCCAGACGTGCAACCGCGAAACACCGGACAGCGGAGGGAGTCGCCTCATGCGAGAGCTGCCGCAGGGCCCACCGTCCCGGGTCCGTAACGGTCGTTGAGCCGGTCGATGACCGGCTCAACCCGCAGCCGCGCCTCGCGGGCGCCGTCCAGTGTCGCTGCGTTCGGGAGGGTGTGGTGAGGGAGGCGGTCTTCCTCCACGTGAGGCTTCGTCAGGGTGAAGGGCTCGCGGAGCTCATGGAGGTTATCGAGCGGTTCACCCCGCTCGCCCGGTCGTTGGCGCCGTCGGCGGCCGTTGCCCAGGTGGGCGGCGCGGCTGCTGTTCGAACGGTTCCTCAGCGAGCGGCGCACGTCCCTGCCGGACATCGACCTCTGGACGAATCCACGGCCCCGCACCTCCTGCCCCTCACGTACCCCCTGCCTGACCTGCGCCTCTCCAGGCATCCACCATACCCAGAATTCGAGCAAGTGTTCGATACATGTCTTCGGGCGTGCCGTCGACAGTGTGACTCGCAGTGATAGTTGGCCACTCGCGATGATGGTTGGCCAGTGCGGGGCGCCTTCGCCATGGGCCCCTGAGTCGAATCCACTTGATGCCACCGGGGTCGATGGCGCACTGTTCAAGTGACGTTGAACGAGGGGCGCGAAAGACGGTCGATTTGTGCTTCTCGGTGGCGGGTTGACGCGGAACGGTTCGGTGGTGGGGGTGTTGTGGCCGGGCGAATACTGAGGCGGGGGCGCCTGCTGGGCCTGGCCGCGTTGTTCCTGGTGAGCTCCACGGTCGTGTTCCTGGGCCTTGAGGGTGGCAGTGGCATCCTGCTGCACGTCACGCAGAGCATCTGGCTGGCGCTACTTGTGTATCCCGTGCTCTATCTCCTGGCTTTCCTTCTCCTCGGGCTGATGGTGCCGCATGGAGGAGTTTGAGGGCTGGTCCAAGGCCTGGGTCGTCCTGGCGATGATCGTGGTGCCCATCGCTGCTCTGGTCGTGACGTACCAGACCTACTCGGGCCTGGACCAGCGGGCGCTGCACGCCCGAGGCCGGCAGGAGCGGGCGACGGTGACCGACGTGTACTGGGTCGACCAGGGTGCCGATCCGCCATCTCACGTCGCGCAGCTGGCCGATCCGTCGGGACAGCCGTTGCCAGGCAACGTGTCCGGGGACGGCCTGAAAGCCGGCCAGACCGTCACCGTCACTGTAGATCCCCGGGGGGAGATCCCGGTGCTGCTGGGCACTCCTTCGACAGGTTCAGGGAAGTTCCGGGCCGCGGGCATCGCCGCGGGCGTCGAGATCCTGTTCCTTGCATGGGCGGCCTACCGGGGTGCCGCAGACCGGCTGGCCACGAAGACGACCGACAAGCCGAAGCCAACGCACAGGCCCGACGACGTTCGGACATGACGTGCCTGCGGCAACGGCCCCAAAGTTCCTCAGCTCCTGCCCGAGCCGCTGCAGAGAGCCGCAGTCGGCAACATTCGACCCGTGCCAGGCGGCGGCTCCACGCTCGCGACGAAGTCGGGGCTGCAGTGGCCAACCGTCCCTGAGCAAACTGGCCAACCGTCATTGTGTACACCCTGCTCACCAGCGGTCTTGTTGCTGTCCGTGGCCACCCATCGTTGGACGTCACAGACAGCGTGATCGCAGATGTGACTGGGGCCCGGGCCCACTGTCTGGCTCACCGGTTCGGGAACGCCGCTTCCTGGCCTCCGAAGGTTCGAGCGGCGCACCACGCGGGGACGCTGCCGCGTGGTCCGCAGGCCGACGGCCCGGCGGGTCCGCCCAGTTGCACCGAGCGGCCTCGGTGTATCAACAGCCCGGACCGCTCCACAGCAGCCCCGACAGGCCTTCGACTCCGAGCGCCAGCAGCGCCGCGGCGGCCACCAGCGAACCGGCCCACGCGGCGGACTGCCAGGACCACCCGATGATCATGACTCGGTATGCCCCCTGGGTGACGCGCTCAGGTGCCGGACGCCAAGGGCGGGCAGGGAGTTGAGTCAACGGTCAACCAGCCGTGGACGCGGGGTCTCGCCCGTGGGTTCCGCGTCGGTGCCGACCGGGCCGCGGGGAAGCATCCAGTCCAGCCACTTCGGCAGCCACCAGTTGGTCCGGCCGAGGAGTGTCATGGTCGCCGGTACCAGCACCATGCGTACGACCGTGGCGTCGATGAAGATCGCGGTGGCCAGACCGAGCCCGAACATTTTGGTGGAGGGGTCCTCGGCGACGGCGAAGGACAGGAAGACCGCCACCATGATGAGGGCGGCCGAGGTGATGATCCGGGCGGTGCCCGAGACGCCCTCAACGATCGCCGTGCCGTTGTCGCCGGTGCGCAGGTACTCCTCGCGTACGCGGGAGAGGAGGAACACCTCGTAGTCCATCGACAGGCCGAACAGGATGGCGAAGAGGAACATCGGGATGAACGACACGATCGGAACCGTCGCTTCCAGCCCGATGAGTGCGCCTCCCCAGCCCCACTGGAAGACCGCGACCATGATGCCGTAGGCCGCGCCGATGCTCAGCAGGTTCAGCAGTACCGCCTTGAGCGGTACGAGTATCGAGCGGAAGACCAGCATCAGCAGCAGGAACGACATCGCCAGCACGGCGGCGACGAACACCGGCAGGCGCTGGCTGGTGCGTTGGCCCACATCGGACAGGCTCGCGGCGGCGCCGCCGACGTGGGCCCTGGCCGGGCCGTGCCCGATCGCCGTGGGCAGCACGTCGGTGCGCAGCCGGGCGATGGTGTCGGCCGTGGCCTTGTCCTGAGGGCTGGTGGTCGGGAACACCACGAGGGTCGCGATGCCGGTGGCCCGATCGATATGCGTCGGCGCGACGGATGCGATGCCCGGATCCGCCGCGACCGCCCCGACGAGGCGGTCCAGCACACCCGGATCACCAGCGGGGTCCGCGGCGATGACGAGGGGACCGTTGGTGCCCGGGCCGAACCCCTCGGCGACGAGGTCGTAGGCGCGGCGCTCGGTACGGCTGTGGGGCAGTGAGCCGTCGTCGGGCAGGCCGACGCGCAGGCCGAGCACGGGCAGCGTCGCGGTCAGCAGCAGCCCCGCCGCGCCGACCGCGTACGGCACCGGGTGTCGGTTGACGTGCCCGATCCAGCGTCGCCACCCGGCGGCGGGGGCGTGGCCCGCCGCCGGCTCCCGCCGCCGTGCGAGTCGGCCCGGCTTCCTGGTCTGCAGAGCCCGGCCGATCCGGCCGGCCCGGGCCAGGCGTGGGCCGGCGGCGCCGAGGAAGGCCGGCAGCAGCGTCACCGACGCGACCACCATGATCAGGACGACGATCGACACGGCGAACCCGCCCACCGTCATGAACGGCACGTTCGCGACCGCCAGGCCGAGGATCGATACGACGACGGTGCCGCCGGCGAAGACCACGGGCCTCCCCGCCGTGGCCACCGCTCGCCCCGCCGCCTCGCGGGGATCGAGCCCGCGCGCGAGGTACTCCCGGTGCCTGGCGAGCACGAACAGCGCGTAGTCGATGCCCACTCCGAGCCCGACCATGCTGCCCAGGACCGGCGCGAAGGTCGGGACGTCCGTCACCCCCGCCAGTACCGTCATCGTGGCAACCCCGACGGTCAGCCCGAAGACCGCCATGCCGATCGGCAGCGCGGCGGCGACGAGCGAACCGAACGCCAGGAACAGGATCGCGGCCGCGGCGAGGATGCCGATCAGCTCGCTCGCGCCGCCGTCGGCGTCGGAGAAGACGTAGAAGAGGTTCCCGCCCATCTCGATGCGCAGGGGCAGCTCGGCGCGCAGCCGGTCGCCGAGATCGACGAGGGCGTGGAGGTCTTCGGCCGACAGCCGGCTCTGGTCGGGGTACTGCACCCGGACGACCGCGATCCGCCCGTCGGCCGAGACGAGGCCGCCGCGCACGGCGGTGTCCCGGCTTGCGTCGAGTGCCCCCGCCGGGTCGGTCGTGCCGAGCACGTGCGGCAGCCGCTGCACCTCGGTCTGGAGCCGCGCGAGCGCGGTGCGCGCACTGCCGCGGTCGAGGAACGTCGCTCCGCCGTCGAGGGGAGTGACGACCACCTGGGCGGTCATCCCCTCCTGGCCGGTGCCGGCCCGCTCGATCAGTTGCGCGGCCCGTTGGGAGTCCAGTCCCGGAGCGGTCATCGAGTCCGCGGTCCGCCCGCCGATGGTGAATGCGGCGAGGACGGCGAGCGTGGCGGCGAGCAGCCATGCCGCGATCACCCGCCAGGGATGGCGGGCGGCGCTTGCGCCCAGGCGCAACAGGGCTTTCGAGAGCATTGGGTCCTCCAACCACCTCGTCGGCCGTCCTTGTACGGCCGCCGATGCCGAGGTTCGTGGCCACGGCGCTCTGCGGCATCGGCTCGCGGGCCGCGGATCCGTCGGCCCCAGGGCGGAGTGACGCCCCGTCCTTTCGGCCGATGCGCACCGCGGCGCGGTCCCTAGGCTGAGAACCGTGCTGCGCGACGACCTGCGAACCCTGTGGACCGAACCCCGCCCGCCCGGTGCGCCCGCCCGGGTGTGGCGGGACTGGGCGCTGCTCGCCGCGGGCCTGGGCGGTGTGGTGCTGGAGGCCATCCTGCGCGAGAACGTCGTGTGGCGGCCGGTGGCAGTGGTGTTGGCCGTCTGGCTGTGCGTGCTGCCCCTGTGGCGCCGGACCCGCCCGCTGGCGGTGGTCGCGCTGGCGTTCGGCTCGGTGATCCTGCTCCAGATCGCCTCGCTGATCGCCGCGCCTGCCGAGCCCGTCGGCCTGAACACCGGCGTGGTTGTGGTCGTACTGGTGTATGCGCTGCCCCGGTGGGGATCGGGACGGGAGATCGTGCTGGGCAGCGCGGTGATCCTCACGGCCTTCGCGCTGTCGACCGTCACGGACGAAACCCCGGCCGCCGAACAGGTCGGGGGCTTCGTCTTCCTGTTGCTGCCCGGCTTGATGGGGGCCGCCGTGCGGTTCCGGGCGACCGCTCGCGAGCGGCAGTTGGAGCAGGTGCGCTCCCGCGAGCGCGAGCAGCTCGCCCGGGAACTGCACGACACGGTGGCCCACCATGTTTCGGCCATCGTGATCCGCGCCCAGGCGGGCCGGGTGCTCGCGGGCACCGACCCGTCCGCCGCCGTCGAGGCGCTGGAGGGGATCGAGGAGGAGGGGGCGCGCACGCTGGAGGAAATGCGAGCCATGGTCGCCGCGCTGCGCGACCGTGGGGCCGGCGCCGAGCTGGCGCCGCCTGCCGGTGTCGCGGATCTGGAGCGCCTGGTGCGCACGCCGAGTGGTCGCCTCAGGGTCGACCTGGGGCTCGATGGCGAACTGGACACGCTGCCCCCGGCCGTGGACGCGGCCGTCTACCGCATTGTGCAGGAGTCGGTGACCAACGCCATGCGCCATGCGGTCAACGCGACCGAGATCGTCGTCCGGGTCACCGCGGAACGGCACACGGTACGGGTGAGTGTGCGCGACAACGGCCAACGCACCGGCCGAGGCCGTGCCGGATACGGACTTGCCGGACTGCGCGAACGCGCTGCCCTGCTCGGCGGCACACTACAAGCCGGCCCCGGCGTCGACCAGGGCTGGCATGTCGAAGCCGAGCTGCCGAGAGGGAGGACCGAGAGCGGTGCCCATCCGCGTCCTCGTCGCTGACGACCAGACCATCATCCGCACCGGGCTGCGGATCATGCTGAACGCCCAGCCGGGCATCGAGGTGGTCGGCGAGGCCGCCGACGGACAGGAAGCGGTACGTCTGGCCCGCGAACTGCGCCCCGACGTCTGCCTGTTCGACATCCGCATGCCCGTGATCGACGGGCTCGAGGCCACCCGGTCGGTCGCCGGCCCGGGCGTCGCCGACCCGCTGGCCGTGGTCGTCATCACCACGTTCGACCTCGACGAGTACGTCTACGGCGCGCTGCGTGCCGGCGCCCGCGGATTCCTCCTCAAGGACACGGGACCGGACCTTCTGGCCCAGGCCGTACGGTCGGCGTCCGACGGTGAGGCGCTCATTGCGCCCAGCGTCACCGTCCGTCTGCTCCAGGCATTCGCGGACCTGCCCGCCGGCCGGCCCGCGGCCCAGCCGGTCTCTCCCGTCACCGCCCGCGAGGAGCAGGTGCTCCTCGCCGTCGCTCGCGGGCTGACCAACACCGAGATCGCCGATGCGCTGCACATCAGCCTCAGCACGGTGAAGACGCATCTGGCCAGCCTGATGGCCAAACTCGGCGCCCGCAACCGGGTCGAGATCGCGATGTGGGCCTACGAAACGCGCCGTATCCTCCCCGGAACCTGAGCCTGGTGTCGGGCCATGTTTCGGGGTGCGGGTTGGGCACCGGCGCAGCAATGCGGGGCATGCCAAGGGCAACGACCTGGCGGCTGCGGCGGACCACTGCGACGGCTTGCTGGATCTGCGTTCGGTCCTCGTCGGTGAGGTCGTCAAGGTCGGTGCCGACGCGGCGGATCAGCCGCCGTACACGAGTGATTTCCTCGTCGGACGGCATCGCCTCGTCCCTGGCCCAGGTGTCGGCGCTGAACGCGGCGAGCCGTTCCCGACTGCGCAGCAGATCGGCGAGGCGCGCAGAGGGCACCCGCTCGATCGCCTCGCGCAGCCGTCCCGCCGCGGGGTGCAGATAGGGCCGAGGCGAGCCAGGACGGCTCTGCCCCAGCAACGCCTGCACCTCGTCCAGAACCCCGCCGGCGTCGGCGACGTTACTGGCAAAGGCATGGCGCAGCATGCGCGCAACGACGCTGCGCTGCAGGCCAGCCCGGCGTACCAGCGCGGCAATCATCTCGCCGATCGAATCCGTCGTCACCGGCGACCCCAGCGGCGCGATGATGTGCAGATGCGGACCTTCCACGTCTCGTCCTCGCCGATCACCTCCGCAGTCGCCTTTCCCTAGGTCCGGCATGGGTCCCCTTCCGCCCGGGCTACTTGTGGCTGCCCCACGCAGTCGCCATGCATTTCGCCCGGCGAGGGGTTGTGAACTGCTGGCGTTTGAGTGTGCGTGAGCATGTATGAGGTCGTATGAGTGGGCGTCGCGAAATGCGCATGCGGTGGCTGAGGGGCTGACGGCATGATCTCGGGCATGTCGACGGACGTCAGCGGAATGATCGAGTGCCGGCCGGGGGCTCGGCTGTGGGGTCCGGAGGACGAGGACTCCGTATGGGAAGCCGGCATCGACCTCTTTCTGCTCAACGTGGGCAACGCCTACGACGGCTTGGCCTGCCTCTTCGGAATCCGTAACTCCTTCGGCTTCCGGCCCCTGGCCGAGGGGCGCGGTTTCCCGGATGACACCTCGGATGGGCTGCGCAGGGACTTCTTGGCTTACAGCGGCCCGGATGACGTGTTCGGAACCACGTGGCTGACCTGGGCCGAGCTCGAGGCCACCGACTGGCAGGAGACAGACGCCTGCGGCACACGGAGTCGTGCTGCGGCCGCGGGTGCCGACACCGACTGGGGCCGGGTTTGGCGCGTGATGGCCATCCTCGGCGAGATCCACGGCGCAGAAAACGTACGTCTCGTCGTCTGGTTTCACTGACTCGCGATTGAGGGCTCCAGTTGGCGAGCGGTGCCAACTGAAGCGCCCAGTGTGCGATACGAAGTCGCTCCAGGTAAGTAAGTCCAGCCATGTGAAGGAGGTATCGATCGGCTGAACTTCGGGGCAGTGTCCAAGGCCCGTCCCCGCGCTCCCATGCGTCGGTGGTAACGGCGAGGTGTGAAGCGGAGCGTTCAAGCCCAAGAGCGTCCCGGCCATCGGGGTGCAACTGGTGAGATCTTAAAGTCACGGGGCATCATCGAAGGTTCACTTGCGTTCGCCCGGGACCAGCGGTGTCCTCCCTCCGGGCTCAGTTACCCGAAGGTCGCTTGGTGCCTTCCAGCACCGGATCCTATGACCATGGCGTCAGGTTCCTGCCTGGGCCGAGTGCGGCTGAGTTCCTCCGTTGGCTGTGACCGCTGTTGGGCGACGCATCGGTGGTCCGGACTTCGACGAGGCGATCGTTCAGACCACCATGGTCGGGACCGACGAGTCGTCGGTCTGCTTCTTTCAGGGACAGAGGGCGCGTATGGACATTCGGCAGCTGGAGTACTTCCTTGCGATTGTCGACCGTGGTGGGTTCAACCGTGCGGCCTCGGCTCTGTACGTGTCGCAGCCGTCGCTGTCGCAGGCCGTACGGGCACTGGAGCGTGATCTCGGTTCCGAGCTGTTCCATCGCATCGGACGCAGGGCAGTGCTGACGGAGGCCGGAAGGGCCCTGATCGAGCCTGCCCGGGAGGCCGTGCGGAGTCTGCAGACGGCACGGGCGAGCGTCGCGGCGGTGCACGAGCTACGTGAGGGGCGCCTGGACGTGGCATCCGTGCCGTCGCAGGCGGTGGAGCCGCTGACGAGTCTGGTGAGTACCTTCAGCCACCAGTACCCCGGCGTCTCGGTGGCCATCAAAGCGGCGTTCACCGCGCGTGATGTCGTCGACATGGTGCGCACGGGTGCCGTGGAACTGGGGCTCTTGGCGTCCACCGGTCCGTTCTCCGACAAGGAGGTCGTCTCCTATGCGCTGGAGCGGCAGCGCTTCGTGCTGATGGTGCCGGCCGACGGCCCGTTCGCTGATCGGACGGCGGTGGCGTGCGCCGAGCTTGCCGGGCAGCGGCTGATCGTCGGGCAGCCGGGTACGGGGATGCGCGCCTACGTCGACGCGCTGCGGGAACAGGGCATCGAGTTCACCGTCGCCGCCGAGACAGAGCACCGGGTGTCGCTCATGCCCCTGGTACTGGCCGGTGTAGGGCTCGCGGTCGTTATGGACTCCTGGCGGGACCTCGCCCGGCGGCTGGGCGCCCACGTCCTGGACATCGAGCCGGAGACCAGCTTGGACATCACTCTGGTCAGCCGCCGCGGCACCCTGTCGCCGGCAGCCGCCGCGTTCGTCACGGCCGCCACCTCGGCCGGCGGCAGCTGATAGGCACCGCTTATCAGCGATATCCGCTTTGCGTCTTGGACTTCCCACGGACCGCCTTGCTGCAATCGACGGCATGACGACCAACCACCGCATTGCCCTGATCCCCGGCGACGGCATCGGCGCCGAGGTACTGCCTCCGGCACAGCGGGTGCTCGATGTTCTCGGCCGCCGCCACGGCTTCAGCCTGTCCTACACGTCGTACGACTGGTCGTGCGAGCGATACCTGCGGGAGGGCGCCATGATGCCCGCCGACGGGATCGACCAACTGCGCGACAAGGACGCGATCCTGCTGGGCGCCGTGGGATACCCGGGGGTGCCCGACCATGTCTCGCTGTGGGGACTGCTGATCCCGATCCGGCGCGGCTTCCGCCAGTACGTCAACCTCCGGCCCATCCGTGTCTTCGAAGGCATCGACAGTCCGGTGCGCGGCGCACGTCCGGGCGAGGTCGACATCGTCGTCGTGCGGGAGAACGCCGAGGGCGAGTACAGCGAGATCGGCGGACGGCTGAACCAGGGCACGTCCGAGGAACTGGCCGTCCAGGAAGCGGTGTTCACCCGCGCCGGGGTCACCCGGATCGCCGACTACGCGTTCTCGCTCGCCGCCCGCCGCCGAGGAAGGCTCACCTCCGCCACCAAGTCCAACGGCATCATCCACACCATGCCGTTCTGGGACGAGCTGATCGCCGAACAGGCCGCCGGGCACCCCGACGTCACCTGGGACCAGGAACACATCGACGCGCTGGCGGCCAAGTTCGTCCTCGACCCCGCCCGCTTCGACGTCGTCGTCGCCTCCAACCTCTTCGGCGACATCCTCAGCGACCTCGCGGCCGCGGTCGCCGGATCCATCGGCATCGCCCCGTCGGCCAACCTCAATCCCGAGCGGGACTTTCCCTCGATGTTCGAGCCGGTGCACGGCTCGGCGCCCGACATCGCGGGCCAGGGCATCGCCAACCCACTGGGCGCGATCTGGTCCGCGGCCATGATGCTCGATCACCTCGGCCATCCCGCCGCGGCCAGGGACATCACGTCCGCGATCGCGTCGGTTCTGGCCAAGAGCGATGCCCGCACCCGTGACCTGGGCGGAACCGCGACCACCGCCGAGTTCACCGACAAGCTGATCGAACTCCTCTGAGCCGTCTCCTTGCGCCGTGGGCGGCCAGGACGACGCCGCCCACCGGTCGCGAGCACTTTCAGGCGCCCTCCGCCCTTCTCAACGACCTGTGGTGGGCTGATGTCCCCGCTCCTTCTCCATGCGGGCGCACTTGTCGCGCCCTCCTCGGCGGCCTGATCGCCGTCGCCGTCCTGCAGCCCGACACCGGGTGCACGTACCCCACCTCGCCACACATCGCCAACGGCGTGAAGTCCTCGGCGCCGGGGTCATGCGCCGGGAGCAGGCGCCTCACCCGCGTCCAGGACCAGCACCGCGACATGCAGGGACGTGCGCTGCAGACCTGATTCCAGGTCGCAGCCGAGGAGCCGTTCGATGGTGTGCAGGCGCTGGTAGTACGCCTGCCGGGACATGCCGGCGTGTTTTGCCGCGACCGACTTGTTCCCGGCCGCCGCGAGGTAGGCGCGCAGCGCCGGGAGCAGATCGCCGTTGTTGCGGTCGTCGTGCTCGATGAGGCGGGTCAGTTGCCGTTCCGCGTACCGCTGAAGACGCGTGTCCGCCCGCAGGACGCCCAGCAGGTCCGGCAGCCGGACGTCGGCGGGCACGTAGAACCACCGCTCCGGGGAGGCCGGGGTGATGGCCTCGGCGGTCTGCTCCGCCTCCTGCCACGACCGGGCGATCCCGCCGAGGTCGGTCACCCCGGGACCGACGGCGACAACTGCCCGCGGTCCGAGTTCTTCCCGGGTCAGTTGGCCGATCCGCTCGGCGACCGGCTGCCAGGCGCTCGCCTGTGCCAGTGCCATGAGGACGCCGATCCGACCCGGGGCCGTCTCGCCGACCAGGGCGCGCACGCCCGTGTGCGTCAGCGCCTTCGCGATCCGTTCGTCGAGGTGCTCATCCTCGGTGCCGGTGCGCGGGTGGCGGATGACGACGGCGAAGAGCCGGTGTCCGGAGGTGGGCAGCCCCAGTGCCTCGGTGCGGGCACGCGCGTCGGCGGGGGAGCGGAAACGCCGTTCGTACAGGTCCCGCAGTACGGTGCGGTGGGCCCGGCGCTCCCACCAGGCCTGCCCCGCAAGGCGCGCCATGGTCAGCGCGACCGCCGCGCTCTCCAGCACGAGGACGTGTTCCGGATCGGGCTCGGCTTTGAGCCGGCCCTCCAGCAGGACCAGCCGGCCCCATGGTCCGCGATGGTCCTGCACCGGTGCGATCAGCCACCCCTCCGGGCCGCTCGGCGTGATCCTCTCCGGTGTCGGTGCGGCTCGTGAACGCCGCGACCAGGCCGAGACCACCGGTTCGTACGGCCGACCGAGCAGCTCGCACATGAGGACCCGGTGGGTGAGGTCCTCCAGTACCACGGGGGCTCCGGTGAGCTCCGCGGTGGTGTGCACCAGTTCCTCGGGGGCCGCGCCCCGCAGCGTCAGGGCGGTGAAGATGTCCTGAATGTCCCTCCCGCGGCGCAGCAGGGCCCCCTGGGCGTCGAGGATGAGCGCGTGCACCGTCTGCGTGACGTCGATGAACCGGACGCCACGGGCCAGCTCGACCAGCGGCACGTCGCGAGCGCGGCACGCCGCCACCAGCTCGGGGGGCACCCTTTGGTACCGATAACCGAGCTCCACGATCAGGCCGGCCGCGCCGACGTCCGCGAGCTGGTCGACGTAGCCGCGCAGCTCGGAGGCGTCCTCGGGATGCGGCATGCCGGTCGTCAGTACCAGCTCCCCGCCCTCCAGGAAGTCCGCAGGGTTGAGGAGCTCGGTGACGTGCACCCAGCGCACCGGGCTGTCCAGCCGTGACTCCCCGGCCAGCACGCGCGGCATCCCTTCGGCGAGCACGGGCAGGAGCAGTACCTCCCTGAGGGTGGGGAAGTGCCCGGTTGCGGTGTGTCTGGGCGGCATAGGGGGTCTTTCTTCTGAAGGAATCCGGCTCACCTTGGCACCGGCCACTCATCGTGACAAGAGGCGGCCCGTCATTCGGGCAGTCCGGTCGTCCGCCGTGACAGACCGTCTCGAGAAGGCCCCAAGCCGGAACAGAGTGTGGGTTGACCTGCAGGTTCCGACGGGCGGAAAGTGAACGCCATCCCCGGCAGGATCCGAACTGCAAAGGTCCGCACGGTATCCGCAGCGTGCTGGGGCCCGACTGCCACCCAGATCACACCATCGAGAGGAGCGACCTCATGCGCATCCCGAAGCGCGTCGCCGTGATCGGTGCCGGCAGCATGGGCAGCCAGGCCATGTGGCGACTGGCCGCCCGCGGAGCCGAGGTCATCGGCTACGACCGGTACGCACCGGGTCACGACCGCGGCGCGGCCGGGGGCGAGAGCCGCATCTACCGAGCCGTCCACCTCGGGGAGCCCGCGTACATTCCACTGCTGCGGCTGGCGGACCGGATGTGGGAGCAGCTCCAGGCGGAGACCGGCCGGTCCCTGCGACGCCGCAGCGGCAGCCTGGTCATGGGGGAGGCCTCCTCACCGTCGATGAGCCTCCTCCTGTCCATCAGCGCCGCCCAGGGACTGGATCACGAGGTCCTGGAGAGGGAGGAACTCGCCCGCCGCTACCCGCAGCACCGGCTCCCGAGCGGACACATCGCGGTCCTGGACCGGTTGGGCGCCGTCATCAGGCCGGAGGCGTCCATCCAGGCCGCCGCCGGCCGTGCCGAGCACCTGGGCGCCCGACTGCACCGCTACACCACGGTGCGCGAGGTCGTGCCCGCGGCGGGCGGCGGGGTGCGGGTCGTCACCGACCAGGGTACGGATCACGTGGACGTCGCCGTGGTGACCGTGGGCCCCTGGATCAACACGCTGCTCCCGGACCTTGCCCGAGCCATCGACGTCCGGCGGGTGGTCTGCTCCTGGCACCTGCCCACCCGTCACGACTGGTTCGCGGGCGGTGCTCCTCCGTTCGTGCGCGCCGTACCGCACGACTGCTTCGGAATCCCGTCGCCCGACGGCATCTCCGTCAAGCTCGGTCTCTCCTTCAAGTACCACGCGCCGGTGCCCGAGCCCGAACGGCTCGACCGCACGGTCCGCCCCGAGGAACTCGGCACCTTCCGCGAGCTCATCGATGAACTCATGCCCGACCTGAACCCCGACCCCATCAGGATGTCGGCTTACATGGAGGGCTACACGCAGTCCGGAAACCCGCTCGTCGGTCATCTCCCCGGCGAGGACGACATCATCGTCATGGCCGGCTTCTCCGGCAGCGGCTTCAAGATCTCGCCCGCGATGGGAGAGATCGCCGCGGACCTGGCGCTCGACGGCACCACCCGGCACCCGGTCGCCTTCCTCGCTCCTGCGGGTGTCGGCGCGGCCTGATCCCCGGCGATCGTCCACGGCGTCGCCCCACCCTCCGGCCTGTCGCGAGCATGACAAAAACACCGCCTGACCGGCCACCCACGCACAAGAGACTGGAGTACTTCCATGCGTCCCATCCCCTCGTTCCAGTTCCGCCCGAAGTACGTCTCGTTCGACTGCTACGGCACGTTGATCGAGTGGCCGATGACCCCCATCACCCGTGAACTCGTCGGTGACCAGATCCCCGTCGAGCACTGGGACCAGTTCGTCAAGGAGTTCCGCGGCTACCGCTACGACTCGATCCTCGACGCGTTCCGCCCCTACGAGCAGACGCTGCAGGACGCGTTCGAGCGGGTCTGCCGCAAGTGGGGCGTGAAGGCCGCCCCGGACGCCGGCAAGCGGTTGGCCGACGGCGTGCGCAGCTGGGGCCCGCACGCGGACGTGCCGGAACCGCTGAAGAAGATGGGCGAGCACTACAAGCTGGTGATCCTCTCCAACGCCGAGGACTCCTTCCTCGCGGAGAGCGTGCCCCGGCTCGGCGCGGACTTCCACGCGATCTTCACCGCGGAGCAGGCCGGCTACTACAAGCCCCGCTACGCGGCGTTCGAGTACATGCTCGACCAGCTCGACGCGTCCCCCGAGGACTTCGTGCACGTCTCCTCGCACACCCGCTACGACCTGATGCCGATGCACGACCTGGGTTTCCGCAACCTCGTCCTCCTGGACCGCGGCTACGACCCGGTCACCCACGGCTACGACTACGTGACCGTCAAGTCCCTCGACGAGCTCAACCAGATGCTGGGCATCTGACGCGCCACGACGACGTCCCGCCCCCCGGACCGACCCACACATCGTCCCCCGCATCACGGCCCCCCGCATCCGTCACACCCCTCGCATCACCGGCTCCCCGTATCCCCGCGTTCCCCAGGAGGCACCGCCATGGAAATCAACCGGACAGGCCGCAGAACCGTACGCCGCACCGCAGGCGCCGTGGCTGCCGCCATGCACGTCAACAGGCAGTTGAGCATCCCGATCGTCACGACCGCCCTGGCCCTCGCGCTCGCCGCGTGCGGGGCGGGCGCCACCGGGCAGAACGTGGGGGCGAAGAGCACGGCACAGGGCGCAGGATCCGGCCCGTCCGCCGAGTACACCGACGACATATCGGTCGGTGTGAAGCCCGACCAGAACGCGGTGAAGCTGCTGCCCGCGGCGGTGAAGGCCAAGGGCACGCTCTCGGTGCCCATGGACCTGTCGTACCCGCCCACCACGTTCATGGCATCGGACAACAAGACCCCGATCGGATTCAACCCGGACATCGCCCGGCTGATCGCCGCCAAGCTCGGCCTGAAGCTCCAGATCAACAACGTCAAGTTCGACACCATCATCACCGGACTGCAGGCCAACCGGTACGACTTCACCGCCTCCACCATGGGCGCCACGACGGACCGGCTGAAGGCGCTCGACATGGTTGACTACTTCAAGGCCGGGACCGGAGTGTCCGTCCCCTACGGCAACCCGCAGAAACTGGGCACCCACACGCTGTGCGGGCACCACGTCGGTGTCACCTCCGGCAGCACCCAGGAGCTGCAGTGGCTGCCCCAGCTGTCGAAGCAGGACTGTACGAGCAAGGGCAAGCCGGCCATCAAGGCCGTGACCCTGCCCAGCGTGAACGACGCTCTCACCCAGCTGGTCTCCAAGCGGATCGACGCGGTGATGTACGACTTCGTCGCGCTCGAGTGGGCGGCCACGCAGCAGCCCAAGACGTTCGACGTCCTCAAGCCCCTGGTGACCACCAAGCCCGTGACCGTCGCCCTGAAGAAGGACTCCCCGCTGACCCCCGCGGTGCAGGCCGCCCTCCAGTCGATCATCGACAGCCCCAAGTACGCCCAGGCACTGGGCCGCTGGGGGCTCCAGGACCTAGGGATCAAGACCGCGGCCACGGCCGTCCCGCAGGACTGAGACGCCGATGGACGTGATCGAGACCACGACGACCAGGAGCGGACCGGTGCCACAACTACGGGCCGAAGAGAAGAAGCGGATCACGCCGAAACGTCCGCGCGACTATGTCGCCTGGGCCGTCGCCATCGCGATCGTCGCCGGCTTGGTGTGGACCGCGGTGACGAACGAGAACTACCGCTGGCCCGTGGTGTTCAGCTACTTCACCACGCAGACCATCCTCAACGGCCTGCTCGTCACGCTGCTCCTGACCGCGGCGAGCATGGGTCTGGGCACGCTGCTGGGGCTGGTGCTCGCGGTGATGCGCATGTCGCAACAGCGGCCCGTCTCCGGGCTGGCCCAGCTCTACATCACCTTCTTCCGCGGCACCCCGGTGCTCGTGCAGCTGGTCTTCTGGTTCAACATCGCGGCGCTGTACCCGAACCTCTCGATCGGCATCCCTTTCACCGACATCTCCACGCCGGTGAACGTGAACGCGATCATGACGCCGATGACCGCGGCCATCGTGGGACTGACGCTCAACCAGGCCGCCTACATGTCCGAGATCATCCGCGGCGGGTTCGCCTCGGTCAGCCGCGGACAGCACGAGGCCGCGGACTCCCTGGGCATGTCGGCCTTCACCAAGCTCCGCCACGTGATCATCCCGCAGACCATGCCGGCGATCATCCCCGCCACCGGCAACCAGGTGATCGGCATGCTCAAGGAGACCTCGCTGGTGAGCGTGCTCGGCGTCGCCGATCTGCTGCAGAGCGCACAGGCGATCTACGCCCGCACCTACCAGACCATCCCGCTGCTGATCGTGGCCAGCCTCTGGTACCTGATCATGACGCTGGTGCTGGGCGTGCCGCAGTCCATGATCGAGCGCCGTTTCTCCCGCTCCACCCGGGCACGGCTGTCCCCGGCCGCCACCTCGGCCGAGCCCGGGACCGGTCAACTCGTTCCCACGACGAGGGAGTCGCTGCTGTGAACCCGGACGGAACGATCGTCGCACGCAAGCTGTGCAAGAGCTTCGGACGTCACCAGGTCCTGCGGGACATCGACCTGACCGTCGCGGCCGGGGAGATCTCCTGCATCATCGGACCGAGCGGCTCGGGCAAATCAACCTTGCTGCGGTGCATCAACGGGCTGGAGACCGTCGACCGCGGAGTCCTCAAGGTCAACGGAGAGGACTTCGGCTACGTCGAGAAGGACGACGCCTATCACGCCGTGCGCCCCAAGCGGCTGGCCGAACAGCGCGCCCGTATCGGCATGGTGTTCCAGCAGTTCAACCTGTTCCCCAACATGACCGCCGAGAGCAACGTCATGTCCGGACCGGTGCTGGTGCAGAAGAAGGACCGCGCCTCCTGCCGCCAGCAGGCACAGCAACTGCTGGCCAGGGTCGGCCTGGAGGGGTGCGGCCACAAGTACCCCGCCCAGCTCTCCGGCGGACAGCAGCAGCGTGTGGCCATCGCCCGCGCGCTGGCGATGGAACCCACCATCATGCTGTTCGACGAACCCACCAGCGCACTGGACCCCGAGCGCGTGGGCGAAGTACTCGCCGTCATGCGCGACCTCGCCGGCAACGGAATGACCATGCTGCTGGTCACCCACGAGATGGCCTTCGCCCGCGAGGTGGCCGACGAAGTGCTCTTCATGGACGAAGGCATCGCAGTCGAACGCGGCGACGCACGCGAAGTACTGGCCAACCCACGCGAAAAGCGAACGCAGGCCTTCCTCGAAAGGGTGCTGTAGAAGCGGCTTGGACACGCGGAAGCGGCCTTGTCAGCAAGCGTGGAGAAGTCGCCGGCCGACCGCGGGTGACGTACCTTCCGCCCCCTGCCCGCCCGCGTCTTCAACACCTCTACTTCGACGTCGAACTGACCGGCACCGTCGTCAGCGCGCCCTCCATCGCTCCGACCGCGAACTCGGTGGCAACAGGAGAGTCAGCACGCCCTGCCCGCAGCACCCCGACCGCAGCCTTCCCGCCGGCACGGGCCGCGCAGGCGCTGACAGCGCGACCGGCCGGCCCGCGTGGTGCTCGGCCACCCCCACTTCGAAACTCCCCGCTAAGGACCCGACATGAAGACGATTCCCTACTGGATAGAAACCGCCGGGGCGTTTCCCGACCGATCCGGCAAGCCGCTGACCGAGGACACCGACGTGGTGGTCATCGGCGCCGGCCTGACGGGTCTGTCCACGGCCCTGCACTCCGCGCGCAAAGGCGCCCGCGTCACCCTCGTCGAAAAGGGTCAGATCGGCTCCGGTGCCTCCGCCCGCAACGGCGGCATGGCCAACCTGGGCTTCACCATCGGCGTGGGCCAGGCCATCCGCCGGTACGGACTCGAACGGGCCCGCGAGATCTACAACTCCTACGGCGACGCCGTGGACACCGTCGAACGGCTCGTCAACGAGGAGTCCATCGACTGCCAGTTCCGCCGCGTCGGACGCCTGGGCGTCGCCTCCCGCCCCGCCCACTTCGAGAGCAAGAAGGCCCAACAGCGCGACCTGGCCAAGTACTTCGGACACGAGACCACTCTGATCGGCAAGGCCGAGCTGCGTTCCGAGATCGGCTCCGACGTCTACCACGGCGGCCTGCTCGATCCGTTCAGCGCGGCCCTGCACGTCGGCCGATTCGTGCGCGGTATGGCCGAGGCGTGCGAGCGCGCCGGTGTCGAGATCCACGAGCGCAACGCGGCCATCGGCGTACGGCGTACCGCCGCCGGCCGGTTCGAGGTCAGCACCGAGCGCGGTGTGATCCGTGCCGGGCAGGTCATGATGGCCACCGACGCCTACACCGACCGGAACTTCCCCTGGCTGCGACGCCAGCAGGTCTGCGTGGGCAGCTTCATCATCGTCACCGAGCCGCTCGGCGAGGAACTCGCCCGGGACATCATCCCCAAGGCCCGCCTCATCGTCGACTCCCATAAGGTCTGCCACTACTTCCGGCTCACCCCGGACAACCGGCTGCTGTTCGGTGGCCGCGCCCGCTTCGCGCCGTCCGACCCCACCTCGGACAGGAAGAGCGGGGCCGTGCTGTTCCGTGAGATGTGCGGGATCTTCCCCCAGCTCTGCCGCACCAGGATCGAGTACGTGTGGGGCGGCTCCGTCGGCTTCGCCATGGACCGCATCGTGCACGCCGGGCAGACCGACGACGGCGTCTACTACTCCATGGGATACGCCGGCCACGGCGTGCAGATGGCCACCCACATGGGGCAGGTCATGGCCGAAGTGATGGACGGCCACCTCGAGGTCAACCCCGTCCGCGACATCGCCCCGCCCCGCATCCCCCTCTACAACGGCACCGCCTGGTTCCTGCCCTTCGCAGGCGCCTACTACAAGACGCTCGACCGCATCCGCTGACCGGTCGACAGCCCCTCTGCACCCACAAGGAGATACCCACGATGACTGTCGTCCGTGATGTTCCCAAGCAGCTGTTCATCGGCGGCGATTGGCAGGACGCGGAGTCCGCCCGGACCCTGTCCGTCGACAACCCGGCCACCGGCGAGGAACTGTGCCAGGTCGCCGACGCCTCACCCGGCGACGGCCGGCGTGCCCTCGAGGCGGCGGTCGCCGCGCAGGCCGCCTGGGCCGCCACCCCGCCGCGCGTGCGCAGCGAGATCCTGCGCCGCGCCTACGACATCATCATCGCGCGCACCGAGGACCTCGCGCTGCTGATGACCCTGGAGATGGGCAAGCCCCTGTCCGAGGCACGTGCCGAGGTCGCCTACGGCGCCGAGTTCTTGCGCTGGTTCTCCGAGGAAGCCGTCCGTGTCGACGGCGGCATGATGACCGCCCCGGACGGCAGGAACCGTCTGCTGGTCACCCGTCAGCCCGTCGGACCCTGTCTGCTCATCACTCCGTGGAACTTCCCCCTGGCCATGGGTACCCGCAAGATCGGCCCCGCCATCGCCGCCGGCTGCACCATCGTCCTCAAACCCGCCCCCCAGACGCCCCTCACCAGCCTTGTCCTGGCTCAGATCCTCACCGAAGCGGGGCTGCCGGCCGGTGTGCTGAACGTCGTCACCACCTCCGACGCCGCCGGCGTCGTCGAACCCCTGCTGCGCGGCGGGCAGATCCGCAAGCTGTCGTTCACCGGCTCCACCCAGGTCGGCCGGATCCTGCTGGCCCAGTGCGCCGACACCGTCATCCGCACCTCCATGGAACTGGGCGGCAACGCCCCGCTCCTCGTCTTCGACGACGCCGACCTCGACGTAGCCGTCGAGGGCACCATGGTCGCCAAGATGCGCAACATGGGCGAGTCCTGCTGCGCGGCCAACCGCATCTTCGTCCACACCTCCGTCGCCGAGGAGTTCGCCTCCCGCCTGGCCGCCCGCATGGGCGCCCTCACCGTCGGGCCCGGCACCGAACCCGGCACCGATGTCGGTCCCCTCATCGACGTCGTCGGCCGCAGCAAGGCACACGACCTGGTGCGGGACGCCGTCAAGCGCGGTGCCACCGTCCTGACCGGCGGTGAACTCCCCGAGGGCCCCGGCTGCTTCTACCCGCCCACCGTCCTCACCGGCATCGCCCCGGACTCCGCAATCATCGACTCCGAGATCTTCGGCCCGGTAGCCGCGATCCGCACCTTCGAGACCGAGGACGAGGCCGTCGCCGCCGCCAACGACACCGAATTCGGCCTGGCCGCCTACCTGTTCACCCAGCACCTCGACCGTGCCCTGCGAGTCGCCGAACGCCTCGAAAGCGGCATGATCGGCATCAACACCGGACTCGTCTCCAACCCCGCCGCGCCCTTCGGCGGCGTCAAACAGTCCGGACTGGGCCGCGAAGGCGGACGCGTCGGCATCGACGAGTTCCTGGAGCACAAGTACCTCGCCGTCCCCGTCGGAGCCTGACATGCGCGACCGACTCGTCGTCCTCTACCGCGGCAACCGGCCCCCCGCCACCGCGCGCCTCGAAAGCCTCGCCGACACCGTCTACGCCACCGAGGAGGAGCTGCCCTACCTCCTGCCCGGCGCCGACGTCCTCCTGGCCTGGGTGAACATCACCCCGGCCATCCGAGAGGCCTGGCCCGATGATCCGCACAAGGCACCCCGCTGGGTGCACGCGTCCTCCGCAGGCGTGGACTCCTTCCTGTTCCCCGCCCTGGTGGACGATCCGCAGGTGGTCCTGACCAACGCCCGCGGGGTCTACGAGCAACCGACCGCCGAGTACGTCCTGGGCCTGATCCTCGCCCTCGCCAAGGACTTCCCCGGCACATGGGAGCACCAGCGGCGCCGCGAGTGGCGCCCGCGCCCCAGCGACAGCATCACCGGACGCACCGTGCTGGTCTGGGGGACGGGGCCGATCGGCCGGGCCATCGCCCGGCTCTTGCGCGCCGTCGGGATGCAGGTGAGCGGAGCCGGCCGCGCGCCCCGCACGGACGACCCCGACTTCGGCACGGTCCACGGTGCCGCGACCCTGCGCTCCGCCCTGACAGAAGCGGACTACGTCGTCCTGGCCGCTCCCCTCACACAGGGCACCCGGGGAATGGTCGACGCCCCCGTGCTGGCGGCCATGAAGCCGGGGGCCCGGCTGATCAACGTAGGCCGGGGCGGACTCGTCGACGAGGAAGCGCTGGTCGACCACCTCGCCGCCGGACGGCTCGCCGGCGCAGCCCTGGACGTGTTCGCCCGGGAGCCGCTGCCGGCCGAATCACCTCTGTGGAACATGCCCGGTGTGGTGATCTCCCCGCACACGGCGGGCGAGACCACCAGCGAGCGGGAGGCGCTCGTCGAGGTGTTCCTCGACAACTTCGCCCGCCACCTCGAGGGCCGGCCGCTGCGCAACGTGGTGGACAAACAGCGCGGATATGTGGTCGACGACACGCGCCCCGGCTGAAGGCGAGCAGCGCGTCCCGGCCGGTAACTTCTACCGGACCCTGTTGGCCAATTCGGGGCTTGCTGCGCCCCACTGAGAGAAAGCGGGCTGCCGCCGCTGCCGTATTTGTGGGTCGTGCGCTGGCAGGTGGCGCAGGGGCCGACCTGGTTACCGGAGCAGGCGAGCGCGAAAGGGTCGGGTTCGGAGAGCCACCACCCGTCGGGTCCGAGCGGGGCTGCCCTTTGGCGTTGCGGTTCCTGGGGGCTGACGCAGCCCAGTTCCTGCAGGAGTCGGCGGACGCCTTCGGTGCCGAAGTGCTCGCGGCTCTTGGGCGGCCGGTATCCCTCAGCGTTGAGGATTTTCGTGATGGCGGCGGCGGTGTGGCCGGCCTGGGCGAGTTCGCGGGCACGGGCTGCCAGCTGAGGAAAGTAGCTGAGCTGGGCGAGACGGCCGACGGGGCGGATGACCTCGCCGCGGGTGCGGTGCCCGCCCGCCCAGGTGATCGCCACGGCCATGCGCTCGCTGTCGCCGATGACGGTCACCTCGACCCGCTCAACGAGGTGCCGCAGCAGCTGCTTGCGGTCCGCGTCGGTGGTGGTCGCAGCCCGCCAGACCGTGGGCAGGTCGCGGGCGAGGGCGCTGATCTGCTCGCGCTCGGGGGGTGTGAGCAGGCGTGGGCGGGCGGCAATGAAGCGGTCGTGCTCCTCGCCCAGTTGCTGCCGCCGGCGCAGGGCGGCCCCCCAGCCGCGTTCCAACTCCCGCACCACCAGGCGGTTCTCAGGCTCGGCGAGCTGGTACTGGCGCCGGGCCCGGTCGGCGGCGTAGTCGGCCCGCTCCAGCCGCTGCCGCCAGACTTTTTCGACTGTCTGGCGCTGCTGTTCGGCCTTCTCCACAGCCTGCAGGGAGACTTCAAGGGCCGCGGGTGCCATGGCGGCGAGGAGAACCTCGGCGACATGGCGGTCCACGCAGGAGCCCGACAACTGCTGGCACTCCTGGCCGCCGTAGTCGGCCTTGAGACGGTCGCACTCGTACTTGGGCCATAGCTTGCCGCCCCGGCCGCGCTGGTAGTGCACGGTCATGCGGGTGCCGCAGCGTCCGCACCAGAGCACACCGGCCAGCAGCGCCGGCCCGTCGCGCACCGCTCCCATACTCAACGAGCGTGCCCGGTTCGCCTCGATCCTGGCCAGGTTGCGTTCGTGCCGGCCGGTGTCGATATAGGCGGGCAGCACCCCGGGCAAGTAGACCAGCCAGTCCTCACCGGGGCGGCGAACCCGGCCGGTGCACGGGCGGCCCGCCAGGCGGCGGCGTGGATCGGTGCGGCTGCGCCCATAGACGAACACCCCGGCATAGGCCGGGTGCCGGAGCATGTTCTGGATCACGATCCGGCTCGGTCGGCTCCACTCCAGCTGCCCCTTGCCCGCACCCGAGCGGGCCCGCACGCCGATCTCGATGCCGTTGTCGACCAGGAAGCGCAGCACCGCGTTGATGGTGGCCAGTTCGTCGAACAGGTCAAAGACGAGGTGGACGAGGGTTTGCACCCGCTCGTCGGGGTCCTTGACGACCAGCCCGTCGGCAAGCCGGACATAGCCGATGGGCAGGGGGACGGCGAGCTCGCCGCGGCGGGCCTTGGCAATCCGCCCGTTCCACATCCGCTGTTTGATCAGGTGCAGCTCGGCCTCGCTGATCGCGCCCTTCAGCCCCAGCAGCATGCGGTCGTTGTGCTCGGCCGGGTCGTAGATGCCATCCGGGTCGGCCGGCAGCGCGTCGGCCAACGCGCACAGTTCCAGCAGCTGGTGCCACTCGCGTCCGCTGCGGGCCAGGCGGGACATCTCCACCCCGAGCACCAGCCCCACATGATCGAGACCGACCTCGGAGACCAGCCGCTGGAAACCGGGCCGGGCCACCAGACCGGACGCCGAGTGGCCGAGGTCCTCATCGATGACCAGCACCCGCGAGGCATCCCAGCCCAGTTCAACCGCCCGCTGGCGCAGCCCGTACTGCAACCGGGTCGACTCCGCGTGATCTATGACCTGCTGCGGAGTCGACTGGCGCACATAGACGACCGCGAGACGGTCGAGATGCCGCGGCTGGATCTTGCCGTCAACCCGGTTCCACGGAGCCGGCGACACCACCATCGCCGTCACCCCCGCCCCCACCGGATGCGGTCACCATCCGTGCCACCAGCTCGGACAGCAACCGCACCACCAGTTCCCGGCGCAGTTCGGGCACCATCTCCCACTGGCCGTTCTGGGGAGTTCACGGCCGTCGTTGCACACCGAGCCCCACCGCCCTCGTCGACGTCGGCCCGCCGATGCAGCAGCCGACGCACGACGGCAGCAGCGTCAAGTAGGCCCTCCACCCCGATGACCGGGACATTCCCGACCTCAGAGCCGTCTATGTGTGCAGTACGGCTTGCTCCTTGAACGCGGGATCAACCGCCTCAAGCGCCACCGGGCTGTGGCCACGAGGTACGAGCTCGCGGTCCGCTAAGAGGCGACCGTGCTGGTCGGCCTAGTCCTCACATCAGGGGATCCCCGAACTGTTCGAGGAGCGCGTCGACCGACGTATCGTCCGCGGGACCGGACGCGCCGTCGTGCAGGATCTGCTCCGCCCAGATGACCTTGCCGCGGGACGTGTACCGCGTCCCCCACCGCTGTGCGAACTGCGCCACGAGGAACAGCCCACGTCCGCCCTCGTCCGTGGTCGCCGCCCGACGCAGTCGCGGAGAGGTGCTGGAGCCGTCCGACACCTCACAGATCAGACTGCGTCCGCGCAGCAGGCGCACCTTCACAGGTGGTGATCCGTAGCGGATCGCGTTCGTGACCAGCTCGCTGAGGATCAGCTCCGTCGTGAACGCGGTCTCGTCCAGCCCCCAGCCGCTCAGAACCGCCCTGCACTGGGCCCGCACCGAGGGCACCACCGCCGTGTCCTGGGGCACATCCCACTCGGACACCGAAGAGGACGGGATCCGCCGGGTCCGCGCCGCCAGCAGTGCGATGTCGTCCGAGAGCCGGGTCGGCTTCAACGCCCCGATCACGGCTCGGCAGGTCTCCTCCGGAGTGCGTTCCCCGGTCCCGGCTCCGCCTAGCGCCCGGCGCAGCTCTTCGAGGCCGGCGTCGATGTCGCCGGCAGTGTTCTTGACCAGCCCGTCGGTGTACAGGATCAGCTGGGAGCCCTCCGCCAGGTGCACGTCGGCGGTTTCGAAGGGGTAGCCTCCGAGGCCGAACGGGGGTGAGGCCGGCACCTCGGGGCAGACGACCGTCCCGTCCGGGTTCACCACCACGGGGCCGGGATGCCCCGCACGGGCCATCGTGCAGATCCCTGTCGCCGGGTCGTAGATGGCATACAGGCACGTCGCTCCGGTCAACCCCGTCCCCTCCTGGTCGTCGGGGGCAGTGCTGGAGTCGTCCTCGTCGTCCAGGCGGGCGACCAGATCGTCCAGCTTCCCGAGGACCTCGTCGACGGGGAGGTCCAGCGTGGCGAAGTTGTGCACGGCGACGCGCAGCCGACCCATCGTCGCCGAGGCGTGTAGCCCGTGGCCGACGACATCGCCTATCACCAGCGCGACCCGTCCGCCCGGCAGCGGAATGACGTCGAACCAGTCCCCGCCCACTCCCGCCTCCGACGGCAGGTACCGCCAGGCCACTTCCAGGGCGTCCTGCTCCGGCTGGCCCCGCGGCAGCAGACTGCGCTGCAGCGTCACCGTCATCGCGTGCTCGCGGGTGAACCTCCGGGCGTTGTCGATGGCCACCGCCGCCCGCGCGCCGAGCTCTTCCGCGAAGGCCACGTCCTCCGGTTCGAACGCGGGCGAGCCCTCCGTCCGGTAGAAGTGCGCGAGGCCCAGGGGCACCCCGCGCGCCCGCAGCGGCATGGTCACCAGGGAGTGCAATCCGAGTTCCAGAGCCCTTCGAGCGCGTTCCGGATCCTGTTCCTGCCAACCGTGGGCCTGGCGCAGGTCCGCCTCCAGGACGCCCCGGCTCCGTTCGAGCGCCAGCATCTGCGGAGTCTCGGGCGAGAATGTGATCACTTCACCCAGCTGGTACACCGGCAGCATCCGCTGATCTCCGCTGATCGCGGACCGCAGCAGGTGGCGCCAGCCCTTCGTCGTCGGCTCAGAGCCGCGCACCACCGAATCCAGCAGATCCACCGCGACGACGTCGGCGAACCGGGGCACTGCCACGTCGGCCAGCTCCTGGGCCGTGCGCTCCACATCCAGCGTCGTCCCGATCCGCATCCCGGCCTCGTACAGCAGCTTCAGCTTCCCCAGCGCCACCTCGGCTCGCCCGGACACCACCGCCAGCTCCGTGGTGTCCCGCAGCGTCACCACGCTGCCGGCGTCGTCGGCCTCCGGGAACGTGGGCCGCTTGTTCACAGCCAGCAACCGGTCGTTGGCGAGGTACACCTCGTCGGTGACCTTCTCCGGGGATGCGAGCACGCGCGCCATCTGCTCGGGAAGCCCCAGCTCCCGCACGTGCCGCCCTTGTGTGTCGGCCGGTAGACCCAGTAGCCGCTTCGCCTCTTCGTTGGCCAGCAGCAGCTGTCGGTCCTCGTCGGTGATCAGAACCCCCTCCCGTACCGCGTGCAGCACGGCTTGGTGGTGCTCGTACAGCCGCGCCAGCTCCGTCGGGGCCAGGCCATGTGTCTGCCGCAGCAGTCGCCGGGACACTGCGGTCGTCCCTGCCGCGGCCAGCAGCAGCATGATCGCGCCGACGCCCAGGATGATCGGTAGCTGCGGCATCCACAGTCGCGCCACGTTCGTGACGGTGATCCCCGCAGAAACCAGGCCGACGATCCGGCCGCGCGCATCGGTCACCGGGACGACCGCCTGGATGGCCGTCCCCTTGCCCGCCGGCAGAGGCGGACCGCCCGCCTGTTCGACGACGGTACGGCCTTCGAGTACCGGCTCGATGGTGCCGACGAACTTCTTGCCGATCTCCGAGGGGTAGGGATACGTGTACCGGATTCCGTCCGTGCTCATGACGACGATGAAGTCCATGCCTGCCCGCTTGCGCGCCTGCTCGGCTCGCGGCTGCAGCACGGCGGTCGGGTCCGGGCTGCGCAGTGCCAGGCTCACACCGGGGGCGCTGGCGAACGACTGGGCGGCCACCACCGACTCCCGACGTCCCTGCCGCACAGCGTCGTACGCCGCCTGCACCATGATGCACGCCACCGCGGCCACCACCAGCAGCAGCACGATCATGCTCTGAACGAGGAACACCTGCCCCGCCGCGGTGCGCGGGCTCAGTACGGACAGGCGCCGAGTCCGCTGGCCACCGTCGGGCGGAGGACGTGAGGTCCGCGATCGGCTGGGATAACCCTCCATACACCCTTGATACACCGCTGCACAGACCTGGGATGACTGACGACGCCTGTCCGGAGAGGGTGAACCCGCGGCGGGACGAGTAACCGAAGGGCGGTGAGGGGGGACAGCCCGAGCGGCGCGCCGGGTGAGGGGTCTCAGTTGCGGCGGGCCAGGCCCGGCGCGGCCTTCCGTCGGCCGGATGGTGACGCATCCACCGCACGTGTCTGATCATCAGGACTGAGCCGCGTGGTCCATCCGAGCTCGATGCCTGGTTCCTATCGTTATGATGCATCTTGTGATCGGGTTTGGGTGGCCGTGGCGTCGGCATCCTCTCCGCGGCGGCCGGTGGGGAGCGGCCACGCTGTCACCGGTGATCCTCACCGCCCTCATCGCCGTTCTGGCGTTCTCCACCCCACGGCAGATCGCCTTCAGCCGCCTCCTTCCCACCGCTCCCGCTCTCGCCGCCGCCATGTGGCCCGTGCTTCCCACGCTCCTGCTCGGACTGTTCTGCCTCCTGGTCATGATCGGTCTCGGCTTCGTCTACACCGACCTGGGAACGCCGTACACGTCGGCAGCCATCATCGCGGTCACCCTGGCGGCCGCCTACGCCAGCCATGTCCGGCTGCAGCGCGAGGAGACGCTGTTCCACGTTCGGCTTGTCGCCGAGGCCGCCCAGGAGGTGCTGCTGCGCCCTCTGCCGCGCTGCATGAACAACATTGAGATCGAGGCCCTGTACCTGGCGGCCCAGGAGGAGGCGCGGATCGGTGGCGACTTCTACGAGGCGGCCGACACGCCGTATGGGATCCGGCTCCTCATCGGCGACGTGCGCGGCAAGGGCCTGTCCGCGGTCGGAGCGGCCTCCGCGCTGATCAGCTGCTTCAGGGAGGCCGCATACGACGAGCCCGATCTCAGCGGCATCATTCATCGCCTGGAGGTCACCATCACTCGTCACAGTGCCGCGTTCCCCCTCCTGGACCGGCCGGAGCACTTCGCCACCGCCCTCATCACCGAGATCCCCCAGGACGTCGGCCAGGTCAGAATCCTGAGCTGCGGGCACCCCCCACCCCTGCTCGTCCACCAGGGGAAAACCCGGCTACTGGAAGCCACCGCCCCCTCGCCGCCGCTCAACCTGACGACGCTCGTCGGCGAGCACCACCGCGTGGACGCCTTCGACTTCACCCCCGGCGACCAGCTGCTCCTCTACACCGACGGGGTGACGGAGGCCCGGGACCGCACCGGCACGTTCTTCCCTCTGCCGGACTGGACGCAGCAGCAGGGCGAAACGCCGCCCCGCGAGCTGCTCGACCGGCTTCATGCGGCCCTGCTCCACTACAGCGGAGGAAAGCTCGACGACGACGTCGCTGCCCTTGTCGTGCGCTGCCCGGACACCTGGGCCGGCGAGTACCGCCTGTAGGCCTCGCCGAGGCGGCGAACCGACATGCGAGGCCGATGGCTGACGCTTTCCTGCGAGGGACGACGGCCTGCGGCATCTGTGACGCGTGAGCCCGGCAGCGGGTTCGCCTGGATCGAGCGGGTGGAGGTCATCACCGATATCGGTCCTGAGAGCCCGCATCCCCTGGGTGCCGGCTCTCGGTCTGTCCACCCGCGGACGTCCAGCCCGCTGGACGGCGCGGTTGCAGAAACCACGTGGATACACGAGTAACCGACGGGCTGTAACCGGCAGTTGGAAGGCTTCCCAAGTCGTTCAAGATCGACGGAGGGAGCCCTCACGCAATGGCACAGCCTCACAGCCGGACCACCACCAGTCGGCGTTCGTTCTTGCGTAACGTCGGTCTCAGCAGCGGTGCCGGTGCCATGTTCGCCACCATGGGCGCCCTGGGCCTCGCCCCGACCGCACAGGCCGCGCAGCACGAAGAGCCTTTCCGTGCCCTCAGGGCGAGCGACTTCACCCTCACCGGTCGCAGCGCCGCCAAGGTCGTCGTCCTCGGCGGCGGCATCGCCGGGCTGACCACCGCGTACGAACTCGGCAAGGCCGGCTACGACTGTATGGTCCTGGAGGCCAGAGACCGCACCGGCGGCCGCAACTTCACCGTACGCGGCGGTGATTCAACCACCGACCTGTACGGCAACCGGCAGACCGCCCGCTTCGCCGAGGGCCACTACATGAACGCCGGGCCCGCCCGCATCCCGCAGTGGATGGTCACCCTCGACTACTGCCGTGAACTCGGCGTTCCCGTCGAGGTGTTCACCAACGTCAACGCCGACGCCTACCTCTTCAACGAGTCGGCCGGAATGACGAAGCCCGTGCGGTACCGGACCGCGAAAGCCGATGTCTACGGCTACGTCTCCGAGCTGCTCGCCAAGGCCACCAACAAGGGCGCGCTCGACAAGGAGTTGACGGCCGATGACCAGGAACGGCTCGTCGACTTCCTCCAGGACTGGGGGGCACTCGGTGACAAGCTGACGTACGAGGGCGGCGAACGCCGCGGATACTCCGCCGTCCCGGCAGCCGCCGGCACTCCAGGCGTCCTGCTCGGCGATCTCCCGACCGCCTCCCAGGTCTTCGCCAGCGGCGTCGGCCGGTACTTCTCCTTCGAGTTCGGCTTCGACCAGGCCATGCTGATGTTCCAGCCGGTCGGTGGCATGGACCAGATACCGAGAGCGCTGACCAGGGCCGTCGGCGCTCACCGCATCCGTACCGGGGCGGCCGTCGGGAAGATCACCGACAAGGGGAGCGGCGTCACCGTCACCTACACCCAGGGCGGCCGTACGAAGGTCGTCGAGGCCGACTACTGCGTCGCCGCCATGCCGCCCAACATCCTCGCCAAGATCCCGCACAACCTGGGCTCCGGCGTGCAGAGCGCCCTGGAGGCCATCACCCCCTCGTCCGCGGCCAAGATCGGCTTGGAGTACCGCTCCCGCTGGTGGGAACTGGACCACAACATCTACGGCGGCATCACCGAGACCGACCAGGACGTCGTGCACATCTGGCACCCCTCGTACGGCTTCCACGGCGAGCGCGGCATCATGATCGGCTACTACAACTACGGCGACGACGCCGACTCGTACGCCAAGCTCGCCCCCAAGGAACGCGAGAAGCGCGCGGTGGCCGCCGGCGTGAAGATCTACGGCGAGAAGTACCGCACGGAGCTCGTCTCCTCCTTCTCCCACCACTGGCGCCAGACACCCCACCTGGAGGCCGCCTGGCACGACACGCCCGGTGGCCCCGACGCCCCGCGCTACAAGCCGCTGAACGAGCCCTCCGGGCGGGTCCACTTCGCCGGTGACTGGCTCAGCTACACCGACGCCTGGCAGCACGGTGCGTTCACCTCGGCCCGCAAGGCCGTGACCGCCGTGCACACGCGTGTGCTGTCGGATTAGCACAGACACATGGCCACAAGGCGCGTGCTGAAGGTGTCCCGCATGGGAAGGCGATAAAAGGCAACTGTTCAGGGGTGTGAGCGGGATTGCTCACGCCCCTGCACCGCGTTGTGCAGTAGCCCGGAGTGCATCCACGTTGCTCGTGTCGCGAGCTGTTACCGACGGCGACAGCCCCCCGTGGGCGCGGGGAACACAACGAAAATGATCGCGTGTCCGTCGATGCACTCCAGGTGCTGACCGCACCTGCTCGATGCAGACAATGGCCCCTTCGTCCTGGCATTACCCACCGAGCGATCAACCCGGACTGCGATCAACGCCTTTGACGCTCACAGCGTCATGGAGGCGCGACCTCAGCAGACGCAGTCCGCTACCACACCACGCGGCCTCACCAGCGTCACAGGCGTGACCAGACTGCCCGAAACTCGGGTTACCGGCCGCCGAGGTTGCACATCTTCCTCAGCCTGGGTGCCATCAGGGAGCCGCGGAGCGGGCCGTGTCCGAGGTGATGTCGTACGCCTCGGCGTCGAACTCCGCCAGTCGGCGGCGCATCCGGCCCGTCGACCACGGCCAGCTGAAACTGTTGCGGCCGTTGCTGTCGAAGTAGTAACTGGAGCAGCCACCCGAGTTGTACACGGTGGACGGCAGGGCCTGCTGGACCTCGGCGGCGAAGGCGGCCTGGACCTCAGGGCGGACGTCCATGGTGGTCCAGCCCGCCGAACGGAAGTGGCGCACCGCGCCCGCCACATAGTCCAGTTGGGCTTCGAGGACTGTGTACGCGGAGGAGTGCCCGGTGCCCAGGTGAGGCCCGAGGAGGACGAAGGCATTGGGGAAGCCACTGACAGTGGTGCCCAGGTAGGCGTCCGGACTGCCCTTCCAGTGGGCGGCGAGGCTGGTGCCGTTGGCGTCGAACACCCGCTCGGCGATGGGCATGTCGAGAATGTGGAAGCCGGTGCCCAGGATGATCGTGTCGACGTCCGCGACACAGCCGTCCGCCCCGATGACGCGGCCGTCCCGGACGGACTCGACCGCAGTTGCGTGCACGGTGACGTTGGGCCGGGTCAAGGCCGGATAGTAGGTGTTGGAGAGAAGGAGCCGTTTGCAACCGAGAGTGTGGTCGGGGGTCAGCGCCCGGCGCAGCCGCGGATTCTGCACGGCGGCCCGGAGATGGAGCGCGCCCACCTTCTGCAGGGCTCGCAGGAGAGCCGGATGGCGGAAGCCGACGCCGAGGGCTTCCATCGCCGCGTACTCCGCATTGCGCAGCGCCCGTTGGGCCGCGGGCACCCGTCGCATGAGCAGGCGTTCGGCACGCGGCACGTAGTGGTCCGGTTTGGGGAGCACCCACTGGGCCGTGCGCTGGAACAGATGCAACCGGGCTACGTCGGGCTGGATGGCGGGGACGAACTGCACGGCCGAGGCGCCGCTGCCGACGACTGCAACGCGTCGGCCGGTGAGGTCGTGGTCGTGACGCCAGCGCGAGGAGTGGAAGACCTCGCCCGGAAAGTCGGCCAGACCAGGGATGTCGGGGAGCAGCGGTTCGTGCCAGGGCCCCGCCGCCGAGATCAGGAAGCGGGCCGTGTAGCGGTCGCCGGAGGTCTCGACGTGCCAACGAGCGTCGGCCCGGTGCCAGCGCGCCTGGGTAACCTCGCTGTGGAACCGGATGAGTGGGGTGATGCCGTACGCCGCCGCCGTGTCGTGGAGGTAGGCGCGTATCTCGGGTTGTCCCGCGAAGGCGCGCGTCCACCCGGGGTTGGGCGCGAAGGAGTACGAGTAGAGGGCGGAGGGCACGTCGCAGGCGCAGCCCGGATAGGTGTTGTCCCGCCAGGTGCCGCCCGGTTCGCCCGCCTTCTCGACGAGGACGAGGTCGCGCACTCCGGCCTGGCGCAGCCGGATGGCCGCCCCGATGCCGGACAGTCCGCTGCCGATGACGAGCGCCTCCACGTCGTGGGTCTCGCGGATCTCGGCCGTCTCGGATTTTTCGGCATACGGCATGTCAGGCTCCGGTCCGTTCGACGGCGGGTGAATCGGGTGAGCGGAGGAGGTCGCGGACGACGGCCCGTGTGGTGCGTAGGGACGTCTCAAGCACTGCTGGACGCCGCCGCCCGTCCATGAGGTTGCCGCCCATCACCTCCAGGTCGGCGGCGGTGGGTTCGATCCGCACCACCCGGATGCCCGCCCCTCGCAGCGCGGCGCACTCCGCGTCCAGGGTGCGGGTCATGACCCGGCGCAGCAGCGCCTCCGCCCGGCCGAGTCCCTTGCGCGGGCCTGGATCGGACGAGCTCATCGGCGCCACGACGTACACCTCGTCGAGACCGCTGTGCAGCAGCAGATCGGCGGAGGCCGTGGAGAGGATGCCGCCGTCCGCGTAACGCCGGCCGGCGATGTGGACGGGGGGAAACCAGCCCGGTACAGCCCAGGAGGCGCGCAGCGCGTCCCGGAGCGGGGCGTGCCGCGTGTCGGGGTGTCCGAACACGGTGCGCCGCCCCGTGTCGAAGTCGGCGGCTACCAGCCAGGTCGCCGGATGCGCGACCCACTGGCCGGTGGGTGTCAGGAAGTCGGCCAGAGCGGTCAGCCACCGGGTGTCGCCGCGTCCCTGGGGCAGCAGGCCGGAGAGACCGGCCAGCGCGGGAACACTGCGGCCCCATGCGCCGCGTGCCAGGCGTGGTGATCCGGGAAAGAGGGCGGGCCGGGGCGGGATAGGCCGGGGCGGGGAGGCAAAGTGCGCGGTGAGCTCCGGGCGGGCGCCGGGCCGGGCCGACTGCGCCGCCAGCAGCTCCTCGACGCCGATTCCGCCGCCGAGCATGGCCGCCGTCTCGGCCCCGGCGGAGGTGCCTACCAGCACTTCGGCCGTACGCGGGTCCCATCGCAAGGCCTGCTGGAGCGAGTGCAGTGCGCCGATGGTCCATGCTGCGCCGAGTGTTCCGCCACAGCCCAGTACCAGTCCTCGAGAAGGGGTCGTTCGTGTGCCTGTCGCGGTCACAGGGGTTTCTCCGCCCAATCGGGATACCAGTGAGATCGGGATACTAGCGGTATCTCGATGCGCTGCACAGCCCGTGAGCCGGGTTAGGATCCGGGAGGAGTCTGGGTGTTGCCGTATGTCCAGGTACTCCCGGGAGACCGCGCAGGACGGGAGAGGGAGCGAGACATGGTCCGCCTCAGCCGCGTCGAGAGCCAGGAACGCACTCGTGAGCGGCTCGTCGCCACCGCGCGGGAACTGTTCCTCCGCGACGGCTACGACGCCACCTCGCTGAGCGACGTCGCTGAGACGGCCGGCTATTCCAAGGGAGCCGTCTACTCCAATTTCCGCAGCAAGGACCACCTGTGCCTGGCGGTCCTCGACGAGGTCCGGGCCGAGCAGCTGGCCCTGCTCACGGACTCCGTCCTGTGGGACGCGACGATTGACGACCGCCTGGCGTCCTTCGCCGCCTGGGCGGAGGCGCACATTGGTGACGAGGCCTGGACCACGCTTGAGGTCGAGTTCCTCACCAGCGCGCGCAACGACGACGAACTGCGCCGGGAGATCGCGGCACGCGTCGCCGCGATCCGCGAGGCGCTCGCCCAGCTGATCGGCGGGCTGGCCGAGGAACTGGGCACGTCGCCCGCGATGCCCGCAGGGCAGGCGGCCATGACCCTTCTCAGCCTGGGCATCGGACTCGGCGTCCAGCGCATCGCCGATCCGGCCATGCCCACCACGGCACTGACGGACACCTTGCGGCTCATCCTGCGTGCCGGGAACCAGACGAGTGGTTCGGGGTAGCGGGCTGTGGCCGACACCTGCCCCGGGGCAAGCCGTACCTGACGCTCTACGCGGCGGGCACGGCAGTCAGGGACGGGTGCTGGTGAAGCGGACGGTCGCACCCCACTGCTGCTGTACCGCGGCTATGCACCACTGGCAGAGCCAGGAGCCGCCGCTGCCGTACTTGTGGGTCTTGCGCTGGCAAGTTCGTCTGAGGACGCAGGCTCTCAGCAGCGAGTGCCGCCTGCTGCGCCCATGCGGCCTTGCGGTCCAGTTCACGTGCGCGGATCCACCGCCCGCGGACCTGAGTGCCGTCAGCGAGCGTCACTCTGATGGTCATGGCAACAGGGCGAGCCTTTCGACGCAGTTCCTGTCGGCCCGGGAGCACGCCTACTACCTGCAATACAAGAACGTCCGCCCCGACTACGTGACCAGGCTGTGAGACCTGGTCAACTGGGACGACGTCACCGCCCGCTACACCGCAGCAACCAGCGCCTGACCCAGCATCACGACCTGGCGGGCGGGAAGCCATGGTGGCTTCCCGCCCGCCAACTCGTTTGGGTGCGGATCCTCTGAAGTGACGGTCAGGATCAAGCCGTGAGGCTGTACTTGTGCTGGTCGGGGTCGGGGTAGAGGCGTTGGTGTTCACGGGCC